>RDZZ01000101.1 GCA_004293655.1 Polaromonas sp. | reverse complement strand
ATATGAAAGTTGTGCTCGTTGGCCAGTTGCAGCACCCGGTGCGCACTGCCGGGGCTCAAGATGTAGCCCGTCGGGTTGTGAAACACGCTGACGCTGACAAACAGCTTCGGAGCGTGCTGCTTGCAGTACTGAGCCATCACGTCCAGATCTGGCCCGGCGGCAAGGCGCGGTACGGGCAGAATGCGCATGCCCAGGGCTTGCAGCCGGGCAAACTCCACGGCCCAGCCGGGCTCTTCAACCATCACGCAGTCCCCGGCGCGCAGCAGGGTGCGGCTGACAACATCGAGCGCATGGGTGGCCCCGACAGTGGTGATGATGTGCTCGGGTGCGGCATGCACATTCAGGGCGCCCAATTTTTGCGACAGCGCACGGCGCAGGCCCATGTCGCCTTTGGGCTCGCCATACTGCAGCGAAAAGTCCCGCAGACACTGGGCGGTGGTGACTTTGCGCACAGCAGTGGGCATGAAGGTGGTGTCCAGCCAGTCGGGCGGAAACACGCCCATGCCAGGCTGCGGTTTTTTGCTGACGGTGTGAAACATGCCGCGAATCAAGGCAGTGGCATCTACCGGCGCGCTTAGCGGTGTGTGGCGAGCGTTGTGGCTGTCTGCCAGCGGATGGGCGACATCATTTGCTATGGTTTCAATAGCTGCTGGCCCTTGTGTAACGTGCTGTGGTGCCCTATTTGATGCTTGATTTGGCAAGCTGACGCTGGCAGGCGAGCCGTCGCGCACAAAAAAGCCGCTGTTCTTGCGGGCCACCACCAGCCCCTGCGCTTGCAACTGGTCATAAGCTGCCACCACGGTGGAGACACTCACGCCTTGTTGTTCGGCACACAGCCGCACCGACGGCAGGCGCGCGCCGGGGGCCAGCAAGCGGTGGCGAATGCGCTCGGCAAAGCGGGCGCAGAGCTGCTCGGTCAGCGACTGGGAGGCGGTTTTCATCAGCATGGTGGGGTTAATCGGGGTTGTCTGTACTGATAAAGCCAGCAGTACAGTTTAGTAATTTGTAGCCTTGACTGTATGGGTGGTGTACTGGTTTTAACTATAAAGTCAGAACCATGAACTGGCAAGAATTTACGGCACTTCTGGTGCTGGCCACCGCGATGAGTTTCTCGCCGGGGCCCAACACCACGCTGTCTACCGCACTGGCGGCTAATTACGGCTTGCGGCGCGCCATGCCGTTTGTGTGCGCTGTGCCCGTGGGTTGGGGTGTGCTGCTGAGCTTGTGTGCGCTGGGCTTGGGTGGGTTGGTGCTGGCTGTGCCGCTGCTGGCCTGGGTGGTCAAAGTGCTGGGCGTGGGCTATCTGCTGTGGCTGGCTTTGAAGCTGGCACAACGCCCTGCGTCAGGTCCGACGGGTGCCAGCCGTGCCAATGTCACGTTCTGGCAAGGCGCTGCGCTGCAGTTCGTCAACATCAAGGCCTGGATGCTGGCCCTGAGCATCGTCAGCGGCTGGATTGCCGGACGCACTGACCCCGGCCTGCGCTTTGCCGTGGTGTTGCCTGTCATGCTGACTTATGCGTTTGTCAGCAACCTGACGTATGCGCTGGCAGGCTCGCTGCTGCGCGACTGGCTCGCTGGCCCTGAGGGTTCAGGCAGGCGCTTGCTGGTTTTTAACCGAGCCATGGCACTGGTGCTGGTGGCTACTGCTTTATGGATGCTCGCGCTGTGACCACCTTGCCAACATCAGACTCGCTAAACAACAAAGGGCTTTGGCTGGGCCTGCTGGGCATCGTGATTTTCTCGGTCACCCTGCCCATGACGCGGCTGGCCGTGGGCACGCCTGACGCGCCGCAAATGTCGGGGGCCTTTATTGCCTTTGGCAGAGCGGTGGTGGCCGCCGGGCTGTCTGCGGTGTTTTTGCTGGCAACACGCGCGCCGCTGCCGCAGCGCCAGCACGGCTTGCCTCTGGCGATTACGGCGCTGGGCGTGGTGTTTGGGTTTCCGCTGTTGACTTCCATTGCCATGCGTTATGTCGAGGCCGTGCATGCCAGCGTGATTGTGGGCGTGCTGCCGTTAGCCACGGCGGCTGTGGGTGCGCTGCTGCACCGCCAGCGGCCGTCAAAAGGGTTTTGGTTATGCGCGGCGCTGGGCAGTGCCATGGTGGTGACGTTTGCCATACTGCGCTCGGGCAACGCCGGGTTGTCGATTCACTTTGCAGACCTGCTGCTGCTGGCCGCCATGCTGTGCGCGGCAGTGGGCTACGGCTGTGGTGCCAAATTGTCCCAGCAGATGCGGGCTGAGCATGTGATCTGCTGGGCGCTGGTGTTGTCGCTGCCACTGACGGTGCCGCTGGCGCTGCTGACTTACCCCACGGCCCCGCTCAAGGCCGTGACCTGGGCGGCGTTTGGGTACGTTGCGGTGTTTTCCATGTGGCTGGGCTTTTTTGCCTGGTACCGTGGCCTGGCGCTGGGTGGCACGGTGCGCGTCAGCCAGGTGCAACTGGTGCAGCCGTTTTTGTCGATGCTGTTTGCTGTGCCGTTGTTGGGCGAGCGGCTGGACATGGTCACAGTGGGTTTCGGGCTGGCTGTGATTGCCACGGTTTTCATGGGCAAGAAAATGCCTGTTGATTCGTCGCCCTGAGTAAAGATTCAAACACTTAAAAATCCTCAACACGCAGAACAGGCGTGGCGCGCAGGACGCTGAGAAAGGCCAAACAAAGGCGCCCCTCAATTGAGAAATTTAACCTCCGCGTCCTCCGCGCGCTCCTCTTCTCCGCGTTGAAAATGACCCCGCCCGCCCCCCGTCTAAGCCAAATAAAAAGGAGCCACCCCATGCAATGGACACAAGCGCAGCGCGCCGAAAAAATGAACCCTTCCGTGATTCGCGAGATTTTGAAGATCACGGAAAAGCCCGGCATCATCAGCTTTGCGGGTGGCTTGCCTTCACCCAAAACCTTTCCGGTTGAAGCCTTTGCAGCGGCCTGCCAGGCCGTGCTTGCCACCGACGGCCGCGCGGCTTTGCAGTACGCCGCCAGCGAAGGCTATGCGCCGCTGCGCGAGTGGATTGCACATGATTTGATGCAGCAAAGCACTGCGGCAGGCTTGCCGTGGCGCGTTGACCCCGCGCAGGTGCTGATCACCACCGGCAGCCAGCAGGCGCTGGATTTGATCGCCAAAATCCTGATCGACAAAGATGCCAAAGTTCTTGTCGAGACACCAACCTACCTCGGCGCGCTGCAGGCTTTCACGCCCATGGAGCCGGCGTTTGTCGGTGTGGCCAGTGATGCAGAAGGCATTGACGTGGCTGACCTGTGTGCCAAAGCGCCTGGCGCGCGGTTTTTGTACGTGCTGCCAAACTTTCAGAACCCCACGGGTCAGTCGATGAGCGAAGCCCGGCGCGCGCAGCTCAGCCTGGAGGCCAGCCGCCTTGGCTTGCCCATGGTGGAAGACAACCCCTACGGCGATTTGTGGTTTGACTCAGCCCCGCCGCCCACGCTTGCAGCGCGCAACCCCGACGGCTGTATTTATATGGGCAGCTTCAGCAAGACACTGGCACCGGGCTTGCGCCTCGGGTTTCTGGTCGCGCCCCCGTCGCTCTACCCCAAGCTGCTGCAAGCCAAGCAGGCGGCTGATCTGCACACGCCCAGTTTTAACCAGCGCATGGTGTATGAGGTGCTGAAAACCGGGTTTCTGGACAGCCACGTCCCGACCATTCGGGCGCTGTACAAGGCGCAGTGTGAGGCCATGCTGCAAGCCTTGAGCACGCATCTGGCAGGCACGGGTGTGCAGTGGAATACGCCCGATGGCGGCATGTTTTTGTGGCTCAAACTGCCGCTGGGCATGAACGCCGTTGAGCTGTTGCCCCACGCCGTTGAGCAAAATGTGGCGTATGTGCCCGGTGCCGCGTTCTACAGCGGGCAGGCGCAGGCCAACACGTTGCGGCTGTCGTTTGTGACCGCCTCGGTCGATGAGATTCACACCGGCATTGCGGCGCTGGCCGGGGTCTTGAAAGCCAATCTGCCGGGCTGAACAAGGAGGTCAGGAGGCAAGCCAAAAAGTAAGCCAAAAAGTAAGCCAAAAAGTACAAGCAGGCGTAAAAACAAGAGAAAAACTCCAACCCATCACCTTCATCACGCTGCCTCCTTGATCTCCTTGTGAATAATTTTTAATCTGGAAAACACATGCACCAACGCCCCTTCAAACAAATTGACGTTTTCACCGCCACGCCCTACTTTGGCAACCCGCTGGCCGTGGTGCTTGAGGGCGAAGGTCTTGACGACGTGACCATGCAGCGCTTTGCGCAGTGGACCAACCTGTCAGAGACCACGTTTTTACTGCCACCCACCCACCCCACGGCTGATTACCGCGTGCGCATCTTCACGCCCGGCGGCGAGCTGCCGTTTGCCGGGCACCCCACGCTGGGCAGTTGCCACAGCTGGCTGCAGGCAGGTGGCAAGCCAAAAAGCAGCGAATTCATTGTGCAGGAGTGCAAGCAGGGCCTGGTGAAGATTCGGCGTGAAGGGTCAGGCAGCGCAGAGCAGCTGGCTTTTGCGGCACCGCCGCTTGGCCGCTCTGCACCCAGCCCGGTGGTGTTGGCCCGCGTTGCAGCAGCGCTGGGTGTGCAGGCCGCACACATCGTGGCCGCCCAGTTGCTGGACAACGGCCCGGTGTGGCTGGGTGTGTTGCTCGACAGCCCCGAGACCGTGCTGCAGTTAAGCCCCAACCACGCAGAGCTGGACAGCATGGATGTCAAGGTTGGCGTGGCGGGCATTTATGTCAAAAATGCAGCTTCACCGCTGATTGGCCGCATCAACCGGGAGTCCCAGGCGTTTGTCCAGAACGAGAAGAACGACAAAAGCATCGCCTTCAGCCCCGACCTTGAAGTGCGCGGCTTTGCAGCGAGCATCGGCATCAATGAAGACCCGGTCACGGGCAGCTTGAACGCCAGCCTGGCCCAGTGGCTCATGGCCGACGGGCACATGCCTGAGCGTTATACCGCTTCACAAGGCGTGTGCCTGGGCCGCGCCGGGGAGCTTGCCTTGGCGCGCGATGCCTCGGGGCAGGTCTGGGTGGGCGGCCAGTCGGTGACCTGCATTGACGGCAGCGTCACGCTGTAGCGCATGACAGCTCAACTCGATCACCTCGTCGTGGCGGCCACCAGCCTGGCCGAGGGCGTGGCCTGGTGCGAAAGCACGCTGGGCATCACGCCTGGGCCGGGCGGCGAACACCCGCTGATGGGTACGCACAACCGGTTGTTCAACATAGCGTCAGCGGGCTATCCGGCTGCCTATTTTGAGATCATTGCTATCAATTCAGAAGCAACTAAAGCCCGTACAGATTGCCACAGGCGCTGGTTTGACCTTGATGCAGACAGTCTGCAGCACACATTGGCCCGCACCGGGCCACAGCTGATCCACTTTGTGGCCAGCATGACGAAAGCGGGCAACGCGGTTGCAGCTTTGGCAGCGCAGGGCATCGACCGTGGCCCGCTGCTGGAGGCATCGCGCATGACACCCAACGGCCTGCTGGCCTGGAAAATCACCGTGCGCGATGACGGCCAGCGCTTGTTCAATGGCACGCTGCCCACCCTGATTGAATGGGGCGCGGTGCATCCGACGCACAACATGGCGGCCTCTGGCGTGACGCTGGAAGCGCTGCAGGTTTGCCACCCGCAAGCTCACCTGCTGCGCGCTGCTTATCAGGCACTCGACCTGGCAGGTGTCGGCATCCATCCAGGCCCGGCACATCTTGTCGCCACGCTGCAAACGCCAAAAGGTGTTGTGCAGCTCAACAGCCAGGGGGTCTAGCATGTTGACATTGCACGACATTGAAGCCGCCGC
>RDZZ01000100.1 GCA_004293655.1 Polaromonas sp. | reverse complement strand
GGCTCCATGGGGCTTCGACGGCACATCTTCACACACTGCCAGATGCCGTTTTTCTACAGTTTTGAAAACAACAAAGGAATCTTTCAAGACGTTCACCGCAGCTACAAATTTGCGTTGATGCAGGTTGTGAACAGCGCGCCGGATAGCTCACCAGAAAAAGCAATCGATACGGCGTTCTACGTGCTTGAGCCTTCTGAGCTGGACAACGCATCACGTCGCATTGCTTACCCACTGGCAACACTGAGAGCGCTGTCACCCAACCAGTGGGCGTTGATGGAATTGCGTGATGGCGCTGATCTGCCAATTTTGCAAAAGTGCTACAGCGCGCATACCGCGCTCTCGCCCCAGTGGCTGGACTTTCGGCGTGAATTGGACATGACGAATGACAAAGATCTGTTCATTGAAAAAAGCACTCCCGACTTACTGCCGCTGTTTGAAGGCAAGATGATTTGGCAGTACAGCCACGCGTTTGAAACGCCCCAGTACTGGCTTGATGCAAAAGCCTTTGACGAACGCCTGAAAAGTAAAGAGCTACACCGCATGGCGCAAGATTTGGGCGTACCAAGGGCAGAGGTTGCCAAATATGAAGCGTCCATCCGCTATGACCGTGAGTTTTTGAAACTGGGATTTCGCACGATTGCCCGCGATACCGACGAGCGCACGTTGATTTTTGCATTGTTGCCCAAGAACTGCGGCTCGGGTCACTCGATGTTTGTCAGCAAGCCCAAACACTATTTTCTCAACCCGGATGGACAGGTCAGCGTGCAGGCGGTGCCCCCACTGCGCCTGCTGTTTGCGCTGGCGTTGTTCAACAGCTTGCCTGTGGACTGGCTGGCCCGGCAGATGATTCAAATCAACGTCAGCCAAACCTACCTCTACCGCCTGCCCATGCTGCAACCCACAGACGCCGAGATACGGGCCAACCCCGACTACGCCCAGCTCGCCAAAAACGCGCTGCTGCTGAGTCTGGCCGCGTCGTGGGATGACTTTGCCGAGCTGGCCCCGCTGTTTAACGTGCAGCCCAAAGACATGCCGCAAACCGCCAAGGCGCAAGACACGCTGCGTGCGCAAAACGACAAGCTGGTGGCCCATTTGTACGGCATCACTGATACAGAACTTGCCCACTTGTTGCGCAGCTTCAAGGTGATGGCCAACAAACGCAGCGAGTATTTGACTTTGCTCCACTAAAACGCCTTTGAATACGGCGAGTAGCTTTTGCTTGCTTCACGTTGACCTTTATAAAACCCCTCAAACCCAAGGCTGCGCCAAGCCTTCAGCAGCCATCGTCCGGACCACTGCAGGGCGTACCAACACGCGTTGATACGCAACACACAGCTCCTCCAACAGGATGCGCGGTGCCATTGATGCGGTGCTGGGGTAGTAGTGTGGAGTTCAATCATGGGGCGACACGGTGCAGATCGCTACCGCCTGTTTAAGTGCCAGTTTGAAAGCCATGGAGTCAGATTGCGCCTGCGACAGCAGCAAGCCGCCTTCGATCAGCGCCGTGACAAGCAAAGCTTTGTCCTTGGCGGCACGTGCCGTCAGTCCATCGCGCAGCAGCAGTGCTTGAATCGCTGCCGTTAACTCGCCATAGGCCAGCGTGACGGCCAAGCCAAGTTGTGGGGAGGTTTTTCGCTCTGCTGTAAATGATGCAAATAGCGTACACAGTTCGTAATTTGTTTTTTCCATCGCGGTCTGCATTTGCGCACCCGCCTGGCGAATGACGGCCTGTGTGCTGCGGGCCCGGCTTTGCGTTAACAGGCCCAAAATACTGTGTGAGATTTTCTCCACCACGCACACGCCAATCGCCTCTTTGCCGCCCGGAAAATGGTGATACAGCGAGCCTTTAGGCGCTTGTGCCGCCTCCAGAATGTCGCTCAGGCCCGTGGCGTGGTAGCCGCGCTTTCGGAACAACCGCTGCGCGGCCACCAGCAAACGCTCGCGGGTGTCTGTAGTGAGCGGCAAGGGCGCTGGTGTGTTGGACTGCATGGCCTGCATCATAGCAATGCAGATAAAAATTCATGATTAAACCGACCGGTCTAGTTAGTACTACACTTGCCGCATGACAAATCAATCACCGCAAATTTTAACGTTGCGCGCTGCTGACGGCTATGAACTGGCCGCCACACACTACCCCGCCCCCAGCGAACAGTTCATCGTCATCGCCAGTGCCACGGGTGTGCCGCGTGGCTTTTACCGGCGCTTTGCCGAGTTTGCGCAGGCTCGCGGCGTGAATGTCGTCACCACTGACTACCGGGGCATTGGCGAGTCCAAACCCGCCACGCTCAAAGGCTTTGAGATGCAGTACGCCGACTGGTCAACGCTGGACCTGGCGGCGGCTGTGGGCTACGCCACGGCGCGCGGCAAAGTCTGGCTGGTGGGCCACAGCCTGGGCGGTCATGCGATTGGCCAGTTGCCTGATGCGAATGTGCTGCAAGCCGCGTATGTGTGCGGCGCGGGCGCAGGCTGGCACGGCTGGATGCCACGCCCCGAACGCTACCGCGTGTGGGCAATGTGGAATGTGCTCGGGCCAATTGGCACTCGCCTTTACGGCTACCACCCGATGAGCAAACTGGGCGCGGGTGAAGATTTGCCGATGGGCGTGTACCGCGACTGGAAGCGCTGGTGCGCCCTGCCAAATTACTTTTTTGACGACCCCGAGGCCAAAGCGATCACCGACAAATTCGCTGACGTGCGCATACCGATTGGCGCTGCCGTGAGTACCGATGATTTGTGGGCACCACCTGCTTCGCGTGATGCATTTTTCAAAGGCTATGCCAATGCGCAGGTTGAGGCGATTGACTTGCAGCCTGCCAGCTTGGGCGTGCAGCAGGTGGGGCACATGGGTTACTTTCGTCAGCAGACGGGTGTGACGCTCTGGCCGCAAATATTCGCATGGCTGGGACAACACGGCTTGCGCTGATCGGTTACTTCAGACCAAATAAATCCGCCCCATTGCTCCAGCCAATCTTGCGCGCCACGTCTGGCGGCAAGTCTCCCAGCCAAGCACGGTAGCCCTGCATGGTGTCGTCGTAATGCTGCCAGCGCTGGTTGACCCAGGTGTCTGAGCCGACCATGAAGCGGCCAGGGTATTTGAGCAGCAGCGTGCGCCACTCCGTACACAGCTTGCCACCCTCACACGTCAAACCAGGCCGATAAGACAGCTCACCCATCAACAGCGGGTACTGGGCCAAAAGCGCATCGACCCGCGCGACGGGCGTGCCGCCAATGCCGGTGTGCGCCCAGATCAGGCGCAGCTTTTGGCCTTTGGAGGGGGTGTGGGCCATCAGCAGGTCAATCGCTGCGTCATCGACATGGGCCAGCACAGCGAGGTTTTTTTCTTCAGCGAACAGCATCAGTTTTTTAGCGACCGGCTGGTTGGCGTTGGCGCTGTCGTACAAATGGAACTCGCCAATGCCACGAAACTCGACACGGCTGGCGTCCACCCCGGCACCCCGGGCGTGCTCGGCCAGCACCATGTCGTAAATGCTCTCATCGCGAAACCAGCTGTCGTAGTCGGCCCGGTTGCGGTACAGGCGAACAAAGGGCACCACCATGAGATCAGCCGAGCCCCGCGCTGCAGCGACCAGGGCTTTGCTGCCATCGTTGGGACGCGAATTGACCAGCGCCCCCTGGACACCGTTGCGTTTCATGCGCGCCAGCACGTCAGCAACCGTGTGGGGGCCCGTCTGGCCATTCCACGCTTCTTCGTTGTAGTGCAGGTGGGCGTCAAACAGCGGCCCAGTGTAGTCAGCAGCTTGTGTCAATGGTGCCAACGCTATCAAAAAAGTAGCTGCACACGCCCTGAAACAATGCGCTAACGGCCTATTTGACTTCAAGTTGACGACGCGGGGCATGGCCGTCAAGCCAGTTTGGCTGCAAAAAAGGCCAGTGTGCGTTCGCGTGCCAGCTGGGCCGCAGCTTCATTGAAGGAGCCGCGCTGGTCGCAGTTAAAGCCGTGGTTGGCGGCGTACACATGCACCTCGACTTCAGGCTGTGCAGTGGCAAACGCAGTCACGCCTTCGAGCGGAATCCAGTGGTCCTGGTCACCGAAATGGGCCATGACGGGGCACTGGGGGGTGCGTGCGATTTCCTCTTCAGACGTCATGCCGCCGCCGTAATAAGGTGCGGCAGCGCTCAGTCCGCTCAAGGTGCAGGCAGCGCGCCAGGCCAGCAGGCCGCCCCAGCAGAACCCGATGATGCCGACCTTGCCGCCGCTGGTCTGGGCGGCGTAGTCGATGGCAGCCTGGATGTCGGGCATCACGCCTGGGCCGGGCAAGGCTTCAACCGCCATTTTCAGGCCAAAGCCTGCGGTCATGTCGGCATCGGTGTAGCCCAGCTCGACACCGGTTTTGACCCGCTCAAACGTGGCCGGTGCAATGGCCAGATAGCCCTGCGCGGCAAAGCGGTCGGTCACGCCTTGAATGTGCGAGTTGACGCCAAAAATCTCTTGCAGCACCACAACGGCAGCCTTGGGCGTGCCCTCGGGATGGGCGACGTAGGCTGACACGCCAAAGCCGTCTGCAGAGGTCAGTGGGATGAATTGGCCCATGATGTGAATGCTCCTGTTTGAATGTTGAAAAAGTGTGAAAAAAGGTAACTACCAACCTCGCGGAATAAGGAAACCTTCAACGCTTCAGGCGCAGAGTACGCAGAGAACCGCAGAGAAAGAAACAAAAGTTATTTCCCCTCTCGTCTTGCTCTGCGTTCTCTGCGCCTGAAGCGTTGAATGACTTCACTGCCTTCGATCTTTGTAGTCACAAACAAAGAAACCTAAACAAGCCCGAGTTTGCGCTGCAAAAAGTCCAGCCTGTCCTGGCCCCAGAAAATCTCGCCATCCAGCACGTAGCTGGGCGCGCCAAAAATCTGCTGGTCAATCGCTTGCTGGGTATTGGCGTCGTACTGCGCCTGCACGGCTTGGCTGTGCGACTGTGCCAGCCGGGCGGCATCCAGACCACGCTCCGCCAGCAAACCCGCCAGCGTGGCGTCATCGGCAATGTTGCGCTGGTGCGCCCAGACCGCGCTGAAAATTGCACTGCCCAGCTGCATGGCGGCGTCCGCCCCGTCGTGCTGGTCAACGGCAATCAGCAGCCGCGCAGCGGCATCGCCTGACACCGGGAAGAACGCAGGTTTGACGTGCAATGGCAGCGCCAGGTACGCAGAAAAGCGCTGCAGCTCTGCCAGCCGGTAAGCCTGGCGTTGCGGCGCACGCTGGCCCAGCGGCAGCCCGCCCGAGGCGGCGAACACCCGGCCAAAATCAGTGGGCAGCAGGCGCACGGCGCGGCCTGCGGCGCGGGCCATGCGTGCAAAGCGTTCGTGGCCCAGATACGTCCAGGGGCTTTGGGGGGTGAAGTAATAGTCAATCGGTGGGTTCATGGCGGTCTCGGGTGAGAAAAGTTGTCATTTTTGGCGTTACCTCAAACCGGCACTTCAAAGCGGCAATTCAAGTACATTGCAGTACACCTCAACCGTGCGTCAGCTGCCCGGTTTGTACACGGGTTCCCCCTATTTTGCAGGAGACAAGTTTTGTCCAATGTTGTTTTGATCACTGGCGGCTCGCGCGGCATCGGCGCGGCCACGGCTTTGCTGGCCGCAAGACACGGCTACGCAGTCGCTGTGAACTACACCGCCAATTCGCTGGCCGCCGATGAGGTGGTGCGGCTGATTCGTGCCGATGGCGGGCAAGCCATCACGGTGCAAGGTGATGTGGCCCGCGAGGCCGATGTGCTGGCCATGTTTGAAAAGGTCGATGCCAAGTTTGGCCGCCTGTGTGCGCTGGTCAACAACGCCGGCGTGGTGGACCAGACCAGCCGGGTGGACGCCATGAGC
>RDZZ01000099.1 GCA_004293655.1 Polaromonas sp. | reverse complement strand
GTGCTTGTGCTGGGGCGGTTTGCCTGCCCCTCGGGCTTGGCGAGGCTTGTATGCAGGTGATCAATGAATTGCTGCCGAGGCTGGGTTTTGGGCGATGGCAACTTGACTTGTCCAGTCACACCGCGTCACCCGGCCTTGCAGCGCCCAGAGCCTGTCGGGCAGCACAGCCATCTGCACACCACTAAACTGCCCGCATGATGTACGTGGTGTGGTTTAAAAAAGATGTGCGCTGGCATGACCACGCGCCGCTGGCCAATGCTGCCGTATGGGCAAAGGCCAGCGGTGGTGCGGTGTTGCCGCTGTGGGTGTACGAGCCCGCCATGTGGCAGCAACCCGACATGGCCGTGCAGCACCTGGGCTTTGCCAACGAATGCTTGAGCGAGTTGAGCGACTGGGTGCAACATGATGCGCAAACCCATGGCCACACTGACTCCCACCCCGGCCTGTGCCGCATGCAGGGCGACATGCTGGATGTCTTGAGTCGGCTTCGCACCCAATTCGGTAGCTTGACTCTGGTCAGCCACGAAGAAACTGGCAACAGCTGGAGCTACCAGCGTGACCTGGACGTTGCGGCCTGGTGCCTTGCCCATGGCGTGGCGTGGCGCGAGTTTGCCAGCAATGGCGTGGTGCGCCGCCTGAAGTGCCTGGGCGGGCGCAACCGCTGGAGCGCCCACCACCTGCAGCGCATGCAGTCCGGCCTGCTTGCCGCGCCGCAAGGCGTGCGCTGGGCCACCGCCGCTGCACTGCAGGGCTTGCCACTGTGCGGCGAACTGGGTGCGCCAGCATTGGGCATGCGCGGGCACGACAAGCCGCTTAGAAAACACGGCGGGCGCTCGCAGGCGCTGCTGGAGCTGCTCACATTTTTAGAGCGGCGCGGCCAGTATTACCGGTTTGAAATGTCCAGCCCCGTGACCGCCCCCGGGAGTTGCTCACGCATTTCGGCACATCTGGCGTGGGGCACGCTCAGCGTGCGTGAATGCATCCAGGCCGTGGCCACGCAGCGAAGCCGCTTGAGTCGTCTATCCGCCAGCGAGCGGCCCGAGAGCTTTTTGCAGTCACTCAAAAGTTTTGAAGGCCGCCTGCACTGGCATTGCCACTTTATTCAAAAGCTGGAGTCTGAACCCGCCATTGAGCACCGCAACGTTAACCGGGGCTTTGACCACTTGCGCAATGAAGGCGAATTGCAGATAGCCGAGCAGGCCCGCTTGCGTGCGTGGTGTGTAGGCCGCACGGGTTTTCCGTTTGTCGATGCCTGCATGCGCAGCCTGCGCGCCACCGGCTGGATCAACTTTCGCATGCGCGCCATGCTCATGAGTTTTGCCGCCTACCAACTCTGGCTGCACTGGCGGCACAGTGGCTTGTATCTGGCGCGGCAGTTCACTGATTTTGAGCCTGGCATTCACTGGAGCCAGTGCCAGATGCAGTCCGGCGTGACGGGCATCAACACCATTCGCATGTACTGCCCCATCAAGCAAAGCCATGACCAGGACCCGACGGGCCTGTTCATTCGCCAGTGGGTGCCTGAACTTAAAGACGTAGCAGTGCAGTTCATCCACGAACCCTGGCTGGCGCCCGCGCCACCGCTCAACTATCCTTTGCCGATTGTTGACCTGAAGGCTGCCACGCAAGCGGCCAAAGACAAGATCTACGGTAAGAAAGCCGAGCCTGCCGTGCAAAGCGAGGCCAAAAAAGTGTTTGACAAACACGGCTCGCGCAACCCGAACCGTGCGCGGATGGAGGCATCTGGCTCCCGCAGCAGCCCCAGGCGCCCACCTGAAAAACCACCGACAGGCCCGGCTGACGTTTATCGGGGCGGTGAGCAGTTGCGTCTGGATGTGTAGCCAGCCTCAAGCTGCCCTGTCTCACAGCTGAGTTCATTAACTCTCGCGCGTCAGTCTTTCGGCAAACGAAATGCCGATGGCAGACAACACAAAGGTGAAATGAATCACCGCCACCATGGTCACGATCTGGATGCTCTGCAAATCCAGACTGCCACTGAGGTAAGTCTTCAGCGCATGCACGCCTGAAATCGAAATGATGGCAAACGCCAGCTTCAGCTTGAGGTTGTAGGTGTTGACATGGTCCAGCCAGTCTGGTTTTTTGATGTGGGCCTTGTCAAAATGCCCAGTGGTGACAAAAAGCGAGACACCGGCCAGTGCCACCACCCAGACCAGCTGCGCCACCATCGTCATGTCCACCAGTTCCAGCACCTTGATGATGAGTCCGATCTTCTCCAGCTCACCAAAAATCAGCGTGTGCATCAGCTTGTAGGTCTCATAGATGAATTTACCCAAAATACCAAAAATGATGCCCACCAGGCCCACATAAAAAAACAGCATGGTGAAGCGCATGCCATAAAGCAGCGCCCCAAAGCTTGAGAGAATTTTTTCCATTTTTTTGTTCCTTAGGTAGAGATGAGGGCGATGGTGTCAAACCACGCTGGGCTTTTCAGAGGGATGAGCTGCCGGATGATGTGCAGCCAGACACAGGCGCGGGGCAATCGCCTGCGGGATGATAGCTTGCCCTTGCAACAGCGGATAGATGGCCGAAACAGCAGTGAAATTACGCCACCGAGTCAGGCGCTTGCGCAAAAAGATACACCGCCCTGCGGTGTACGGGCTGCCGAGCACGCGCTGGCTGCTGAAATGCTATTTTTTCCATAGCATGAAATGCCCGTAAAACCTGCTGCAGAGGCCAATTTGCTTCAATAAAAACCGCACCATCGCCCAAGCGACACGCACCCGATGCCCGTCGCCGCACAATAGCCGTCATGGGAACCCTCTACCTTGTGCGCCATGGCCAGGCCTCGTTTGGCGCGGATGACTACGATGTGCTCAGCGAGCTGGGCGTGCGGCAAGCCGTGCGGCTGGGCGAGTATTTCAAAACCAGGGGCGTCACGTTTGACGCAGCGTTAACGGGCACACTGCAGCGCCAGACCCATACCTTCGCAGGCATTTGTGAGGGCATGCAAACAGCGCTCGAAGCGACTCGCTGGCCAGGACTCAATGAATACGACAGCGAAGCGGTGATCGCGGCCATTTACCCGCACAAGCTGGAAAAGCCCACATCGCCCGAGATGTACCGCAGCCACTTCCGCCTGCTGCGCGATGGTCTCAGGCAATGGATGGACGGTGTGGTCAGCCCCAAAGGCATGCCAGCATATGGCGACTTTGTGGCGGGCGTCACCGGTGCGCTGGACCATGTTCGCGCTACGCACACCGGCAACGTTCTGCTGGTCTCCAGCGGCGGGCCGATTGCCACCGCTGTGGGCCATGTGTTGCGTACCAGCCCGGAGACCACCATAGAGCTGAACCTGCGCATCCGCAACACATCGGTGACTGAATTTGCCTTCACACCCAAGCGCCACATGCTGGTGACCTACAACACGCTGCCACACCTTGATGCGCCTGAGCATGCCGGCTGGGTGACCTATGCCTGAATATCTGCCCGCACATCTGCCCGCACATCTGCCTGTACATCTTCGGGCACCCTCTGCACAGGGCTTGCAGGCGCGGTGACTGTCGCTCAACCCAGCAGCGGCAGGTCAGCTTTTTTCAGCGTGCGCAGCACAAAGCTCGATTTGCTGTGGCGTATGCCCTTGATTTTGTAGAGCCGTTCGCGCAGCAGGCGCTCGTAGTCCTTGGTGTCTTTGACCGCAATGCGCAGCAAATAATCGTACTCGCCCGACACCAGCCAGGCCTCAATCACCTCGGGAATCGCCGCCAGCGTTTCGCCAAATTTTTCCAGCGTGTTGTCAGAGTGGCTGTCCAGCGTGACCTGCACCATCACCGTGTCCCCCAGGCCGAGTGCCTGCGCATTGAGCCGCACGGTGTAGCCCTCAATCACCCCGGCTTCTTCCATTTTTTTGATACGACCCCAGCAGGGCGAAGCGCTCAGGCCTACTTTTTGCCCGATGTCTTGCAGGCTGCAACGCGCGTCAAGCTGCAAAGCCTGAAGGATTTTTCGGTCTAGGGTGTCCATGCAGTCAATTTATCTGATTTATGCAGATTTTCAGATTTTTAATCTGAATTGATTCAATAACGTGGCAAATCAAGCAAATTATTCGGCGCTTGCCGGGCGATACTTGTTGCACACTGCAGCGGGGCTTATCGGCCTGGCCAGCAGTACAGGCCCCCAAGCTGCTTACCGGCGGTTTGGGGGCTTTGTTTTTTCTCAATGCCCCAACCCTCCCGTCTGCAGCCGCAGCTCAAAGCACACCCCGTCCTCCGTGTTCCGGGCGGTGATCGTCCCGCCCATCTTGGCCATGTAGGTTTTGGCCACAAACAGGCCCTGGCCGCGTTGGCCCAAGGCGCCTGCGTCCTGCTGGTCTGAAACGCCGTACTCAAATATCTTGTCCAGCAAGCCGGGCGCAATGGGCGGGCCCTGGTTGCTGATGGTCACCACGGCATCTTGGGCTTGCAGGCTCAAGGCAATCGCTATCGGTGTCTGGGCGGTGCGGTAGCGCTCGGCGTTGCGCAGAATGTGCGAGACCACGTCTTCAAGTGAATACTCGTCGGCGCGCACCATCACCGCCAGCGTGCCGGGCGCAAACGTCACGCCGGGAATGCCTGCGGCTTCTGCATTGCCTGCGACGTGGCTTAAAAACGCATTCACGTCCAGCGTCTGCACATTCAGTGCGCTGGACTCGAAGGCTTCGCTGGGTGACGCGCTGCCGTACAGCACGCGCACCGCCTGCTGCATGCGGCTGATGTAGCGGTGCGCCGGGTCAGCACTGTCGCCATGCAGCACCATGAGGGACTGCAGCGGCGACATGATTTCATGGCCCACGGCGTGCCAGGTGTCTTTCTCGTGTGCCAGGCGAATGTGTTCGCGCCGCACGTCTTCGTTCACACGCTGGAGCAGGTCTTGCAGGCCACCTGCCAGCACGCCCAGCTCGTCGTTGCCGCGCAGATCGCTCAGGTCAACAGCAGCCAGTTTGTCGCTTGAGATCGCGCCGCTCGTCACCCCCTGAATGCCTGTGGACAGCGTAGCAGCGCGCCGTGTCAGCGCGGTGATGCGGCGAATCATGCGCAGCTCAATGGCCAGCCAGGTCATAAAAATTGCCAGCAACATGCCGCCCACAAACCACGACACCCGCGTTGCCACCGCCGTCAGGGCCTTGTTGACCGTGCGCACATCGCCCGTCAGCACCACTTCGTAGCGCCCCAGCGGGGTGCTGATGATCTCTTGCCGGGTAATGGGCGCGTCGTAGCCCTCGACCTGCAGGTTGCGGATCAGGCGGCTGATCAGGGGCGATGCGGGCTCGGTGCTCTCAAGCCCCGACAGGGCCACGATGTCGCCCGACTGCGCCGCACTGCCCAGTTTGCGCACCCGCAGTTTTTCACCGGGCAGCAGCAGCGGCGTCAGCTCAGACCATGAAAAAGGCGCGGTGGCTCCCGGTGTGTTGCTGTCAAACAAGGCGGTTTGACTGCCGGGTGCCAGCAACTCAAACCTGAGCTTGATCTGGTCCAGGTCAGCCGGCGGCCAGACCACGGCACTGGGCGCTTTTTGATAAATTGCGTCCCGAAACAGCTCAATGGGCAGGCGCACGCTGACAAACGAGCGCCGGGTACACAGCGCGTCGCTGGCCGTTAGCGTGTCAACGCAGCGCCCGTCTTGCCACAACCAGCCCCGAAAATCACGCACCGGGCGGCTGCTGGACGTGAGGCCGCCGTTGTCTGCAAAGCCGACCAGCCGCCCTTTGACGCCGCCCGCACCTGCCGCATCACTGCGTTCCGGCATGGCCTCAAACGGGGCCAGCCAGCGATAAGTTTGCCCGCGCATGTCCACGGTGATGCGGGCGCGGTGCGATTGGCTCAAGTCCAGATTGCCCTG
>RDZZ01000098.1 GCA_004293655.1 Polaromonas sp. | reverse complement strand
TCAGAAACCCCTGTGGCGCTGCTGATTGACGAAATCGACAAGGCCGACATTGAGTTTCCCAATGACCTGCTGCGCGAAATCGACCGCATGGAGTTTTATGTTTACGAGACGCGCGAACTCATCCGGGCCAGACACCGGCCACTGGTGTTCATCACGTCCAACAATGAAAAAGAACTGCCTGACGCATTTTTGCGGCGCTGCTTTTTTCACTACATCAAGTTCCCGGATGCTGACACCATGCACAAAATCGTGGACGTGCATTTCCCGGATTTGAAAAAAGAACTGCTGGCCGCTGCCATGAAAACGTTTTACGACGTGCGCGGTTTGCCCGGCCTGAAGAAAAAACCCTCCACCAGCGAACTGCTCGACTGGCTCAAGCTGCTGGTGGCAGAAGACATCTCTCTGGAGGCGCTGCAAAGCAAAGACGACAAGGTCAGCGTGCCGCCACTGGTGGGTGCGCTGCTTAAAAATGAGCAGGACGTGAGCCTGTTTGAAAAGCTGGTGTTCATGCAGCGCAACAACCGTTAGAAAGACCCCGCCATGAATTCAAAAACACTGTTGATGGACGGCTTGGCCGATGCTGTGGGCTTTGTCGGCGGCTCGCTGGTCTCGTTTTGGGTGGGCCGCTTTTTCGGGTTCGATATTTTTGACGCGGGTTACAGCAACACAACGATTGCTGGCATTGTGATGGTGGGTATTGGCGGCGGCCTGGGTTTGCAGATTGCGCGCCGCGTGCGCGCCACACAGCGGGCAAATCAGGCCAAAGCCGATGAGATGGAGGGTTGAGACCATGGCTTTTGTAGAACCCGTCACGCTTGAATCCCGCAACGTGCGCCTGCTGCCTTTGGGCCTGGCGCATGAAGAAGGTATTCGTGCAGCGGCCAGCGATGGGCAATTGTGGAAACTGCGGGTGACCTCAGTACCCGAGCCCCATGAAGCAAAAGCCTACATTGAGACAGCGCTGCAAACCGATAACCGTTTTGCCTTTGCCGTCACGCACGCCACCAGCGGCGAAGTGCTGGGCTCGACCAGCTACCACGACATCTTGCCCGCCGTCAAACGCCTGGAGATTGGCTACACCTGGTATGCCGCACGCTGCCAGCGCACACACGTCAATTCCACCTGCAAACTGCTGCTGATGAGCCACGCCTTTGAAACACTGGGCTGCCATGTGGTGGGCTGGCGCACTGACAACTTCAACTTTGCATCGCAAGCGGCCATTGAGCGCCTGGGTGCGCAAAAAGACGGTGTCATCCGGGGCCACGCCATGCGCCGCGACGGCACGATTCGCGACACGGTGATGTACAGCATGCGCGCTGGTGAATGGCCCGAGGCCAAGGCGCAGCTGCTTTATATGCTCGACAAGCCTCGACCTTAGCCATATACAATTTGTATATCCAAAACATACTGGGGTGCAAACTATGGTCACAACTACAGCCGCCGTTTTTATGTCAGGCAACAGCCAAGCCGTCAGGCTGCCCAAAGAGTTTCAATTGCGCTCAAAACGTGTGTCTATATCCAGGCGTGGAAACGAAATTGTCTTGCGCGAAAGCCCGATGCTGGTCAAGGATGTTATTGGCCACCTGCCACCGATCGATGGCATGCCTGAAGGCATTGAAGACCAGACGCCAGACGAAGCATTGCGCATGGACGATATACGGTAGGGGCGAGTCTCGTGAAGCGTTATCTGCTTGACAGCAATATCTGGATTTACGCGATGAACGGTCGCCACCCGGTGGTGCGTGAGACGCTGGAATCCCTGCCACTCGACAACGTCTATCTTTCGGATATCGTGCTGGGTAAGCTAGCGTTCGGCTGGGAAAACAGCACGAAACCTGCATTGACCAAGCGCAAGGTGGAGCAGTTTCTGGCGCATTTTCCGCGCTTGAACACAGACGAAGCCACCTCACGGGTTTACGGAAATATCCGGCAATCGCTTCAGTCACGCGGCACGCCCATAGGCATGAATGATTTCTGGATTGCAGCGCAGGCACTTGCCCACAAAATGATTTTGGTGACGCACAACACGCGGGAATTTGGGCGGGTTGAGGGCTTGAGATTAGAGAACTGGGTAAGCCCTTGAGCCACACTTAAGGCAAATGGCATCAACCGCCACGGACAAAACACATGCTGATTGATTTTTTCTACACCCTGCGTTCGGCCAAATTGCCAGTGTCCGTGAAGGAATACCTGATGCTGCTCGAAGCCTTGCAGGCAGGCGTTGTGGGGCCGAACAGCGGTTTGCTCAATGACGATGGCGAGATCGGCGAAGGCGCCTACAAGATAGACGACTTCTACTACCTGAGCCGCACCATTTTGGTGAAAGACGAGAAGCACTACGACAAGTTTGACCGGGCCTTTGCCAGCTACTTCAAAGGTGTGGAGATGGTGGCAGATTTCACCAAGGACATTCCGCTCGAATGGCTGCGTAAAAACCTGGAGCTGCAGCTCAGCCCCGAAGAGAAAGCAAAAATAGAAAAAATGGGCTGGGACGAGCTGATGGAGGCGTTGAAGAAGCGTTTTGAAGAGCAAAAAGAGCGCCACGAAGGCGGCAGCAAGTGGATAGGCACGGGCGGCACGTCGCCGTTTGGTGCCAACGGCTTTAACCCGCAGGGTATCCGTATTGGGCAGGAAAAAAGCCGCAACAAGAGCGCTGTGAAAGTCTGGGACCAGCGTGCCTACAAAGACTACGACGACACGCAGGAGTTGGGCACGCGCAACATCAAGGTGGCACTGCGCCGCCTGCGCAGGTTTGCGCGGCTGGGCCATGTTGAAGAGCTGGACCTGGCAGACACCATCCACTCCACAGCAGCCAACGCGGGCTGGCTGGACATCAAGATGGTTCCCGAGCGCCACAACAACGTCAAAGTGCTGTTGCTGATGGACGTGGGCGGCACGATGGACGAGCACATTGGCCGGGTTGAAGAGATGTTTTCCGCCGTCAAGTCAGAGTTCAAGCACCTGGAGTTTTACTACTTTCACAACTGTGTGTATGACTTCATGTGGAAGAACAACCGCCGCCGCTTCAGTGAAAAGTTTGCCACCTGGGACATCATCCGCAAATACAACAAAGACTACAAACTGATTTTTGTCGGTGACGCGACCATGAGCCCGTACGAGATTTTGCAGCCCGGCGGCAGTGTGGAGTACAACAACGAAGAAGCCGGGGCCGAGTGGATGCAGCGGCTGACCAACGCTTTTCCAAAATTTGTCTGGATCAACCCCGAGCCGCAAGGCGTGTGGCCGTACCGGCAGTCGATCAGCGTGATGCAGCAACTGCTCAGCCAGCGCATGGTTCCGCTGACCCTCCAGGGGCTGGAAGAGGCGATGCGGCTGTTGTCGAAGTAGTCCGGTGCCGTTTTCAGACCAATGCAAGATCAGGCGCGAAGCCGTGGGCAGTGCTTTAACGGCCAAGGCGAAGCAACAAACCGCGTTGGTATTGATATGAAGATGGATTGGAAGTGGTGCCCCCGACAGGAATCGGACCTGTGACCTATCCCTTCATCCCACTTCGGTTTTCACCGCCACACATTCGGTGTGTTCGTGGTCTGGACTATGCCTTGGCCATGGACTGGAGACAGTCCTGAAGGCCTGAGCCGTCTAGTCTCTACACCTTCCCCCAGGGGGCTTGGCTCGGCGTTGCCACGGACCTAAATCCACAGGGTTCACCGACTTTGACTCAATTCACGCAGAGGCTTTCGCCCGCTGGTGCCCAAAATTTTCTAGGAGGGGATCGCTCTATCCACTGAGCTACGGAGGCACACCGGAGAGTGTACCAAGACAGCAGACAGTGACCGTCGCCAGACTTGAAAAAAACACGGTTGGACTTTTCAAGAGCAACACCGCAAGCACGTTGACAGTCACCTCAAAGAGTTTGCCGCTGAAATGGACACCTTCTACAGCAGCCCGGCACCAACACGGCACAGCAAAGACGGGGTGCGTTTGAATGTGACTGAAAGGCCAACCCGGCTGGGGAGGCTCCCCAGGCCAGGCGGCAGCTTGCTTTTTTAAAGAAAAAATGGGGCTGCAGCAGTGTTTACAAAGACTGTATGCTACAAAATCAATAGCGCCCTGAAGTCATTGACATTGGTATTCGTTGGCCCGGTCATCACCAGGCCGCCCAGTGGTTTGAAAAAACCATAGGCATCGTTGCGGTCCAGGTAGGTGTCGATTTTCATGCCGCGTGCCTGCGCGCGCCCCAGCGTGTCGGGGGCCACAAAGGCCCCGGCGTTGTCTTCTACGCCGTCAATGCCATCGGTGTCGGCAGCCAGCGCATACACACCGCTTTGCCCCTGCAGCGCCAGGGCCAGGCCCAGGCAGAACTCGCCTGCCCGCCCGCCCCGGCCCTTGGCCATGCCCTCAGGCAGCTTTTTGATCGTCACGGTGGTTTCGCCGCCGCTCAGAATCACGCAGGGTTTGCGAAAAGGCTGGCCCCTGAGCGCCACGCCGCGCGCCAGTGCTGCATGCACCTTGCCGACTTCGCGTGACTCGCCCTCCATCTCATCGCTCAAAATATAAGCGTTGAGTCCCGCCGCCGTGGCCGCCGCTGCAGCGGCTTCGAGGCTTTGCTGTGGCGTGGCGATCAGGTGGACTTCATGGCCGCCAAACACGGCATCACCGGGTTTGGGCGTTTCAAGCGCACCGCTTTGCAGTTGTGTCAGCACCGCAGCCGGCACATCAATGCCGTAGCGCTTCAATACCGCCAATGCGTCTGCACAAGTCGTGGCGTCAGGCACAGT
The DNA here is from genome assembly GCA_004293655.1 of Polaromonas sp. Lineage (GTDB taxonomy): Bacteria > Pseudomonadota > Gammaproteobacteria > Burkholderiales > Burkholderiaceae_C > Polaromonas. The sequence goes on along the minus strand of RDZZ01000098.1, from coordinate 6,499 downwards.
CGGGCCGCTGGCGATGATGGACGGGTCGTCACCGGGTACATCGCTGATGGTGAGCGTCACAACCCGTGCTGGTGCGCAGGCCGCAGCCAGTCGTCCGCCCTTGATGCGCGAGAGGTGCTTGCGCACGCAGTTCATCTCGGAAATATTCGCCCCGCTGTTGAGCAGCGCCTGGTTGATGCGCTGCTTGTCCTCAAGCGTCAAGCCGTCTGCGGGCAAGCTCAAGAGCGCCGAGCCGCCACCGGAGATCAGGCACAGCACCAGGTCGTCCTGGGTCAGAGTCTGCACCATCGCCAGCATGCGCTGTGCTGCGGTCAGGCCCGCTGCATCAGGCACCGGGTGTGCGGCCTCGACCAGTTCGATGCGCTGCGCCAAGCCTTCTGGCCGGGGTGGAATGTGGTGGTAGCGGGTGACGACCAGGCCTTCAAGCGGAGCATCTGGCGGCCAGAGCGCTTCAACCGCCTGCGCCATCGAACCACCGGCCTTGCCAGCGCCAATGACGATGGTTCGGCCTTTGGGCGGCTGGGGCAAGCAGGCGGCGGTGTTGTGCAGCGGCAGCGCGCGTGTGATGGCTGCCCGAAACAGGCTTTCGAGAAATTCACGGGGCTGGGTAGCGGGATCGGGGGGCGTGGAAGTTGTAGGGGTGATGGAGGTGGGGTTTGTGGGGTTTGTGGAGAATGGGGTCAGGGTCATGAAAAGCCTCCTTGCCTGATTGTGCCGTGGTGACTGGGCCGTCATTCACTTGGCAAGTGTTGCTGGCGTGGCATGAGTGGCGCAGCGCATGTCCACTGGCCCGGCAAGATGTTGAACTTGAACAAATCGCTGTGTGCATCGGTGACCAGCGCCATCAACCGCACGCTGCACTGGGCCTGTACCCGCTTTGGGCCAGCCTGTCGGCCTGCCAGCTACCTCACGGCAGTCACTGTGGTGTTTGGTGAGCCGTCAGCATTGAGAACCAGCAGCTCTGAGCCTTTGCGAACCACGGTGAAGCAGCCCTCTTTTCCGGCCCGGATTTTTTTCCAGGTCGCGCAATACCCTTTGTCGGACAGTCGCCAGGCACCACTGTCAGCAGCTGCGCCCGTCAATTCAGCCGATCCATCGGCTTTGAGCTGCAGTTCAACCACCCGACCCATGCTGGGGCCACTGGTGATCAGTGCAATCACCGTTTTCCCAACCCAGGCGGATTGAATTTCTTCGGGCGTCATGACTGCATCCTGTGCGTGCAGCGCCGTTGACAGTGCGCAAACTGAAAAGGCCAGGACGGCGTTGGCCGTGTTTGAAAGTGACATGCTTTGCTCCTGTTGGATTGAAATTAAAACGTCCCCGCAAAAGCCCCGCCATCGGCCAGCACGTTCTGGCCTGTGATGTAAGCGGCATGCGTGCTGCATAAAAAGGCACAGATGGCACCGAACTCTTCGGGCGTGCCAAAACGCTGGGCCGGGATGTTTTTGCGCCTCGCTGCCATGATGTCCTCGATGCTCTGCCCGCTTTTTGCAGCCGCACCCTGCAGGGTGCCCCGGAGCCGGTCGGTGTCAAACGCACCGGGCAGCAGGTTGTTGATGGTCACGCCTTGCGCGGCCAGCGGGCTGCGCGCCACGCCCGCCACAAAACCGGTCAGGCCACTGCGTGCGCCGTTGCTCAGGCCCAAAATGTCAATGGGCGCTTTCACGGCGCTGGACGTGATGTTGATGATGCGGCCAAAACCCCGCGCAGCCATGCCGTCGACCGTGGCCTTGATCAGCTCAATGGGGGTCAGCATGTTGGCGTCAACCGCCTTGAGCCAGGTATCGCGGTCCCAGTGGCGAAAGTCACCCGGGGGCGGGCCGCCCGCATTGGTGACCACGATGTCGAAGTCCTGACGCACGGCAAAGACAGCAGCACGGCCTTCGGCTGTGGTGATGTCTGCAGCAACAAAAAGCACGCCAGGGCTTTCTTTGCAAGGGTTTTCAGCTATTAATTTTGTAGCGGCTGTTTGCAGCAATTCCGCACCCCGGGCGACGATGAGGACGTTGACGCCCTCACGCACCAGCGCCTGGGCGCAGCCCAGACCCAAACCCTTGCTGGCACCACACACCAGCGCCCATTTGCCTGCAATACCCAAATCCATAACAACTCCTTGAAGTCAGAACACTGCCAATGTAACGGGGTCAAGCCCGAGCCCGGCTAAACACGAAAATGCCCGCAATCACCAGCACCGTGCCCGCCACGACCCAGGCGGTGAAGGGCTCGCCCAAAATCACCACACCCATCAAAATGGTCGATATCGGCCCGACCATGCCGGCCTGCGAGGCCATGCTGGCACCGATGCGTTCAATGGCCATCATCACCATCAGCACAGGGGCCACCGTACACAACGTGGCGTTGAGCACAGACAGCCAAACCACTTCAGGCGCTACTGCCAGTGCGGCATTCAAGGGGCGCAGCAGTAAAAACTGCAAGATGCACAGCACACAGGCCACCGCGCTGGCCAGCCCCACCAGCCGCAGGGAACCCAGGCGCTTGACCATCTCGCCGCTGTAGACCAGGTACACGGCATAACTGACGGCGCTTAGAAAAACCAGCAATGCACCCCAGGCAGTCGTGGCGCGCTCGCCAATGCCCTGCAACGTGATCTCGTGGCCAAACACCAGCGCCACCCCGCAGTAGCTGATTGCCGTGCCCGCAAGCTGCCAGGCGGTGATGCGGCGTTTGTACAGCACAAAGCCCAGCAGCATCACCAGCGTGGGGTTGAGGTACAAAATCAGGCGCTCCAGCGACGCACTGATGTAGGCCAGCCCGGCAAAGTCAAGAAAACTCGCCAGATAGTAGCCCGTGAACCCCAGCCAGAGCACGCCCAGCCAGTCGCGGCGTGACAACGCTGCCCGGCCCCGGCTGGCCCACCAAGCCATCACCGCAAAAACGGGCAGGGCAAACAGCATGCGAAACATGATCAGCGTGACCGCGTCCACCCCGTACCGGTAAGCCAGCTTGACAATGATGGCCTTGCCGCTAAAGGCCATCGAGCCGCACAGCGCCAGCAGCAGGCCAGTTGTGGCGTTTTTGCTGTTTACTATGTTTTTAATAGCTGCATGCCCTCGTATTTGTTGCCGCAGGGGCCTTTTTTCTTAAAAAATTAAGACTGCCAAGCCCGAACAATCCGGGAACCTTCACCGCTTCAGGCGCAGAGTACGCAGAGAGCCGCAGAGAAAGAAGCAAAAATTTGTTTCCCCCCTCGTCTTGCTCTGCGTTCTCTGCGCCTGAAGCGTTGAATGACTTGCCCCCGCCCCAGACTTCAGAGTTGCCTCAATGACGCCGCGGCTTCACCCACACATTAGCCCACAGCTTAAAACCCAACCGCCTGACCGTCGCGCCGCGCATCGCTGGCCGCCACATAGCCTTCAATTTTGGGGTCACCCGCACGCCAGATGAACTGGCCCGCGCCAAAGTCCTGATACGAGTCGTTGATGACCTCCATGCGGTGGCCACGCCCGGCCAGGCTTTGTACCGTGTTGGGGTCCATGCCCGCCTCGACATTGATTTCCAGGCCAGCGTTGAAGCGCCAGCGTGGCGCATCGCATGCGGCCTGCGGGTTTTGTTGGTAGTCCAGCATGCGTACCAGGGTTTGCATATGGCCCTGCGGCTGCATGTTGCCGCCCATCACACCGTAGCTCATCACGGGTTGCCCGTCGCGGGTCAAAAACGCCGGAATGATGGTCTGAAAAGGCCGCTTGCCCGGCGCGACCTGGTTGGCCCCCGGCTGCAAACTGAAACCATGGCCCCGGTTTTGCAGGCTGATGCCGAACTCAGGCTCCACACAGCCCGAGCCAAAGCCCATGTAGTTGCTCTGGATAAAGCTCACCATCATGCCGTTTTCGTCCGCTGCCGTGAGGTAAATCGTGCCGCCTTTAACAGGGTTACCGGCCCCGAAGTCTTGTGCTTTTTTCATGTCAATCCGTCTGGCACGCGAGGTGAGATAGGCGTCGTCAAGCATCTGCTCGGGCGTCACCTCCATCGATGACTGCTCGCCCACGTACTTGTACACATCGGCAAAAGCCAGCTTCATGGCTTCGATCTGCACATGCTGCGAGTCAACGCCGTCAACAGGCAGGCTGGCCATGTCGAACTTGTCCAGAATGCCCAGCGCTATCAGCGCGGCAATGCCCTGGCCGTTGGGCGGAATCTCGTGCAGCGTGTAGCCCCGGTAGTTTTTCTCAATCGGCTTGACCCATTGGGGTTTGAAGTTTTCGAGGTCTCTGGCCGTCAGGCTGCCGCCATGGGCTTTGGAGAATTTTTCAAGCGCATGGGCAATCTCGCCGCCATAAAAAGCGCTGCCTTTGCTCAAGGCAATCGCCCGCAGTGCTTTGGCTGCTGCTTTGAACTGAAACAGCTCACCGACATTCGGCGGCCTGCCGCGTGGCAAAAATGCCTGGGCAAAGCCGGGCAAGCCTTGCAATTCTTCGACAGGCGCTTGCCACTTTTGTTGCACCACAGGCGGCACCAGATAGCCGCGCTCGGCAATCTCAATGGCTGGGGCCATCAGGTCGGCAAAGGGCAGTTTGCCAAAGCGCTCACTCAATGCCACCCAGCTGCTGACTGCGCCTGGCACGGTGACGGAGTCCATGCCGCGCTTGGGCGGTGTGCTGGCGTGGTCACCATATTTTTGCTTGAAATAGTCCAGCGTCCAGCTGGCAGGCGCACAACCCGAGGCGTTCAGCCCATGCAGCGCATTACCATCCCACAGAATGCAAAAGGAATCGCTGCCCAGACCGTTGCTGACCGGCTCAACGATCGTCATGGCCGCAGCCGCTGCAATGGCGGCATCGACTGCATTGCCGCCTTTGTACAACATGCTCAGGCCGGCCTGCGCAGCCAGTGGGTGCGAGGTGGACACCACATTGCGTGCAAACACCGGCAGGCGGGTGGTGCTGTAGGCGTTGTTGAAATTGAAGTTCATGAGGATGGGGGGTGCAAGAAATGGAGCTAAAAGTTAATCGACAGACATGTTGCGGCCAGCAATGATTTTTTTCAACGGAGCCTGGCATGGGCAGCAGGCACAGACGTTTCAAGGAATGTCTGTCTTTTGCGTGTCAAAGACTTTGTGATGCAAGCGCCTGAGCGACAGCCAAACCAGCAGCACAACCACCGGCACGGCCAGCGCCGTGGTGGTCTCTGCGGTCAATGGCCAGCCGATGGTTTGTGCGCCGCGCGCCGTGTAGTACACCAGCCCGGAGATGTAGTAAGTAATCGCTGCGACCGACAGGCCCTCCACCGTGGACTGCAACTTGAGCTGCAAGCCCTGGCGCTGGTTCATGGCGCCCAGCAGCGCCTGGCTGCTTTGCTGCTGCTCAATCTCGACCCGGGTGCGCAGCAGGTTGCTGATGCGGGAGACCCGCTGGCTCAGCGCGTCCTGCCGGCGCGTGGCCCACTGGCAGGTACTGCGTGCAGGGCTCAAGCGTCTGTCCATGAACTCGCGAATCGTCTGCAGCCCTGCCAGGCGAGACTCGGCAATGTCGTCGATGCGCTTGTCCACCAGCTCAAAGTAGGCGCTGCTGGCTGAAAACCGTGAATGGCTGGTGGCGTGCTGGCTCTCAACCTGACCGGCCAGCCGCGTCAGGCGATCGAGCAGTTGCGGCTCTTCGTCGCGTCGGGCACTGCGTATGGCACCGGCCAGCTCGGCCAGCTCTCGCTCGGCATTGCCCAGCACTTCGGACGCTTCACGCGCAGCAGGCAAGCCCATCAGGGCGGCCATGCGGTAGGTTTCAATCTCCAGCAATTGCTGCACCAGACGGCCCAGACGCCGGGTAGAAATACCGCCCGTGAGCAACAACATGCGCGAAAAGCCGTCGGCATGGATGGCAAAGTCGGTGTACACCTCTGCATAGCCGTCGGCCACCGTCGAGGCCACCAGTGTGTCTTCATGCATGACATGCTTGACCAGATCGTCGCACCCCTCGGCCCGGCTGGGCAAGGCCCACACATGCATGCTGGCCAGGCACTGGCCTGGCAGGGCAGCCAGCCATTCTTGCGGCACCACCTGGCTGGCGGTGGCGGGTATCTGGCCGGGCAGCGGCACGCTGTCGAGCGGACGGATAAAAGTCCAGGTGACAAACTCGGTGTGCATCTCCCAGCGCAGACGGTATTGGCCCAAATCCATCCGCAAATGGGTCGATTCGGCGTCCGGCATGGGCAGGTGCTGGTTACGCAGCAGCCCGGTCACATGGGTTCTCGAAGCCGCACGCTGGGCAGGATTGGCCAGCATCACAATGTGCGAGACAGCCACCGGTGCCACCATGGACTCTGGCGGCCGCGCATGGATTTCGTTGTGCAGCGAGTGGCGATCGGGGTATTGATTCAAGGACATATCAGACTTTCTGACGCTATTGTGGCTATTGTGGCGCAGGCTTGCCGGTCTTTGAAAACGCCCTAAAAAAAAGCACCCGAAGGCCAATGCCAGCCAGTTCAGGAGCGTCTGTACACCCCTCTGCGCGCTCTGGGCGATATGGGCGATATGGGCGATATGGGC
>RDZZ01000097.1 GCA_004293655.1 Polaromonas sp. | reverse complement strand
TCGTCAGGAATCGGCGCTTTGTCTGCGTCTTTGATGCCGCGCTGCTTTAAGTCGGCCCGGGCACCTTCGATCATGCGGTCAAGCTCTGCCTGCACACTTGAATTGGGCAGGTCAAGTTCAGCGTGTGCCACCAGTGTGTCCATCACGGCATTTTTATTGCGGGCCAGCAAACGGAACTTGACTTCGCGCTCCAGGTTTTTCTTGATATCTGCACGCAGGCCTTCTACGCTGGCTTCAGCAATACCCAGAGACTTGGCCAGTGCTTCGTTGATCTCAGGTAAATGCGCCGCTTCGAGTTTTTTGACCGTCACCAAAAAGTCAGCCTGCTTGCCAGCGACATCTTTGCCGTGGTAGTCGTCGGGAAAATTAAGGGGGAAGGTTTTGCTTTCACCGCTCTTCATGCCACGTACGGCTTCTTCAAATTCCTTGAGCATCTGGCCGTCGCCGATCAGGAACTGGAAATCTTCAGCCTTACCACCGGCGAATGTTTCACCATCGATTTTGCCTTCAAAGTCGATGGTGGCGCGGTCGCCGTCTTGTGCGGGCGCGTCAAGCGCGCGCTGCGAGAAGGTACGGCGCTGCTTGCGCAGGATATCGACTGTTTTGTCAATAGCGGCATCGCTCACATCAGCGTTTACTTTTTCGATGTCAGCTGCACCCAAGTCGCCGATTTTGACGTCTGGATAGACTTCAAAAATGGCATCGAATGTCATTTCGCCTGCAGGCGCGCCTTCTTTTTCACTGATGCGGGGCTGGCCTGCCACACGCAGCTTGGCTTCGTTGGCTGCGGCAGCGAAAGCCTCGCCAACCTTGTCGTTCATGACTTCGTAATGGACTGAATAACCATAGCGCTGTGACACCACGGTCATGGGCACCTTGCCGGGACGAAAGCCGTCCATCTTCACGGTACGAGCCAATTTTCTCAAGCGTGCGTCAACTTCAGACTGGATGGTGCCTACCGGCAGCGTCAAGGTGATTTTGCGCTCCAGCTTTTCAAGGGTTTCAACGGTCACGGCCATGATGCTCTTTCTAAGTTCTCTAAATTTCTAAGTAGCCCATGCAGAAGTCAGCAGCCAATAGCCTTTGGGCTGGTGCTGAAACTTCTGCCGTGCTTGATAAAATGGTGCGCGGGGCGGGACTCGAACCCGCACATCCTTGCGGACGTCAGGACCTAAACCTGGTGCGTCTACCAATTTCGCCACCCGCGCGCCTCAAACAAGATGCAGGAAGGGCCAAAGCTCTGGATTTGCTTATGGGCTGACCTTATGGGCTGACCTGATTCCTGCCTGAAATCGGTTGGTTTTCTATTTTAGCCTGTAAAGCTCAGCCAAATCATGCAGTGTCTCGTTTGACTCGAAACCAGGCAGCATACATGGCAGGCAATGCCAGCAGCGTCAGCGCCGTAGCCACAATCAGCCCGCCCATGATGGCAACTGCCATAGGCCCCCAAAATACGCTGCGTGACAGCGGAATCATGGCCAGTACAGCGGCAGCCGCTGTCAGCACAATCGGGCGCAGGCGCCGCACGGCAGACTCGACGATCGCATCCCACGCCGGCACACCGCGCGCCCGGTCTTGCTCGATCTGGTCAATCAAGATGACAGAGTTGCGCTGAATCATGCCCATCAGCGCGATCACGCCAAGTAAAGCCACAAAACCAAATGGCCTGCCCAAAAGCAGCAATGCCCCGGCAACGCCAGCAATGCCCAGTGGCCCTGTTAAAAACACCAGCAGCGAACGGCTAAAACTTTGCAATTGCAACATCAGCAGCGTGAAGGTCAAAAACAGCATGACAGGAATGCCGACAGCAATCGATGACGAGCCTTTGCTGCTCTCCTCCACAGCACCGGCGACCTGTACGCGGTAGGCACCCAGCCCCTGTTGCTGCCACTGGTCTTCCAGTGCCTTGAGCTTGGGCAGCAGCTCGTTGGTCACCGTTGCGCCCTGCAGGCCTTCAACAATATCGCTTTGTACCGTGATGGCGTAGTCGCGGTTTTCCCGCCACATCACGCCTGGCTCCCAGGTAAAGACGGGCTTGGCAATCTGCGTCAGTGGTATGGATTTGCCAGTCGATGTGGGCAGATAAGCATTGGCAATGTCGGTGATGGCATTGCGTTCGTCCTGTGGCTGGCGCAGAACGATGTCGATCAGTTTGTCACCCTCGCGGAACTGCCCGACCGTAGAGCCTGACAAAATAGTACGTGATGCCTGCGCAATCGACTGGCTGGTCACGCCCAGCGCACGCGCCTTGGACTGGTCAACCTCCAGTCGCAAAACCTTGACAGATTCGTTCCAGTTGTCGTTGACACCCCGGGTGTTGGCGCTGCTGCGAAAAATCGCTTTGACCTCATCGGCGCGCGCTCGCAGCACCAGCGGGTCAGCGCCTACCACGCGAAACTGCACCGGATACGGCACGGGCGGGCCGTTCGGCAAGAGCTTGACGCGCCCACGCACCTCCGGAAACTCTTGCGCCAGCAGCGCAGGCAGTTTGATACGCAATGACTCGCGCACTGCCAGGTCTTTGGGCAGCACAATGAATTGCGTCACGTTGGTCTGGGGGAAAACCTGGTCCAGCGGCAGATAAAAGCGCGGCACGCCAGAGCCGACCCAGGTGCTGATGGATGTCACGCCTTCTTCCCTGAGCAAGCGCGCCTCCACCCGTTTGGCGGTCGCCTCATTGGCTGCGAAAGAAGTGCCTTCGGGAAACCAGATGTCCAGCATGATCTCTGGCCGGCTGGAGTCGGGGAAAAACTGCTGCTGTACCCGGCCCATACCCACAATACCCAGCCCGAAGATCAAGACAGTGGCACCGATGGTGACCCAGCGGTAATGCACGCACCCGTTCACAGCCCGGCGAAACGTGTTGTAGAAGGCAGAGTCGAACATCTCGTGGCCTTCACCCGCGTTGCCAGCAGCACCTGCATGGCCAGGATCGTCATGGGTTTTCTCCACAACGTGGTCCGGTTTTTTCAAGAGCAGTGTGCCCAGATAAGGCACAAAGTACACCGACACAATCCAGCTCAAGACCAGCGCCACCACCGTGACGGCAAAAATGGCATATGTGTACTCGCCCGTGACGGACTTGGCCAGACCGATGGGCAGAAACCCCGCTGCCGTGATCAGCGTGCCAGTCAGCATGGGCATGGCGGTGACCTCGTAAGCGAAGGTGGCCGCGCGCACTTTGTCGTAGCCCTCTTCCATCTTGCGCACCATCATCTCGACGGCAATGATGGCGTCATCCACCAGCAGGCCGAGGGCGATGATCAGCGAGCCAAGTGATATTTTGTGCAACCCGATGCCCAGATACAGCATGGCTAAAAATGTGACACTGAGCACCAGCGGAATCGTGATGCCCACCACCAGTCCTGGCCGCACGTCAATGTAGTAGCGCCTCCACCACACCAAAGGGCCGTTGGGCCCAGCCGGTCGTTGGTGAAAACCCAGGCTGATAAAGCTGACCGCCAGCACAATCACCACGGCTTCAATCAGCACCTGGACAAACTCGTTGACCGATTTGGCGACAGCCTTCGGCTGGTCCTGAATCTGCACCAGCTTGATGCCTGCAGGCAGCGTTTTGGTCACTGTTGCCGACAGCGCGTTGAGCGCTTGGCCCAGCGCGATGATGTCACCCCCCTTGACCATGGCCACGCCCAGCGCGATGACCTCCCTGCCCTGGTGCCTGACCTTGACGCTGGGCGGGTCAGCATAGCCGCGTTTGATCTCGGCAATATCGCCCAACCGGAACTGGCTAGCCCCGGCGCTTGTACCAGTGTTTGTGCCGGCACCAGCCGCAGTGCCGCGAATCGGCATGGCCCGCAGTTGCTCGACCGCCTCAAACTGCCCCGCAACACGTACTTGCACCACATCCAGCGGCGTTTGCACAGCGCCGGCGGACTCCACCGCATTTTGCTGAGCCAGTTGTGCCAGCACCTGGTTGAAGTCCAGCCCCAGCTGAGCTAAGCGTTTTTGTGAAATCTCAATGAACAGTTTTTCGTCCTGCGCACCAAAAAGCTCGACCTTGGACACGTCCGGTACCCGCAGCAGTTTCTGGCGCAGGTCATCGGCAAAGGTTTTGACTTCTGCGTAATTAAAGCCATCCCCTTCAAGTGCGTAGATCACACCGTACACGTCACCAAAATCGTCATTGAAAAACGGCCCCTGCACGCCTGCGGGCAGGGTATTGCGGATATCGCCGATTTTTTTGCGCACGGTGTACCAGGTGTTGGTGACGTCTGTGCCCCGGATGGTGTCTTTGACCTGAAAAATGATCTGCGACTCACCGGGCTTGGAGTAGCTGCGGATTTTGTCGGCGTAGGGCACTTCCTGCAGCGTGCGCTCGAGTTTGTCGGTGACCTGCTCTGCCACCTGCTGTGCAGTCGCTCCCGGCCAGTAAGTCCGGACGACCATGGCCCGAAACGTGAATGGCGGGTCTTCGTCCTGGCCCAGCTGGAAGTACGCGGCAAAACCCAGCAGCATCAGCACCACCATCAGGTAGCGTGTGAGTGCCGGGTGCTCCAGGGCCCATCTGGACAGGTTAAATCCTGCTCCGTGACCTGCTTCATGGCCTGTCTTGTGACCTGCTTTGTTTGATGATGGCGTCATGATGGCCTTATTTCGCTGCGGGCATGCCGGACACAGGTGCCGAAGCAGCCAGTTTTACAGCGGCAGCATCATTTGCTCCTGAATTAATAGCAGTCTGTGCTTGTTCAGATTGCCGTAGGGCCGTTTTTTCTTGATAAATACTGACCTTCTGACCCGGTGACAACACATGCACCCCCGCACTGACCACCAGCATGCCGGGCTGCAGTCCGGCTGCAATCACAGCATCGTTGCCGTCTGCCGTGGCAATTTGTACCGTCTGCGACTTCACCGTCATGCTGGCCTTGTCCAGCACCCAGACGGCGCTGGTGTTGCCGTCGCGCCTGAGCGCGCTGGTTGGCACCTTGATGACCTGCAGGCCCTCGGTGCCGCTGCCACCGAGGCCTTGCGGCAAGACGTACACCGTGGCGCCCAGCGGCGGCGCGGTGTCTTTGGCGCTCAAGGCCACCTTGATCTGGTAAGTGCGTGTGGCCGGGTCGGCACTGGCGCCGACTTCACGAACCACAGCGGACAGCTGGGTGTCTTGCGCCCAGGGCCGAACCTTCACCGGCATGCCTGGCCTGAACGATGTGACCTTGTCTTCCGGCACTGAAAACACCACATCGCGCGCACCGTCGGTGGCAATCCGCACAACGGGCGCGCCAGCCGTCACGACCTGGCCTGGCTCGGCCTCAATCGCAGTGACGACGCCTGCAACATCAGCCACCAGTGACGCATAAGCGGCCTGGTTGCCCTGCACCGCCAGTTGTGATTGCGCCTGCTCGTACTGGGCTTGCGCCGCTTTGAGCGTGCTGTCGCGCCGCTCCAGCTCGGCGCTGCTGATGAAGTTCTGGTCTTTGAGCTCTTTGTAGCGTTTGTAATCTGCAGCGGCCAGATCACGGTTGGTTGACACCACCCGCAGTTGCGCCCGGGCAGCGTCTGCGGCCAGTTTGTAGTCTTGTGGGTCAAGTTGCGCCAGCGTCTGCCCGGCTTTGACGCGCTGACCCAGTTCGGCCTGACGCTTGATGATTTTGCCGCCCACCCGAAAGCTCAGCCTGGACTCGGTCTGTGCCTTGACCTCGCCGGCGTATTCGTAGCCAGAAGAAAAAGCACTGGCAGCTACGGTCATGATTCTGACGGCACGAACAGGCTCTTCAGATGGCGCAGGCTTGGAGCACCCTCCTAACAGCATGCCAGTCATGCCTATTGCCACCCAGGCAGAGATTGTTTTTTTCATGTTGTTGGCTTAAGTTTTAGCTTGGGACCCTCTGCATAACTCCCTGCGGTCTGTGATCAGCCGGACTCGGGCGGTCTGCTGCGTTGCTTTTCTTGCCAATAGCTGTGCTATTGGCTGCA
>RDZZ01000053.1 GCA_004293655.1 Polaromonas sp. | reverse complement strand
CCGAATGGCGCAGTCAGGAGCGCACCCGCTACCTTGACGAATACGGGCGTGACATGCAGCAAGCGCTGGAGCGGGTCAACGCCTTGCAAGAGCGGTGATTCTGGCGACTTTTAGCCCCGTTGACTTTCAGGATGTGGCGAGAAATAAGCTCCCCAGTTTGTCCTGTCGGATTCGGGCGCGCTGCTGCGTTGCAATCCGCTTGTGTGGCTCGCCACACGGCGCGTCTTGCGCCTTGGTAATCGCATCCCGACTCCTCGGGCCAAACCGGGAAGTTATTCCTAGCCACATTCTTAGCCCAGTCCTTGCCCTGTCAAAAAAGCCGCTTTCACCGTCTGACCCGGATAAATCAGCTGCAGGGCAGCGCGGTAGGTACGCATCTGCGCCATTTTGGTCAGGTCAAGCTGCGGCTGGTGGGCTGATTTGTAGTCCAGAATCCACCAATGGCCGGCATGGGCAGCGTCTTTGCGCTGCACCAGGCGGTCAATGCGCAGGCTCTGGCCCTGGTAGATCAGCTCGATCTCATTGGCCTGCCAGCTCACAGTGTCCTCATCCCATGCCCAGGCGCCTTCGCCCCGGCGAATGCGGCTGGCGATGGCCTGGGCTTGTGTGAGCTGATCTGGTGTCAAAACGAACTCGCGGCTTATTTTGGCCAGCAAGGCGGGGGCTGCTGCTGACGGGTCCAGGGCGATGCCCCATTCGAGCAGGCGGTGCATGGCTTTGCCAATGCGGGTGCTGTCTGAATCTTCCTCAACAGCCATTTCAAGCGCTTGCAATACAGCTGGTGGCGTAAAGGCCGGAAGCTCAGGCAGCTCAAAAACACCGGATTCGCCACCTGCAACGTCTGCTGCAGCACGGCTGCCTGCAGGCGCAGGCACTTCACCTGCGAGTGCAAACAGGCGCTGCCACCAGCTGTGGGTCGTCTCGCGGTGTGGCTCGATAGATGACACAACCAGCGTGTGGCGCGCGCGCGTCAGGGCCACGTACAGGGCGTTAAGCTCTTCGCGTTTGCGTGCCGCCTGCTCGCCTGCCAGCGTTTGGGCAGCGCAGGCTGGCGGGTGGCTTTCGCTGACCAGAAACACAAATTTAGCGGGCGCTGTGGCCTCGCCCGGCCAGTCGATCAGCACGCTCATGCTGTCGGCGTTGCGTTCAAGCGTGTCGGTATCGAGCAGCAAAACCGAATGCGCTTCCAGTCCTTTGGCACCGTGGATCGTCAGCAAACGTACGGCGTCGGGGTTGACGGTGGCTGGGGCCTTCAGCCCGCCGGCCTTGAGGGCGCGCACAAACGCGTACGGCGTGGCGTAACGGCCACCATCGAGCTGCAGCGCTGCACTCAAGGTGGCACGCAGGTTGGCCAGTACCGTGCCTCTGCAAGCGGCCGGCGCGGCGGCAGCAAAACGCGCCAGCACATCGGCATCGTGATAAATCGCCTGCAAGGCGTCGTGTGGCGGAAGGGTATCAATCCAGCCTTTGAATTTGATCAGACAGGCCCCTAGCGCCAACAGGTCGGGCGTGGCCAGCTCTTTATTTTGTAGCACTTCAAACCACGAAATTTTTGAGTCCCCTTTGAGCAAGGCAATCTGTACCAGCGCGTTGTCACTGACGCCAAACAGCGGTGAGCGCAGTGCGCGCGCCAGAGACAGATCATGCTGCGGCGACACCAGCACGTCCAGCAGGGCCACGATGTCCAGCACCTCACAGCAGTCAATCAGATCGGTTTTCTCACCAATCTGGGCCGGGATGTGCAGGGCGCGCAACTCGTCCTGCAGCGGCATCAGCCCGGCGCGTTTGCGCGACAAAACCATCACATTCGATGGTTTCAGTCCGCTGCTGATCTGGTTTGCAATCCAGGCTGCAGCCTGGCGTGCTTCAAGCGTGCGCAGGGTTTCTTCTGGCAATTCGCGTGGCGTGCTCAGGCTGTCGCGCCACGGGCTGTCTGCGGCTGCAATCTCGCTTTTTTCCGGTCGCTCAATGGGTGGCAGCCGCAGCACGCTGCCCTGCTCTGCCGAGGCGCTGCTGTGCTTCCTGAAACCCTCGTAAGCATCGTTTTGACTGGCCGTGCCCATCACGGCGTTGACGGTTGCGATCACGGCTTCGCTGTTGCGCCGGGTGTGGTCGCAGGCCAGCAGGTCACCGCCCAGGCCGTCGCGCACGAACGCTTGCGCGGCAACAAACACCTGGGGTTCTGCCCGGCGAAAGCGGTAAATGCTCTGCTTGGGGTCACCCACAATGAACACACTCGGTGCCTTGCCTGCGCCCACGTAGCCACTGAGCCAGGCGTACAGCGCCTGCCACTGCAGTGGGTTGGTGTCCTGAAACTCGTCAATCATCAGGTGGCGTATGCGGGCGTCCAGGCGTTCTTGCACCCAGCCGGACAGCACATCGTCGCCCAGCATGATCTGCGCGGCGCGCTCCACGTCGTTCATGTCAACCCAGCCGCGTTCGCGCTTTAAAGCCCTGAATTCGGCCAGCAGCAGGCGAGCCAGGCGGGCCATACGCTGCTGGTAAGCCCACGCATCGTGCTGCAGGCGGGCATCGAGCAGGCGCAGCGCCACGTCTTGCGCTTCGCGCACAGTGGCAATACCGATGATTTTTTCACCAAACTTGCGGGCTGTGCCTTTGTCGGTCAGCAGGGCGGCCAGCACGCCAGCGGCATCACCCGCAGTCAAGGCTTTTTCAAGCTCAACGCCTTTGGCTGAATGGGTGGGTGCCGAAGCCCGGCCCAGGGCGCCAGCCGCGTCCATGAACAAGCGGGCCACCGCCGGGTCGGCGCTGAGGATGTCGTCAGGCTGGCTCAAGCCGGCAAACTCGGCAAACTGCACGCCAAAGTGCTGCACCGAGTTGTCCACCACGCCCGCCTCGTCAGCCAGCACAAACTCAGTACGCTTGTCGAGTGCGCCTTCCAACGCCTTGCCCGTTTGAAACCGGCCATGCGCCATGACCACGGCTTCAAAGTCAGCTTTCAGTGCAGCGTCTTCAAGCAGCGCAGCATAAAACCGCCGCCAGACCAGTGCTTTGGCCGGGCCATCGTCTTCCAGCAGCTGGTAGTTCAGCGGCAGGCCCAGCTGCTGCAAGGCCGTCATCGGCGCACTGCGCAGCAAGGCGGCAAACCAGCTGTGAAAGGTCCTGATCTGCACCGGGCGGCCATTGGCCAGCACACGCTGGTATAAATTTGATAGCAGCCAGCGCACGTCCTTGTTGCTGTGGAGGCTGTTTTTATCAAATTTTTTGTCCAGTAACCGGGGGTTCACCCCACGCACCAGAAGTTCCTGCTTCAAGGTGTCATCGTCGGCATGGGCAAACTGCTCCAGCCATTCATATAGACGTTCGCGCATCTCGCCTGCGGCTTTTTTGGTGAAGGTGATCGCCAAAATCTCATGCGGCTGCACCTCAGCGCCTGCGCCCGCACCCGTACCGTCACCTTCGAGCAGTGCCCGCAGGATGCGAGAGACCAGCATCCAGGTCTTGCCCGCACCGGCGCAGGCTTCTACCGCCACGCTTCGGTGTGGGTTGCAGGCAATCGCATAAAAAGCGTCAGCCGTCGTGGGCTGGCCGTTGTGGGTGTAGGCGGCGGTCATACGGTCCAGAAGTCTTTGCGGCATAAACCACGGGCAGCGCAAAAGTCGCAGGCTTTGCCCTCGCCCAGCGCGGGCAGAAAGGCACCTTCAGCAATGCGCGTCATGTCACTGACAATGCTGTGAATCAAGCCGTCGCGCAAGTCAACAATATCAACCTGCTCGTGGGTTTTGGTGGCGGTTTTCTCGCCCAGGTTGACATACGCAGCGGCCAAGGTGTCGTCAGCCAGCAACGCCGCGTAAAAAGCCAGCTGGGTGTCTTCCCGGGCGTTGCTGATGCGGCCTTGTGTGGTCGATGGGGCTTCAGTTTTGTAGTCGATGACCAAATGGCTGCCATCGGGCCGTTGGTCAATGCGGTCGAGCTTGCCAATCAGCGTGACTGGGCCGAGTGGCATGTCTTTCCAGACTTCGCCTTCCACGAACTGCGCGCCACTGGCCTCATGGGCGGTGAGCCACGCCAGGTAGCCGTTGCGCACGCTTGGCCAGATGGCGGCGAACGGTAGAAATTCGCTGCGGCTCAAACCCAGCTCGGTGCTGGCTTGCTCAGCTGCTATGTTAATCATAGCTACTCGCCCCGGCAGATCATGCCGTGGCGCCTGTTTTAATGCTTCATGGAAGTGGTGCAGCAGCGTGTGCAGCCAGTTGCCAAAGTCGCGCTTGCCCAGCTCGCTTTCAAGCTCATCAGATGCTTTCAGCCTGAGCTGTTGCAAGGCAAAAAAGCGGTAGGGGCAGCGGCGCAAATCTTCGTAAGCGCTGGCAGACAAACGCGCAACTGGCAGTGCCTGGCCTGTGGGCTGGGGCCGTGGTGTGGGCTGTGCGGCGCGCGCGCGCTGCAGGCGCGGGTCTGTTGCCGGGGCAACGGCCTTTTTGAGCAGCAGCTCTTGCACGAAACCGCTGGGCATCAGGCGCTCGCCGGCTTCACTGGCGCGCCAGAGCAGGTCAACATGCGGCATGCACAGCAGGTAGTCCCAGGCCGTGCGCGCCGCCGCCGCCAGCGCGACGCGCGAGGGCAAACCCAACAACTCGCGCTGCGCAGGTGTCCACAAGCCGGGCGGCTCGGGTGACACAGCCAACCGAGACTCATCGCAGCCCGGCATCACCACGGCCTGCACCGGGCGACCCAACAGCTGGCTCAGCGGCAAGATCACCACCTGTGCCTGGGGTGGATGCACAGGCACAAAGCTGGCGGCCTCCAGCGCCTGGTTGACCCAGCTGGTGAAGTCTTGCAGGCTCATGCGTGCTGACAAGGCCATGTCTGTGGGGTGTTGCGCTGCATCACTGTCTTGCCTGTTTTGCAGGTGCAGCGCCTGCAGCACGGCGGTACCTGCAGGGTCCACCACCAAAGCCGCCCACTGGCCAGCACTTTGCAGGGCGGCCCGCACATCGTGCAGCCAGTGCGCCAGCGAGCGGGCGCGCTGCAGCCCGGCGCGAATCGGCTCTGCCTGCGTCGCTACAGCGGCAATATCAAGCTGGGTTTTAGACCGGGCGCGCCAGACACGCACGCCGGTCTTTCTCAGCGCTACCTCGGCCTGGATCACGGCAGCAGCATCAAAGGCGGGGGCGTTCTTGAGCCAGTCCAGCACCGCATCCGCTGTTGCATCCCATGGCAAGGCGCGCAGCAACACCATCAAGGCGGCAGCAGCGCGGGTGGTTGAAAGCGTCCAGCCGGTTTCATCGCGCAGTGCCACGCCGCGCTCGGCCAGCAAAGATCGAATGCGGCGGGTGAGTGTGCGGTCTTGCGCCACCAGTGCAACCGGGCTGCGGCCCTGGGCCAGGTGCGCCAGCACACAGGCGGCAGCTCGCTGGGCCTCATCTTCGGCATCCATCGCGTTGTGCAGGGCCCGTGTGACTTGTGTGCTGTCAAGCAGAGATGTCTGGTCTGTGGACACCAAGGGCAGCGACAGCGTGCGTGCGCCAAACCGCGCTGCCAGGGCATTGGCCAGCGGCTCGGATTGAAACCCTTCCAGCACCACCAGCAGATCGATGCACGAGTGGGCCTGCGCTGAAAAAAGCACATCCGAAGGGTAGGCCGAAGCCGCAGCCCAGGCCAGGGCAATACGCGCCAGTGCCAGCTCCAGGGCCAGGGCTTCAGGCTCCAGCCCTGCACCCAGTGCATCGGCCAGCTGCAAGCCCCACGCCAGGCGCTGGCTCGGGGCTTGCGCTGCCGCCAGGCGGCTGAGTGACCACGCGGCCTCCACGAGTCGTCCCGCCAGCGCGTTTTGTTGCGTGGCCAGCCCGGCCCGCACCAACAGGCTGGAAGCGGTCAGAACATCAATGGCGACATCGAGCTGAATGTCATCGGCCGCTCTTTCAGTGGCAACCGTTGCACTGCTGTGGGTTGCCCAGTTCATGGTGGTTTCAAAACGCGGCGTAAAAGCCGCCCGCCTGCCGGTGCTGGCCGTAAAAGTGGCCCACATGATGCGCGCCTGTTGCATCAGCTGCGCATAAGGCACCAGCACCACCACGCGTGAGGGGTGAACGCTCTGCGCCGCCATGACGTCGGCCAGCTGCGTCATGACCCGATGCCAGCTTTTTTGAACCGGATGGGCCATCGGCACAGGCGGCAAAGCAGGGCTTTCAAACAGATGGGGTGTGGGTGTCATGGAAGATTCAAGGCGGCCACCGGCGCACATATCAGGCAAGGCACTTGGTTTCTGACAAAATACATGGGAATTTCCAGTCAAATCTTGCAATCCACTTAAAGGAGCCGTCATGGCCAGCGAACTGATTAAACATACCACCGATGCAACGTTTGAAGCCGACGTGATCCAGTCGAGCCAGCCGGTGCTGGTGGACTACTGGGCCGAATGGTGTGGCCCCTGCAAAATGATTGCCCCAATTCTCGACGAGGTCGCCGTCAGCTACGAAGGCAAGCTGCAAATTGCCAAAATGAATGTTGACGAAAACCGCGACATTCCGGCCAAATTCGGCATTCGCGGCATTCCAACGCTGATGATTTTCAAGGACGGCCAGCTGGCAGCCACCAAAGTGGGTGCCATGAGCAAGTCACAACTGACGGCGTTCATCGACCAGCAACTGGTTTGATGCCAAATTGGCGCTGAAGGTGCCCAGGTTGTCTCCAGCCCCGGCACCGCATGAAGGATTGTGCAGCACCGAGCCCCAAGATTCATACCCGGCGCTCGTGTGCTTTGGCATTTTGGGCGCCCCGCTTTTCCTGTCATAATCCAGATTGTTCGCAAATTGGCTGCTGCCCACCCACTGCCCGCTTGCTCGAACCCCCGGTCTGAAATGCTGGCTGCCCTGGCTTTCACTCCCCCGTTCAATTCCCCCCGCCCTATTGAAAACAAACTCTGCAAGAAGCCTTCTTGCCGCAGCTGACGCGTTTCACGCCTTCGCACGCCTGCTGCGCCACTGTTGCTCCCTACTTTCCTTTTCCAAGCAGGTATTTCCATGCATCTAAACGAGCTCAAGGCACTGCATGTGTCTGAAGTCCTCAAGCAGGCTGAAGCCCTTGAGATTGAAAACCTTGGCCGCATGCGTAAGCAGGAGCTGATGTTTGCCATCATCAAAAAGCGTTCAAAAACGGGGGAAACCATCATCGCTGATGGCGTGCTGGAAGTGCTGCCTGATGGTTTTGGTTTTTTGCGCGCGCCAGACTCCAGCTACACCGCATCGACCGACGACATCTATATCAGCCCAAGCCAGATCAGGCGCTTTAACCTGCACACGGGCGACATGATTGAAGGCGAAGTGCGCACGCCCAAAGACGGCGAGCGCTACTTTGCTCTGAACAAGCTCGACAAAATCAACAACGGCCCGCCTGAAGACAACAAGCACAAGGTGATGTTTGAGAACCTCACGCCATTGTTTCCGCGTGAGCAGTTCAAGTTGGAGCGCGACATCAAGGGTGAAGAAAACCTGACCAGCCGCATCATTGACATCATCGCCCCGATTGGCAAAGGCCAGCGCGCCTTGCTGGTGGCTCCACCCAAGTCCGGCAAAACCGTGATGATGCAGCACATCGCCCACGCGATCACCGCCAACTACCCCGACGTGGTGATGATGGTATTGCTGGTCGATGAGCGCCCTGAAGAGGTCACGGAGATGCAGCGCAGCGTGCGCGGTGAGGTCATCTCATCGACCTTCGACGAGCCTGCCGCCCGTCACGTACACGTCGCCGAAATGGTGATCGAGCGCGCCAAACGTCTGGTTGAGCTTGGCAAAGACGTGGTGATTTTGCTGGACTCCATCACGCGCCTGGCCCGTGCTTACAACAACGTGCTGCCCTCGTCAGGCAAAGTGCTCTCCGGCGGTGTGGACGCCAATGCACTGCAGCGTCCCAAGCGCTTTTTTGGTGCCGCCCGAAAAATTGAGGAAGGCGGCAGCCTGACCATCATCGGCACCGCGCTGGTCGATACCGGCAGCCGCATGGACGAGGTGATTTTTGAAGAATTCAAAGGCACCGGCAACTGTGAGATTCACCTGGACCGCCGTTTGTATGAAAAGCGCGTGTTCCCGGCGATTCACCTGAACCGCAGCGGCACCCGCAAGGAAGAGCTGCTGCTGGCCCCAGAAATTCTGCAAAAGTCGCGCATTTTGCGTCAGTTCATGTACAACATGGACGAAATCGAGTCCATGGAGCTGATGCTCAAAAACATGAAGGCGACCAAAAACAACCACGAATTCTTTGACATGATGCGTCGCGGTGGATAGGTAAAAAAGATTTCACCGCCTCTGCGGTGACCCCGGGTCACCTTCTTTAAAAAGTTTATAATCGAAAGTTAACTGGAAAGTGCTCAGAATGGTTTTGAGTGGCTGCCGAAACGAAATACAAGGAAAAGATATGAAAGACGGCATTCACCCCAACTACCGCGAAGTTTGTTTTATGGACTTGTCCAACAATTTCAAGTTTGTGACCCGCTCCTGCGTGAACACCAAAGAAATGGTGAAAATGGATGACGGCCGCGAACTGCCCTTGTACAAGCTGGACACATCCAGCGAATCGCACCCCTTCTACACGGGCACACAAAAATCTGTCGACAACATGGGTGGTCGCGTTGAGCGCTTTCGCAACCGCTTTGGTAAAACCGCTGCAAAAGCAGCCGCGCCCGAGGCAGCTGCTTCCGCATAGACAGCGAAATTTGTATCGGCAATGGGCGAAGTTCTGCGGCAACGCTACGCTACCTGCCCACCACCCACCCAAAAAAGCAGCCTGAAATTCAGGCTGCTTTTTTTTCGGCTGCCGCGATGTTTCCTGCCGCTGGTCTGTCGCTTGCCTGTTGCCTGGCCGTCGCTGATGCCGATTGCAAAATTTCCCCAACCATCTGCCTGAAAAATTTATCGCTTTGACCAAGCCTTCCCCCGCCATCATTGCGCAGTCTGCCGTGCGTCGCCTGCCTCGGCTGGCACTGTTGCTGTTCTGCCTGGCTTATGTGCTGCCTGGTTTTCTTGGCCGTGAGCCCTGGAAAAACGAAGATCTCGCCGCTTTTGGGGTGATGCGTGAACTCACTTCCAGCTTTGCCAGTTGGCTGACACCCCAGCTGCTCGGTCAGGCCACCGGGTTTGATGCGTTGGCACCGTACTGGTTTGGGGCATTGGCCATCAAGTGCCTGCCTTTTCTAGATCCAGCGTTTGCCGTGCGTGTGCCTTTTATCTTGTTGCTGGTGCTGAGCCTGAGGTCAACTTGGTATGCGGTCTACTATCTGGCCAGAAGCCCCCAAGCCCAGCCGGTTGCGTTTGCCTTCGGCGGAGAAGCCAGCCCGGTCGACTATGCACGCGCCATCGCCGACGCAGGCGTGCTGGCTCTGATCGCCTGTCTGGGTCTGGCGCAGCTCTCGCATGAAACCACGCCCGCACTGGCGCAGTTGGGCTTCACAGCCTTGACGTTTTACGCCATGGCGGCCAGCCCGTACCGCCGTGCGACCCAG
Organism: Polaromonas sp.; assembly: GCA_004293655.1. Lineage (GTDB taxonomy): Bacteria > Pseudomonadota > Gammaproteobacteria > Burkholderiales > Burkholderiaceae_C > Polaromonas. The sequence goes on along the minus strand of RDZZ01000053.1, from coordinate 17,619 downwards.
CTCATCGGGCCCGCACTGGGGCTGCTGACGGGCCTTGCAGGATTGGCACTCAGTGGTGCGCCAACGCTGGCCGTACTGCTGGGCCTGGGCGGTGCTGCGGTAGAGTGGGCACATATGCGCTGGGGCAATACAGCGCGCCATAACTCGCATCACGCTCAAGTCGCAGTCAGCAGCCAGCAGCAGTCTGCGCAATGGGTCTGGTTGATGATGGGCACCACGGCGTTGGTTGGCCTGACGGCTTATGGGCTGGACGTATGGCGCTGGCGCATACAGCTGCCCGGCGCAGATGGTCAGCCCGCCTGGGACAGCTGGCGCAAGTTGGGACGTTTGCTGCTCTGGTTCACCTGGCCTGCATGGCCACTGGCGTTATGGACGCTTTGGCGCTGGCGCGGGCAGCTGGCCAGCCGCCATGTTGCTCTGCCTTTGTGGTTTGCCGCTGTAGCTGTGGCTGCCACCGTAACGACTTCTGCATCTGACCGCAGCTTGTTGTTGGGTCTGCCCGCGCTGGCGGCGCTGGCAGCGTTTGCCTTGCCCACGCTCAAGCGCAGCGTGGCGTCGCTGGTGGATTGGTTCACGCTGCTCTTTTTTACTGGTTGTGCACTGATTATTTGGGTGGTTTGGATTGCCATGCAAACCGGAGTGCCACGTCAACCTGCAGCCAATGTGGCACGATTAGCGCCCGGTTTTGAGCCCAGTTTTTCCTGGCTGACTTTTTTGGCTGCAGTTTGTGCGTCGCTGGCTTGGGCTGGCCTGGTTCATTGGCGAGCAGGTGCGCACCGGGCTGCTGTCTGGAAGTCGCTTGTGCTGCCTGCGGCGGGTGCGACTTTGTGCTGGTTGCTTTTGACGACGCTGTGGCTGCCCTTGCTTGACTACGCACGCAGCTACGCACCCATGTCGCAGCAAATCGCCAGCATGGTGGATAAAAAATCATGCGTTGAAATCCACGGCATCAGCAGTGCGCATGCCGCTGGTCTGCAGTACCACGCTAGACTGGAGCTGCGTCAGGCGCAGGCCCGAGCCGTTTGCCCTTATTTGATTGTGGATGCCAATACACAAGCCAGTTTGGGCAACGTCGTTCACTTGCCAGACTGGGCTTATCAAGCCAAAATCAGCCGTCCAACAGACAGAAATGAAAATGTCTTATTGTTTAAGCGCGCTGGCAAAGATATGGCATCAGCGTTGTCTGAGCCGCTTGAAGCCGAGGTCACCTGGGTTGCCAGGGCTGTGTCCGACCCATGAAGTCGGCGAGCAGCTTTTAGAGCAGTTTTTAAGTTGGGCTGCCAGCACCCTGACCACCAGCTCGGTGGCTGTCAGTTTTCTGGTACTGCTGTGGGGTGCAGTGCGCAAGAGTTTTCCAAAAAATCCGCTTTCAAAACCTGCCTGACACGTACTGCCGGGAAGGTGATGGAAAAGCACGACCCCTGCCCCAGCTGGCTTTTGATGTGCAGCTCGGCACCATGGCGTTGGGCAACATGTTTGACGATTGCCAACCCCAAGCCGGTGCCACCGGTTTCACGGGAGCGACTACGGTCAACCCGGTAAAAACGCTCGGTCAGGCGCGGCAGATGCTCCGGCGCAATACCAGGGCCACTGTCACTGACTGTGAACTCTCCGCGTCCGCCCTGCAACAGCTTCCAGCTCACACGTATCAGGCCCGCGTCCGGGGTGTAGCGTATGGCGTTGGTGACCAGATTCGACATGGCGCTGTACACCTCGCTCTGCACGCCGGCCAGTTCGCAGGCAGGGCCATTTTCAAACTCAATACGGTGGCTGCGGGCCGCTAGGACTGTTGATAACCCGTGAGCATCCTGTTCGCATTGAGCCAAAAGCGCACGCGTGGTCATCCAGTCAATACTACCGGGCAAAGGACTACCTTCCAGCCTGGACAACGTCAACAGGTCGTTGACCAGCGTTTGCATGCGTGCAGATTGCTGCGCCATCAATGCCAGATAGCGAGTGCGATCCGGCTCTTTGAGTGGCAGTGTCTGCAGAGTCTCAATAAAGCCGGACAGCACAGTCAGAGGTGTACGGATCTCATGGGACACATTGGCCACAAAGTCCCGCCGCATGGTTTCGGCCAGTTCTAAGGCTGTGATGTCGCGTGACAGCAGCAACTTTCGGTTTTTGCCATAGGCATGCACATGTACTGATAACTTTACGGGCCGTGCTGGCGTGCTGGAGCTGCCCGGAATCACCACATCGTGGGAAAACTCATTGGCTGACATGTAGGCGTTAAAAACCGGCTGGCGTACCAGATTGGCAATGTGCTGTAGCATGTCACGCTGCGCATCAAAACCGAAATGCTGCGTAGCCATTTGGTTGCACCACTCGATGCGCCCTTGGGCATCGAGCAGCACAACGCCGCTGGGTGAGGCCTGTATGGCCGCCAAAAACTCATCTAGCCGAGCCTGACTTTCCTGATACTGGTGGTCTCTTTCTTTGAGCAATCTGCGAACCCGGTCAAGGGTTTCGCCCCAGACACCTGGCATGCGCGGCACTGGCTGGGCAATGGCAGAAGGTACGTCGCTGTTTTGCTCTCCACGCAACCATCGCAGCATTCTGGACACATAAAAGCTGTCAATGGCTAGCCATACCACGGCACTTGTCACCAAGCCTGTTGCCACACCATATCGGTATGGAGACCACGCACCCAGGCTGCCTCCGGTAAGCATACAGGCGAAAAATATCAACCAGCGATTGATCATGTCCCCGAAGGCGCCTTGAGAGTTGGGCCAGGTACAGAACTGGTGGAGGCAGTCGCCGTCAACCGGTAACCCGCGCCGCGTACTGTCTCTATCATGACACCAGCGGCGCCCAATGCTTCACGCAGGCGTTTGACGTGTACGTCCACCGTACGCTCTTCAATGAACACGTGGTCACCCCACACCTTGTCGAGCAGGGTGCCACGGCTATGAACCCGCTCGGCATGTTTCATCAGGTAGTGCAGCAACTTGAACTCTGTTGGCCCCAACTTGAGTTCCTGTGCTCGGAAGGTAATGCGGTAAGTGGCCGCATCGAGTATCAGTGCGCCAATCGTCACACTGTCGTTGACGGACTCAGGCGCACGCCGCCGCAGTACGGCGCGAATACGTGCCAGCATCTCCTGCGTTGAAAACGGCTTGGTGATGTAGTCATCAGCACCAGCATCCAGACCGGCCACCTTCTCCATCTCATCGCTACGTGCTGTCAGCATCAAAATGGGAATGTTTTTTGTACGCGCCTGTTTGCGCCAGTGCCTAGCCAGAGCGATACCACTTTGGCCAGGTAACATCCAGTCCAGCAAAATCGCATCGGGTAGAACAGCATCCAGCTCGCGCTGGGCAGCCACGCTGTCATGGGCAACCACAGGCTCAAAACCGCCATGCCGCAGATTGACAGCAATCAGCTCGGCAATAGAGGGTTCGTCTTCAACCACCAGAATGCGCGGGAGGTGTTTCATTCAAAAATTTACTTGGCTGCAGACTCAACCTGGTCCATCGGTGTGTGCCGTACGTCAGCGCCTTTGACCACATAAATGATGAACTCTGCAATGTTTTTGGCGTGGTCACCTACACGCTCAATAGCCTTGGCAACAAACAGCAAATCCAGGCTTGACGAGATGGTGCGCGGGTCTTCCATCATGTAAGTGATCAGTTTGCGTACGAAACCGTCAAACTCCTGATCAATCTGATCGTCTTCCTTGAGGATGGACACTGCTGCTGCAGTGTCCAGCCGGGCAAACGCATCGAGCGCCTTGCGCAGCAAGCCACTGGCCAGTTCAGCGGCTACACGCAGACCTGACGAGGGCAGCGCACGGGCTGAACCACTCTGAATGATGGACTTGACCATGCGGGCAATTTTGGTGGCTTCGTCGCCTGCCCTTTCAAGATTGGCCGTGGTTTTGGAGATGGCAATCAGCAAGCGCAGGTCACGCGCAGTCGGCTGACGCCTGGCAATGATGGAAGACAGTTCGCGGTCAATGTCAACTTCCATCATGTTGACTCGAGTTTCAGTTTCAATCACTTGGTTGGCGCTCTCGATATTGAATTGCGATAGCGCATAAATGGCCAGTCTAATCTGCGACTCAACCAGACCGCCAAGTTCCATCACGCGTGAGGACACACCATTGAGTTCGCTGTCGAACTGCGTAGAGAGATGTTTATCGGGCATATTTACTTTTCCAATCAATGAAAGGCGGCGAAAGGCGACGCTCAGGGGCTGCCCTGCATCGTCTAGGGTCAGCCGAAACGGCCAGTGATGTAGTCTTCAGTTTCTTTTCGCCTGGGCTTGAAGAAAATATCCTCCGTCACCCCAAACTCGACCAGATCGCCCAGATACATGTAAGCGGTGTAGTCGCTGCAGCGCGCCGCCTGCTGCATGTTGTGGGTCACGATGACAACGGTGTAATCGTTCTTCAGTTCTGTGATCAACTCTTCTACTTTTGCGGTCGAAATCGGGTCCAGCGCAGAGCATGGCTCATCCAGCAAAAGTACTTCAGGTTTGATGGCAATACCACGGGCAATACACAAACGCTGCTGCTGGCCGCCTGACAGGCTGGAGCCATTTTGGTTGAGCTTGTCTTTGACCTCGCCCCACAATGCAGCTTTGCGCAAAGCCCATTCGACCCGTTCGTCCATGTCTGACCGGCTGAGGCTTTCAAACAACTTGATGCCAAACGCGATGTTGTCGTAGATCGACATGGGGAAGGGGGTGGGTTTTTGAAAAACCATACCAACTTTTGAACGAATCAATGCCACATCCTTTTTAGACGTGAGCAAATTTTCCCCTTCGAACATGATTTCACCTTCTGCGCGCTGCTCCGGGTAGAGCTCGTACATGCGGTTAAAAATCCGTAGAAGCGTTGACTTGCCACAGCCTGACGGGCCGATAAATGCGGTCACTTTTTTCTCTGGAATTTCCAGGTTGATGTTTTTCAGAGCATGAAATTTACCGTAGTAAAAATCAAGATTTTTGACTGATATTTTCGGTACTTCTTTGGCCGACGTTGAAGGCGACATGGTTTGTCCTTAGACGTAAATTAAATAAATCACCAAGCGATGGTTCTAGTCGATGGTTCTAGTCAAATTTTGCTACGCGTCACGTAGCGGGCCAATATATTCAAGGCTAAAACGGCAGTGGTAATCAATAAAACGCCTGCCCAGGCCAAATTTTGCCAATTCTCATAGGGACTCATCGCAAACTTGAATATCGTCACAGGCAAGCTTGCCATCGGCTCGCTTAAGCTCGATGTCCAAAATTGATTGCTCAGGGCAGTAAACAACAAGGGCGCAGTCTCCCCAGCAATTCGTGCAACAGCAAGCATCACACCAGTAATAACACCTGCCCTCGCTGCTTTCATCGTGATGCTCAGGATGACTTTCCACTTTGGTGTGCCCAATGCGTATGCCGCCTCCCTCAGGGCTGACGGAATCAGCTGCAGCATGTTTTCAGTGGTTCTAATCACCACCGGAATAACAATCAATGAAAGTGCAACGATGCCCGCCCAGCCAGAAAATGACTTGTAGCGAGATACAACAACCGCGTATACGAACAGTCCGATGACAATCGACGGCGCCGACAACAAAATATCATTCACGAACCGCGTGACAGCAGACAGCCAGCTTTTTGTATCGTACTCTGCCAAGTAGATACCCGCCATGACACCAATGGGGGTACCAATAAAAGTAGCAAACATGACCATCAAGAACGAGCCATAAATGGCATTTGCCAAACCACCTGAATCGTTGGGTGGAGGTGTCATTTGCGTTAACGTGGCAACGGAAAGGCCACTCAGGCCAAGACGGAGCGTTTCAAACAAGATCCAGAACAACCAAAACAATCCAAACACCATGGCCGCCATGGCCAAAGTGATGGCAACTGCATTGACTACCTTGCGCCTTGCAAATTTAGCGTCGCGGTGCGACTTCAAAACAGCACTCATGTTTTTGCACCTTCACCTTTCTGCAGTTGTGACAACAAAAGTTTAGACAGTGTTAAAACAACAAAGGTTATGAAAAAAAGAACTAAGCCAAGATACATCAGAGCACCTTGATGCAAGCCTTCGCCCGCCTCGGCAAACTCATTTGCGAGCGCAGACGTGATGCTGTTCGCCGCAGTGAACAGACTGAGGGAGTCGAGCTGGTTGAAGTTGCCGATCACAAATGTAATGGCCATCGTCTCCCCTATTGCCCGTCCCAGCCCAAGCATGATGCCGCCAACGACACCCGCTTTTGTGTACGGCAGTACGACCTGTGACACGACTTCCCAAGTGGTTGCACCGAGAGCGTAAGCAGACTCTTTGAGCAGTACAGGCGTTACTTCAAAAACGTCTCGCATGACCGATGCAATGAAGGGAATGATCATGATGGCCAAAATGATGCCAGCAGACAATATGCCAATGCCCACGGGTGCCCCCGAAAATAATGTGCCAAGCAACGGTACATCACCAAAGGCTTTTTGCAACGGCTGCTGAACGTAGGTAGCCAACACCGGCGCAAACACAAGCAGGCCCCACATTCCATAGACGATTGACGGAACAGCTGCCAGCAACTCAATGGCTGTTCCGAGTGGACGACGTAGCCACGCTGGGGACAACTCGGTGAGGAACAGTGCAATGCCAAAACTGACTGGCACTGCGATGATCAGAGCCACAACTGACGTCATGACCGTGCCGTAGATCATGACCAGACCGCCAAAATCCTCTTTGACCGGATCCCAGGTCGTGCTGAATAAAAAACCTATTCCAAATTTTGAAATCGCAGGCCATGCACTGATGGTGAGCGATACAAGAATTGCTATCAAAATGAGTAATGTGAAGACGGCCGCTGCTTTTGCCGTAGCTGCAAACAACACATCCAACAAGGGGCCAGACCGTTTTTTTTGAGTAGGAGGGGGAACTTTAGTCATGACACGGCCAGACGAGCTGGCTGGTTGTTTTAATGGAGATTCAATCGCCGGAAGTGTAGATGACACGGGCTTGCTCCTTGGGTCTGGCGACTTCGTTGACGTATTGTTGCGGCTTACTTGGTTGCCACAGGTTTGCCGGCCATGTCAGTGACTTTGCTCCAAGATTTCTCGATGGAGCCTATGACATCATCAGGAATCGGAACGTAGTCCAGATCAGCGGCTGTCTTGTCACCGTTTTTGAATGCCCAAGTGAAAAACTTAAATACCTCAGTCGCTGCGGCAGGTTTTTCTTGCTTCATGTTCATCAAAATGAATGTGGCTGTAGAGATGGGCCACGCATTCTTGCCTGGCTGATCGGTGATCAGTTGATAAAACGACTTGTTCCAGTCTGCCCCAGCAGCCGCTGCCTTGAAGGAGGTGTCATCAGGTGCCACAAAAACTCCGTCCCGGTTTTTCATCAGCGCGTAGGTCATTTTGTTTTGTTTGACATACGAGTACTCAACGTAACCGATTGAATTTGGCAGACGTTTGACAAATGCGGCAACGCCTTCATTGCCTTTGCCACCCGCGCCTACCGGCCAGTTGACAGCCGTACCCTCGCCCACCTTGGTTTTCCATTCTGCATTGACTCGGGACAAATAGTTTGTGAAATTAAATGTTGTTCCTGAACCGTCAGCACGTCTTACCGGTGAGATCGCAGCATCGGGCAATGGCAGAGTCGGATTGAGCGCTTTGATCGCGGGGTCGCTCCACTTGGTAATTTTGCCGAGGTAAATGTCTGCCAATACTTGCCCGTCGAGCCTCATCTGACCAGGCGCGATGCCCGTGATGTTGACGACAGGAACCGTTCCGCCAATCACTGCAGGAAACTGAATTTGCCCCTTCTTGGCTAAAACCTCATCTGTTTGTGGCATGTCAGATGCGCCAAAATCTACTGTTTTGGAATCGATCTGTTTGATACCCGCGCCCGAACCGATGGATTGGTAGTTGACCTTCACGCCGGTGGCCTTGTTGTAGTCAGCAGCCCATTTTGAGTAGATAGGTGCTGGAAAAGTAGCACCGGCACCTGTGATTTCTTGGGCTTTGGCCAACGAAGGGACCAGGGCAGTCGCTGTGACCAACATACCCAACGATAAAGATTTCAATCCAGATTTCATATTGCGCCTTTTTGGTTAGTTACGAATGACTTGCAATGTAGAGGTCTTATATGACAGCGTCGTGACATGCAGCCGGAATCAGTGCGGCTGGACCTGCAAAACACAATCGCAGACCTTCAGGCGTTTGTCACACAATTGTCAAATTTACGTCACGGTTATGTCACCAAGCCGCTCTAGGATCTCCTCTATTGCAACAAGGAGTACTTTTGATGTTTGATTTTCAATTCAGTCGCCAAGCCATCATCATTGTCGCTGCAGTCGCAGCTTTGTCTGGCTGCGCTTCGATGAGTAAACCTGTATCCATAGCCGATACGCTGGCCACGACGCCCGAGCTGAGTACCCTGAACAGTCTGGTCGCCAAAGCTGGTTTGGCTGACACTTTGAAGGGTACGGGACCGCTGACTGTGTTTGCCCCTACAAATGCAGCTTTTGCAAAAGTACCTGCAAAAACCATGGAAGATCTTAGCAAAGACCCGGCACGCCTGAAGACTGTCTTGACCTACCACGTCATTCCGGCCAGAGTCATGGCGACCGATGTCAAAAATAACAGCAATGTCAAAACCATCAATGGGGCAAATTTGGGTGTCTCTAAGGCGGGTACATTCGTGACAGTTGAAGATGCAATGGTTGAGAAAGCCGACATGACCGCCACCAATGGCGTGGTGCATGTCATCGATAGCGTGTTGATACCGCCAGTTGCGCGCTGATCTTTTGTGCTTTTGTGGGCCAGCAGCGATGCCTCTTGTCATGTTGCCTTCAGGTGACTGCTCAATGGGTTGAGGCTGGCAGAACGTCATCAGGGTTCCGCGAGAATGCTATGCTGAAAATTCAAACAGAAACTCAGACATGCAAAATGGAACGCTATTGGCCGCTGTGGATTTAGGATCCAACAGCTTTCGTCTTGAAATCGGGCGTTTTGATCATGGCCAGATCAACCGCACAGAATATTTGAAGGAAACAGTTCGCCAAGGCAATGGGCTAGACAGTGACGGTAACCTCACACAAGAGGCCATGCAACGGGGCTGGGACTGTCTGGCCCGCTTTGGTGAACGGCTGTCAGGCTTCAAAAAAGATCATGTCCGCGCAGTCGCTACTCAAACGCTGCGAGAAGCCCGCAATCGGGACGAATTTTTGGCACGTGCCTGCAAAATTCTGGGCTTTACGGTGGATGTGATTGCAGGTCGGGAAGAGGCGCGCCTGATCTATCAAGGTGTAGCGCACATGCTGGCGCAATCGGGCGAACGGCGGCTTGTGGTGGATATTGGTGGTCGCTCAACTGAGATGATTCTTGGTCAGGGTCTTGAGGCTCGTCACGTCGAATCCTACCGGGTCGGAAGTGTGGCCTGGTCCATGAAATACTTCCCTGATGGGCAGTTCAATGAACGTGCCTTTGACAAAGCAGAAATTGCCGCTAAAGCTGTACTAGACGAGGCTGGTAGCACCTACCGGGCAGGTGCTTGGGATGTAGCGTATGGCTCGTCAGGCACCATTGGTGCCGTCAGCGATGTATTGACAGCGGCGGGCTGGGCACCTGGACTGGTCACACGCGAAGGTCTGGACTGGCTACTGGAGCGACTCTTAAAAGCCCAAAGTGCCGACCGCATCAAGATAGAAGGTGTGAAAGAAGATCGACGTGCCGTGATTGGTGGCGGTGTCAGTGTGCTGCGAGCTGTATTTGATGTGCTGGGCGTCGAGCAAATGCAGGCCGCGCAGGGCGCACTTCGCCATGGCGTGCTGTATGACCTGCTGGATCGTGAGCAGGATGTGACTGATCTTCGCTCTGCCAGTGTGAAACGCTTGGCGATCAAGTTCAATGTGGATGTCTTGCAGGCCCAGCGCGTCAGCAAAGTTGCAAGGCACCTGTTTGTGATGGCAAGCAGCGGGTCGCAAGGTATGGATACGAACCGTCTGCAACGCAAACTGGAATGGGCTGCGCAGCTCCATGAAATTGGGAGCCAGATTTCTCACAGCAGCTACCACAAGCATGGCGCCTACATTCTTGACAACGCCGATGCACCCGGATTTGCCCTTGCAGAACTTCATCGTCTGAGCCAACTGGTTCTGGGCCACCGCGGCAAGCTGCGAAAACTGGAGGTAAATTTTGAAGACCGCTCGTTTGTGCAGCAACTGCTTTGCCTTCGTATCGCAGTCATTTTGTGCCACGCCAGGCGTGACCCAGACCTCAAGGGCCTGTTACTTGATACAGGCACCGAGCCAGGACGCCTTTTTGTACTGAACTGCAGACCCAGTTGGGCTCAGGCGTTTCCACAGTCTGCCTACCTGTTGCAGGAAGAAGCACTTGCCTGGCAAAAAACACCCTGGAGCCTGATCGTCTCAGGTCTATAAAACAAGCTGTCTCAAAAGATGCCTTGACTGTTTTTTTAAACGGTATAAACTATATACACTGTTTATTTAACATTCAAAAGTCTTCCATGAGCACTGTCAAACCAAAAGCAACACCAGCAACACCATCTGTAGCTTCACCACTTCCTGATGCTACAGCCCAAGCGGCGGTTAAAACACCTGCAGCCCAGCAAGCCACCGCAGGCAAGCTGGCTGCAAAAAAGCCAGCTGCAAAAAAATTGAGCACAGCCAGAAAGCCTGTGACAAAAGCGCCACCTTCAAAAACTCGTGCCACTGTCAAGCCCGAAAAAGAGGTCAAGACAGGCCAGACTGTAAAGCTGGAGAAGACCAGAAAACCAAAGTTGGTACGTGACAGTTTCACTATCCCCAAAGTTGAATATGTCGTGCTCGAAGCACTCAAGCAACGCGCCAACGGGCTGGGCCGCGCAGTCAAAAAAAGTGAACTGTTGCGCGCAGGTATCAAGGCACTGGCGGCCATGCACGACACCGCATTTGTGACCGCCCTTGAGCTGGTTCCAGCCATCAAGACCGGTCGTCCGGTATCTGAAAAGTAAACGTCTGCGGGTCAAACTGTCAAAGCCGTCAGACCTGTCGGGGCCATCAAAGAGTTTCCGGTGACTGCACTGTGACCACGACAGTCTGAGTGCAGTCATGACGTTCCCGATGGCGGAGCCACCAAAGTGCGCCTTTTTTGACTGCGCACTCGGCCTCCTGAAGACCCAGAAGTTGTGCAATGGTCTGCCCCAGCGTGGGCTGGTGGCCAATCACCACAATAGGCCGTTTGGCGTGTGGCCATTGCACCAACTCAAGCAAGCTGTTCGGGCATGCATCAGGTGTCAGCTCTGCCATGACTTTATATTTGCGCCCCAATGCAAGAGCAGTCTGCTCGCAACGGCGCGCTGGGCTAACCATGATGCGTGCTCCCTCGGGCAGCTGTCGATCCAGCCAGGCACCCATGCGGGTTGCCTGTTTTTCTCCCCGTTGCGTGAGTCGGCGCTCCATATCCTGACAGATTTGACCCATCTGACCTGTCTGAGCTGTCTGAAGAACGCTCACTGGCCACTCCTGGGCCTCAGCATGCCGCCACAAGATCAGATCCATGCTTGTTGCCCGCCTTGTCGAGGTTTGGTGAAGGTTTAGCGAAGTGCTGAATAACGCGCCATGAGCGCGGTCTGCGCACCATGGCTGTTGGCTGGCTCACTGGGTTGTACGCGCTTGTAAGCGCCGTCTGCCTGCAAATCCCAGGCATCGAGCGTGTCGTGCAGGTAGGCCACTAGGCATTCATCAATGACACGCTGGCGAAGCGCGGGGTCAGTGATGGGCCACGCTAGCTCGACCCTGCGCAGCATGTTGCGGTTCATCCAGTCTGCGCTGGACAGGTACAGCTCCTGTGCGTCGGCGCAGCGGAAATAAAACACCCGGGTATGCTCTAAAAAGCGTCCAATAACGGAGCGTACCCGAATGTTGTCTGTGATACCTGGCACCTGTGCGGGCAGCATGCAAGCACCGCGCACAATCAAATCAATCTTCACGCCACACTGCCCAGCCCTGACAAGGGTCTGCATCAGGTGTTCGTCGGTCAGTGCATTCATTTTCAAAATGATTCGGGTATCTTTGCCCTGCGATGCAGCTTGTCCCAATGCATTCATTTTTTCAACCATCTTGCGCTGCAAATGAAACGGTGCCAGCAGCAGGTGGTGGAGTTTAGGCAGTCGGCTCTGGCTGGCCAGATGTACAAAAACGTTGTCAATATCAGCCGTCAGCAAAGGCTCTGCCGTCAGATAACTCACATCGGTGTACAGCCGTGCAGTGCGCGGGTTGTAGTTGCCGGTTGAAAGGTGCGCATAACGCACCAGATGGCGGCCTTCGCGTCGGGTCACCAGCAGCATTTTGGCGTGCGTTTTCAGACCCACTACGCCGTACACCACCTGCGCGCCAATGGACTCCAGCATTTCAGCCCAGTTGATGTTGGCTTCTTCGTCAAAACGCGCTTTTAACTCCACCACTACAGTGACTTCTTTGCCACGACGAACAGCCTCGCGCAGCAACAGCATCAGCTCCGAGTCGGCGCCCGTGCGGTAGATCGTCTGCTTGATGGCCAGCACCTGTGGGTCGTGTACGGCTTCGCGTAGAAAAGCCAGCACACCGTCAAAGCTCTCAAACGGCTGGTGAATGGATACATCACCTTGTTTGAGCCGGGTAAAAAACGACTGCCCTGGCCGCAGCTGCACTGGGTAGCAGGCGGTGTAGGCGGGGAACAACAACTTGGGGTCATTGACCAGGTCCACGATCTGGGTCAGGCGTACCAGGTTGACGGGGCCATGCACGCGGTAAAGCGCCATTGCAGGCAGATTGAACTGTTGGAGTAAAAAATCTGACAAATATTCAGAGCAGCTCGCCGAGACTTCAAGTCTGACGGCTTGGCCGTAATGACGCTGCTCCAGTCCTTGGCGTAGAGCTGTACGCAAGTTTTTTACATCGTCTTCGTCCACGGCCAGGTCTGAATGGCGCGTTACGCGAAACTGTGAGAACTGCTCGACCACCCGGCCTGAAAACAGCTCTGCCAAATGCGCACGAATGACGCTGGAAAGCGAAACGAACAAAGTGCCCTTGTTGGCACCCTGGGTGGGCATGCGAATAAAGCGCGGCAACACGCGTGGCACCTTGACGATAGCAATGTCGTTCTCGCGCCCGAAGGCATCGCGACCACTCAAACGCACAATAAAGTTCAGTGATTTGTTGGCCACCTGTGGAAAGGGGTGTGATGGATCGAGGCCGACAGGAATCAGAAGCGGCCTGACCTCACGCTCAAAGTAGGCCTTAACCCAACGCCGCTGACCCGCATTGCGTTCCCCGTGCGCAACAATGCGGATGCCTTGCCGCCCGAACTCGGGCAGCAGGTTGTCGTTGTACAGCGCATACTGGCGCGTCACCATGTCATGCGCTTTGGCAGCCAAAGCCTTGAATGAGTCGGCTGTATATAAGCCTTTTTGATCGCCACTGAGTTCCGCCGTCAGATGTGGCTCAGCGCGTACCTCAAAAAACTCGTCCAGATTGGATGACACGATGCATAAATACCGCAAACGCTCAAGCAGTGGTACTTCGGGGCGCGTAGCCCAGTCCAGTACCCGTTCATTGAATGCCAAAATGGCGTGATCCCGGTCAAGAAACTGAATGGTTGGCACGGTATTGAGCAATGGTTTTTAGGGGGCAGGAAAGGGCAATGAACCGGTTGTGACAGGAGTAGCAAGGGTGGCGCAGGGGACATGAGCAATGCGTTGCATTGCCTTTGTGAGCACAAGCTGCAATAAATTCCTGAAGTGTCAACCGGCTTGATGACAACGGCGTGACAAACACAGTCTCAGACTGTGACAGTTTTATTGACGATTGTCTTGCCTGCTCGAATGTCTGCGCCGCGATGCAATAAAGTCAGATGCCCTTCGCGCAGTTGGTCTGCTTGCGTCAGGCCGCCAGAGCTGCCACAGTGAGTTGCGAAAACGTCAAGGAACCCCTGCATGACTCCCTGCAGTCTGTGGGCAGCTGGACTCTATTGAAGGTTCAAGTCTAAGAACCTTGAAAAATGTCAATAAAAATTTATTTGATGACTATTAATGCTGAATGATACTGAAGACTGATAGAAGACATGCTACTGTTTTAATAGCTTGCAGTGCCCGTACTTAAAGCCTGAGAAGCTATTTTCAGCACATAAAATTAGCTTTTAAGCCTGATACGCTCGACACGCCAGTGCTTTTGCCAGAAGCACTGCTGGATCTACCAGCGAGAGCGTGTCTAAAGCTGGCACACCATGCAGTGCCAGCGGGATTTCCGTACACCCCAGCACCAGTGTTGACAAGCCATGCCTGCGTGAAAGTGATTCTGCTACCTGCGTGAAACTGGCTTTGGCCAGAGCCACATTGTCTGCCTTAACACCTTGGTAGATACCGCGCATCAAGGTGTCGCGTTCATGAGGCTGTGGAACATGGCACTGCACGCCCGCTGCACGCAAGGCCTGGTCATAAAGACCTGTACGGTAAGTACCTGCCGTTGCAAGCAGACCCACCTCGCGTACGCCGCGACGGGCCAAGTTGGCAGCAACCTCACGTGCCACATGCAGCAACTCAAGATGCGGAAAGCGTTCTTGCAGCGCACTGTGCCAGGCATGGGCAGTATTACAAGACATTGCAACTGTGGTGGCACCCAGCGCAGTCAATTTGCCAAGAGCTTGCAGCATTGGCTCCAGCGGCTGGTGCGCCCCTAGGTCTGGCGAGTCAAGTGCAGCACTTCGATCTGGAACGGGTACCTGTGCTAGCCAGTGTTCTGGAAAGCCTTGATCGGACACAACGTGTCCACTCGCGCGCATGTGTTCGGCGCAGGCATTGACAAACAAGCGTGCGAAATCTGCACCTGCAGCTGGCCCCATGCCGCCCAGAATACCTACTATGTGTGGTTTTCTCATAACTTTTAGGCATGAAGGCTCAGTTTTTTCGGTCTGTGCTTGAGCTACCACCCAGGCAGGTGGCCTGACACTTGCTGCGATAGTGTGGAAGCTGCTGATTTACAGTGCAGGCTTGTCGCTCAGTGCTTTGAGGTTGGCCTTGAGTTCAGCCGACATTGGCAGGCCCAAATTCACGCCCTTAGGCACGATGGCGGACTCAAACCACTTGGTGTAGAGCCTGGCGAATTCGCCTGACTTCATCAGGCGGTTGAGCGTGCCATCGACGAGTTTTTTGAACTCGGGATCATCCTTGCGCACCATACAGGCGTAAGGCTCGACTTGCAGCGAATCACCCACCACTTCAAGCGAGGCCGGGTTTTTGGAATTGGCCCGCAAGCCGAAAAGCAAAATATCGTCCATCGCAAAAGCCACGGCTCGATCGCTTTCTACCAGCAGCAGCGAGTCGTCATGGTCTTTGCCCAGAATGAGCTGCATGTCCAGATTTTTATCCGCGTTGTACTTACGAATCACCTGGGCGTTGGTGGTGCCGGTGGTGCTGGCAACCGTCTTTTTGGCCAAGTCTGCATAGTTTTTGACACCCGAAGTCTTTTTAACCAGCAGGCGTGTACCGGTGTAGAAAATGTTGGTCGAGAACGCCACATCTTTTGCCCGCGTCGAGTTGTTGGTGGTCGATCCGCACTCCAGGTCGTAGGTGCCGTTGACCAGCAGGGGAATGCGGTTTTGCGACGTGACGGGCATGTACGCGACTTCGAGGTTGGGCTTTTTGGTGGCTTTGCGCACATCATCAATGATGGCTTCACTCAATTCAACTGAAAAACCGACCGCCTTGCTGGAGCCAATGAGATAGCTAAAAGGCACCGAAGACTCGCGGTAAGACACGGTGATTTTGTTGCTGTCAGCTATCTTTTTCAGGGTTTGGGCAAAGACAGGGACGGCCAGGCCTGTGGTCAGTAGCGCGGCAGTCATCAGAGTCGAGAGTTTCATGTCGTGTTCTTTCGGGGGATAGGTAAGTCGCGGGTTTAACAATTGAACGGTGAACGTGTGCTTGAGTCACCAGTGTAGGAACACATGGCTGCCACGTGCATTCATTTTCGTGACAAACCCATGTCAAAAACTTATGGATCAACCAACGCAGGCTAGCCCGGCAGCTGTGCTGAAGACATAACCTCACGTCATAGCCCGCGGTTGATTCAGCATGGTTTAGTCGCCGCAGCGATGCATAAACTTGGCTGGTAAACAACTGACAGACAGCCAAATAGCTGGCAAGTCATTGGTAGATCGTCTGCAAAAATCAAAAAGGATGGGTTATGCGTGTGTGCGTGTTGGGTGCAGGTATTGTGGGACTGGCAACGGCTTATGCCCTGAGCAGCGCGGGCCATGAGGTCACGGTGATTGACCAGGGCCTTCCTGGCAGCGGTGCCAGCGGTGGCAATGGCTCACAGCTCAGTTATTCCTATGTACAACCGCTGGCTGACCCAGGCATCTGGGCACAATTGCCGAAGCTGCTTTTGTCACCCACGTCGCCCCTGAAGATCAAGCCACAACTTGATCCCTACCAATGGCTATGGGGCCTGCGGTTTTTAGCCGCCTGCAATGCAGCCACGTCACGCCAAACCACCACTGAGCTGCTGCAACTGGCGCTTGAAAGCCGTCAGGCGTTCGATGCCATGATGTCTGTTGAATGCTTGGATTGCGATTTCTCAAATACCGGCAAACTGGTGATTTTCTCCAGTGCTGCTGCATTCGACTCAGCGCGCCGGCAGATGTTGCTGCAACGTGCAATGGGCAGCGCACAAGAGGCCGTCGATGCTGACCGGTGTGTGGCGCTGGAGCCTGCCCTGCAACACCAGCACCAGCGCATAGCAGGGGCCATTTACACACCAGGAGAATGCGCTGCAGATTGTCAGAAAACCTGTGATGGATTGATGTCTGTCCTTCTGGCACGCGGCGTGCAATTTTTACTTCACACGGCCATTGACCGCCTGGTGGTACGCCGCGGCTCAGTCGCAGCCGTCAGCACTTCCAAAGGCTTGATTGAAGCTGACCACTATGTGATGGCGCTGGGCGCAGCAGCGGCACCCATGGCCAGAACACTGGGCGTGCATTTGCCGATTTACCCTCTTAAAGGCTACAGCATCACGGTTGAACTCGATGGGCCGGCCACTGCGGCACCCCGCATCAGCGTGACGGACAGTGACCGCAAGGTGGTTTTTGCACGCATTGGCTCGCGTTTGCGTGTGGCGGGCATGGCGGAGCTGGCCGGCTACAGCACGGCCATTGAAATGCCGCAAATAGCCTCACTGAAAGCATCGACGCAGGCAGTGTTTCCCGGCTGCAGCGCATTGACGCAACTCAATGCGTGGGCAGGACTGCGCCCAGTCACGCCGACGGCCCGGCCCATCATTGGCCGACATGCCAAAGGGCCAGACAACCTGCTGTTCAACGTGGGGCATGGTGCGCTGGGCTTTACGCTGGCGTTCGGCTCAGCTGGGAGGATCAAGCGTTTGCTGCTGGCACCGTCATTCTGAGATACAAGCAAGATCTATCCAGATATCTCCAGACCAAGCCTGCACGAACAAACGGTCAGCGTGTATTGGGTAACGCCTTGGCTGCATAAGCCACGGCCTGTTCAAAACAGCGCACAAAGGCCCTGACGGTCACAGATGCAGGTTTGCCTGCAGGCATCAAGGCCTTGATAGGCACCGGAATCAAAGGCTCCAGAGCCAGTACATCCACACGGGTGCGGTCGGCAGCCGC
>RDZZ01000096.1 GCA_004293655.1 Polaromonas sp. | reverse complement strand
CATCATGGCTTCAATCAATTTCATCGGCGGCGAAAAAGGCGGCGTGGGCAAATCCGTCACGGCGCGGGTACTGGCCCAGTACTACATCGACAAGGGTGCGACTTTTACCGGCTTTGACACCGACCGCTCGCACAACTCGTTCAACCGTTTTTATTCAGACTACGCCTCGCCTGTGGTGGTGGACAGCTATGAAGGTCTCGATCTGATCGTCGCCGCGTTTGAGGGCAACCCGCAGCAAAACGTGATTGTTGATCTGGCGGCGCAGACCTCCAAGCCTTTGAGTCAATGGATCAAGGAGGCCAGCCTGCTGGAGCTGTTTGCAGAGATGGACATCACTGTGAACTTCTGGCATGTGATGGACGATGGCCGGGACGCGGTGGACTTGCTGGGCCGACTGGTCGATACCTACGGCTCAGGCCCGAACTACATCGTGGTGCAAAACCATGGCCGGGGCTCCAACTTTGTGCTGCTGCAAAACTCGTATGCCCTGCAAAAAGCAGAAGCCCTGGGTGCCCATGTGGTTGAGTTGCCGCGTCTGCACGATGCCAGCATGCGCAAGATGGACCAGCACAACACCAGCTTCTGGAAAGCCATTCATGACCGCGACGGCGCAGATGCCCTGGGCATTCTGGAGCGCCAGCGGGTCAAGACCTGGCTGAAGGGCTGCTATGAGGTGTTGAACCGGTTACCGGTATAAAACCGGCCCCAGCGCTTGTTAGATGGCGATTGCTTGCTATGTAAAATATAGCAAACAACCTGCCTCAAGCCGCTCGCAGTGCGTCTTTGAGCTGCTGGCCGATCTGCGGTTTGTCAGCAAAGGGGTCGGTGGGGTTTCGGGCCTGCAAAATATCTTCCAGCCGGGTCTGTACCGATCTGATGGCCTTGGGGTGGCTGTAGATGTAGAACTGGCGGCCAGCGATGGCATCAAACACCAGCTGCGCCACATCTGCTGCGCTGACCTTGCCTGAGTCAACCGCCTTGCCGGTCATGGCCTGCTGAATCATCTGGCTTTTGGTGGGCTTTTCGCGGCCCAGGTCAGCCGGGCGGTTTCTGTGGCTTTGGCCGATGCCAGTGGCTACAAAAAACGGGCACAGCACCGATGCACCAATCTGGCTTGTGACCAGCGACAAATCCTGGTAGAGCGTCTCGCTCAAAGACACCACGGCATGCTTGCTGACGTTGTACACGCCCATGTTGGGTGGATTGAGCAGCCCGGCCATGCTGGCGGTGTTGACGATATGGCCTTGCCAGGCCGGGTCTTGTTTGGCGGCGGCCAGCATCATGGGTGTGAAAACACGCACACCATGCACCACCCCCATCACATTGACACCCAGCACCCATTCCCAGTCTTTGACCGAGTTTTCCCAGATCAGCCCGCCAGAGCCGACGCCTGCGTTGTTAAAGACAAAGTGCGGCGCACCAAAGCGTGCCAGCACAGCAGCACCCAGCGCCTCCATCTGACTGGCGCTGGAGACATCGACCCGCATGGCCAGCACCTGTGCGCCAGCCGATTCGAGTTCATGTGCCGCCGCGTCCAGCGCGTCTTGCTGCACGTCCACCAGCACCAGGCGCATGCCCAGTCCGGCCCCGATGCGGGCGCACTCCAGGCCAAAGCCAGAGCCTGCACCTGTCAGAACGGCGGTTTTACCTTTGAAATTCGTGATCATCATCGACTCCTGATTTTTATTGGTTTAGCCAGAGCGCAGCATTTCGAGATGGTCAATGCCATCTTCGACATAAGGCGCGCCCACATCGACAAAGCCATGCTGCAGGTAGAAAAGTTGAAGTCTCGCCTGCGCCCCAATGCGTATGGGCTGCGCGCCCCCATGCTGCAGGCGCGCAATTGCCTCGCGCATCAGCACATGGCCGATACCGGTGCCCCGCACACTTGCACGCGTGACCACCCGGCCTATGCTGGCCTCGGCGAACTTCACGCCTGGCTCAAAGCACCGCGCGTAGGCCACCAGCTCACCGCCATGCAGGCCCAGCAAGTGCATGGCGCGGTCATCGCTGCCGTCCAGGTCCTGAAAAGCACATGCCTGCTCAACCACAAACACTTCTGCGCGCAACTGCAACGCGGCGTAAAGCTCTGCTTTGGTCAGTGCCCCGAAAGTTTTGAACTCCCACACCAGGCCTGCCATGCTCAAACTTCCGCTTTGACAGCGGCTTTGAGCAGGTAACCAATGCGCGGGAAATGCACATGCACCAGACCGGCCCGCTCATCGAGCCGGCGCAGCGTCATGTGCATGCGGGTTGCAGCCACCAGCTCGCCCTCGGTCGGCTCCACACCAAAGTTTTCGCTGCTGATGGTGACCCGGCTACCCAGGGCGATGCCGTGGTCGTCTTGAAAAATATCGTCATGCAACGGCGCCGGCGTAGCAGCAGCGGCCACGGCAATGGCGTCCGGCGCACTGAATGTGCCGAACTCGCCGTGACCGATGGCAGCCATGCGGTCCATCCATTCGAGCACGGCAGGCGTGGCGTTGAAAATACCCACCAAGGCGGGTGTGCGGTTACGTGTAAACCACAGCGGGTGGTAGGCAGCAAAGTCTGCGATGCTGGGCTTTGCGCCCAATAAAAACGGGGTGTCGTCCAGCATGTCAGACAGACGGCGCAAGTACGATTTGTAGGCAACCATCGCGTCCGCTGCGGGCATACGCGCTGCACCACCCCGCATGGCCTGGCGGTCTGCAGCAAAGGCTTTGGCAGCTTCTGGCGGCGCACCCGCAAAAACCTGCGCTGCACCGGCAGGCTGAAAGTTGTACGACATGGCTGTCCAGAACAGCGTGGTGTCAGCCCACTGCGCCAGCGTGCGGCCCATGCCCTTGCTCGGCTCGGGGTAGAAGCTGGGCCCGGGCTGCATGCGCTCCAGCACGTCGGCGATCAGTGCGGTGTCACAGTAAATATCTGCACCGATCTGCAAAATGGGCGTTTTGCGGTAGCCACCCGTCAGCGCCACCACGTCGGGCTTGGGCATGACCATCGGAATGATCACTGACTTCCAGGCCAGCTTTTTGTAGCCCAGCATGAGCCGGATTTTTTCGGCAAAGGGAGAGGTGGGGTAGTGGTGAAGAATCAGCTCAGGCATGAATGCTCCAAAAAGGGGTCAGAGAAATTTTCATATCAGGTCAGGTCAGGTCAGTGGGGTGCAACAGCGTGGCGTGGCTGCTTTCGGCAGTGGCAGTAAATTGCTATATTTTTTATAGCTGCAAATGCCCGTAGATATTGCGGTGAGGCATGATTTTCATGATGAAAATGGCTAATCTGTTGAAATCCCGCTTGACACAAGGCCCTGCGGCGCACTCAGCGGATTGGCTGTTTTAGGCCCGGTCACCAGGCGTTTGACGTATTTGAACGTGCCAGTGGCATGCGCGCAGACCCGGCCCTGCGCGTCATAAAGCGTGGCCTCTGTGAACGCCAGGGTAGCCGTGCGGTGAATCAGCCGGCCCCTGCCCGTGAGCGGGCTGCCGTCACCAGGGGCTGGTTGCATGAAGCTGGTCTTCATCTCGATGGTGACCACACCCATGTCTTTTTGGACACTGCGTGCAGCAACTGCCATGGTCACGTCCATCAGCGTCATGATGGCTCCGCCGTGCGTGACGGCAAACGAGTTCATGTGCTCAGGCCGGGGGGTGTAGGTGATCGCCGATTCGCCACCTTCAAACTTTTCCAGCTTGAAGCCGAGGTGGGTGACAAATGGGATGTCGGCCCCAAAGTCAATCGGCACCCTCTAGCCTCCGGTCACGATGCTGACGCCGCCATCGACTGCCAGGTATTGCCCCGTGATGTGCTTGCCCGCATCCGACGCATACAGCACGCACAAACCTTTGAGGTCTTCATCGTCGCCCAGGCGCCTCAAGGGTGCGTGTGCTGCGAGTTTTTCTTCTCCCAGCGCCTTGAGGGTGCCCATGGTCATTTTGCTGGGGAAAAAGCCGGGGCAAATCGCATTGACGGTGATGCCGTAAGCGCCCCACTCAGCTGCCAGCGCCCGCGTGAAGTTGATCGCCGCGCCTTTGGAGGTGTTGTAAGCAATGGTTTGCATGCCGCTGGGGTTGCCGCCCAGCCCGGCAATCGACGCGATGTTGATGATGCGGCCTGACTTGCGCGCAATCATCGAGTGCCTGGCAATGTGCTGTGACAAGATGAAGTAGCCGCGAATGTTCAGGTTCATGACCTTGTCCCAGGCCTCCACCGGGTAATCTTCAGCGGGAGCGCCCCAGGCAGCGCCTGCGTTGTTGACCAAAATATCAATATGGCCTGAGCGTTTGATGCTCTCGTCGGCCAGCATGCGGATATCGGCTTCTTTGGCACAGTCAGCGGCAATCCAGTCGGCATCAATGCCTGCAGCTTTGAGTTCTGCAGCAGCTTCAGCCAGGTCTTGCGCCTTGCGCGAGCTCAGCATGATTTTTGCGCCAGCCTCGCCGAGCGCATGCGCCATTTGCAGGCCCAGCCCGCGTGAGCCGCCTGTGACAAGAGCGGTTTTGCCGGTCAGGTCAAACAGTTTATGGATGGTTCTGGGGGTCATGTTTTTCTCCGGGTGGGTTCTCAGGCGGGTTCTCAGGCGGTTTGGATGGGTGTGAGTGAATTGTCAAAGCTCAGGGTTTCAGCGTCGAGCGCACGTAAATCAAAACCATGCCCACGACGGTGAGCACACCGCCAGTGGCCACCATGCTCCAGCCGATGACACCATCGGTTTTAGCGACAAAGATGCCAAAAGTCAGCAGCAGCAAGCCGCCAAAAATCAGTGTCCAGGTCACTTTGTGCAGCCGCGCCATGCTGGGGTCTGCGGGGTGATTGGCACCCGGTTTGTAAAAGCCCATTAAAAAGCCTCCTCAGGTAAGTTGGCACACAGCAGGTTGCGGTTTTCCACCACCGCCAGCCAGGCCGTTATTTTGGGTAATTCGTAAGTATAAAAATAGTCGGTAGCGCCCGCTGCGCCTGCACGGGCAGCTATTGAATGTGTAGCGCCCTGCGCCAGTGAGGCGCACGCCACATCCAGCCATATCCAGGCCAGAACGGTATGGCCAAAAGCCTGCATGTAGGGCACAGCATTGGCCAGTGCCTCTTTGGGCTGGCCCGTTGCCCACGCAGCACGTGTTGCGGCGCTGACCTGTTGCAGGGCTTGCCCCAGTGCCTTGGCATGGCCCTGGAGTTCGGTTGTCAGCGCCGCTTTGTCAATCGTGGTCTGCATGCGCGCGGCCAGCAGGGCCATGCCGCGGCCACCTTCCATCAGCACCTTGCGGCCCAGCAGGTCCATGGCCTGAATGCCGTGCGTGCCTTCATGAATCATGTTCAAACGGTTGTCACGCCAGTATTGCTCGACTGGGAAATCACGGGTGTAGCCGTAACCGCCCAGCACCTGAATCGCCAGCGAGTTGGCCTCCAGACACCACTCACTGGGCCAGCTTTTGGCAATGGGCGTCAACACTTCAAGCAGCAAACGTGCATCATCTGCTGCTTGAAGCTCACCGGTATGGTGTTCATCGACCAGACGGGCGCAATACAGCTCAAGGGCCAGTGCGCCTTCACAGCAAGACTTTTGTGCCAGCAACATGCGCCTGACATCGGCGTGTTCAATGATGCGCACCTGGGGTGCCGATGCATCTTTGCCGCCTTGCCCGACGGGTCGGCCCTGTGGACGGTTTTTGGCGTAATCCAGGCTCGCGTGGTAGCCCGCCATGCCCAGCATGGTGGCCGCCATGCCGACACCAATGCGTGCCTCGTTCATCATGTGGAACATGCAGCGCAGACCTTCATGCGGCTTGCCCACCAGGTAGCCCACAGCGCCTGCCTGGCCATCGACCGGGTACTTGCCCTCGCCGAAATTGAGCAAGGTGTTGGTGGTGCCGCGCCAGCCCAGCTTGTGGTTTAGCCCGGCCAGGGCAACATCGTTGCGCACACCGGTCAACGCGCCTTTTGCATCAACGATTTTTTTGGGCACGATGAACAGCGAAATGCCACGTGTGCCCGCAATCAATCTCCCGTCAGGCCCCGGAATTTTTGCCAGCACCAGATGAATGATGTTTTCCGTCAGCTCATGCTCGCCCGACGAAATCCACATCTTGTTACCGGTGAGGCGATAACGCGCACCCAGCGGCTCGGCTTCAAAGTCGTCGCCATCCGGCACGGCCCGCGTGGTCACGTCGCTCAATGACGAGCCCGCCTGC
>RDZZ01000021.1 GCA_004293655.1 Polaromonas sp. | reverse complement strand
CACCATCATCAGGTGAACGCCCGTGTCGACCTCCGGGTGGTAGTCGGCGCGCTGGGGTACGCCCCAGAGTTTGTTGACTTCAGGCAGCACGCGTTCAAGCGCGCCGCTGCTCCGCAGCACGCCGAACATGCGTGACGGCTTGGCCTCCATCAGACCCCGGCTGAGTTCTTGCCACACGCGCTCGGGCACCAGCGCATCGGTTTGTCCCTCAGCGACCATGTCCTGCATCAGTTGGGTGGTCTCGGGGGCGACGCTGAAGTCGGCAAAGCGTGCCGCAAAACGTGCCAGCCGCAAAATGCGCACCGGGTCAGCGACCATGTCCTGCATCAGTTGGGTGGTCTCGGGGGCGACGCTGAAGTCGGCAAAGCGTGCCGCAAAACGTGCCAGCCGCAAAATGCGCACCGGGTCTTCGCGGAAAGCGCCCGTCACATGGCGCAGCACTTTGGCTTTCAGGTCGGCTTGCCCGCCGTGAGGGTCCACCAGGGTCTCAAAATCTGAACAAAAAATGGCTCCACGGCAATCTGCACGCAGGCTAGCTGCTATTGAATTGATAGTCAAATCGCGTCTGGCCAGGTCTTCTTGCAGCGTGACATCGGGCGCGGCATGCACCGCAAAGCCCCGGTAGCCCGGCGCGGTTTTGCGCTCGGTGCGGGCCAGCGCATATTCTTCACGGGTGTCAGGATGCAAAAAAACCGGAAAGTCCCTACCCACCGGCAAATAACCCAGACGCGTCAACTCTTCGGGCGT
Source organism: Polaromonas sp. (assembly GCA_004293655.1). Taxonomy (GTDB): domain Bacteria; phylum Pseudomonadota; class Gammaproteobacteria; order Burkholderiales; family Burkholderiaceae_C; genus Polaromonas. The sequence goes on along the minus strand of RDZZ01000021.1, from coordinate 5,939 downwards.
GCTGCCCACCACCACCCAGTCGCGGTCTTGCACGGGCAGGCCCAGCAACACATCCCGCACCGCACCACCGACCATGAAAATTTCCATGCTGCTTTTTCTAGGTTTAAGGGCAGTGGCGATCAGGCCCCGGGGGTGTACAAACGGTAGGGCTCTTCAAAATCCCGAAAATCGTTTTCAAGCAGCGCGTCGTCTATCCAGGCTTTCACGCCACGGGTGGCGCAGAGCCTGTCGATGTAGGCCGCGATTGAAGTCGGCACCGGCAGCGCGTAGGTTTTCAAGCGCATGGCCACGGGGGCAAAGTAGGCATCAGCGATGGAGAACTCGCCAAACAGCATGGGGCCTCTGGACTGCTCAAGCAGCTCGCTCCACATGCCAGCAATGCGCGCCACGTCTGTGCGCACGGCTGGTTTGTCGCGCCAGACCAGCGCGCCGACCGTGGCCAGGTCGGCTTCAATGTTCATGGGGCAGGCCGAGCGCAGTGCGCCAAAACCGCTGTGCATTTCAGCGCAGATGCTGCGCGCCCGGGCGCGTGCCTGCATGCCTTGTGGCCAGAGGGCTTTGGCCGGGAACTTTTCAGCCACGTATTCGGCAATCGCCAGCGTGTCCCAGACCACAAAACCATCGTCCACCAGCGCGGGTACCTTACCGACAGGGGTCACGGCGCTCATGGTTTGTTTGAAGCTGGAGCTGCTGTCAAACGAGTCAAAACGAGTCATGACCTCTTCAAACGCGATGTCTGCTTGCTTGAGCAGCACCCAGGGCCGCATCGACCAGGAGGAGTAATTTTTATTGCCGATGTAGAGTTTGAGCATGTGCGGGGCTTTCTGTCTTGAAAAATGTAGTGACTCGGACACCTGAAAAATTTTCAACGCGGAGGGGGCAGGAGAGCGCGGAGGACGTGGAGGACGCGCAGATCAATTGAGAGTCTAAGAGCTTGGGCAAACATTGACTTGTCTGCCTTTTCTCAAAACCCTCCGCGTCCTCCGCGCCGCTCCTGTTCTCCGCGTTGAGAGGGTGCGCGTTTTTCTGCTTCTCATTTACCCGACTGTCTTGGGCTCTTGGCTCAAGCCTTGGCCTGTTTTGCAGGCCGCTTCCAGTTCGGCAGGCTGACCTGGCGGCCACGCGCCACGCTCAGGCCGCCTGGCTCGGTGTTTTTGGTGATTGTCGAGCCGCCACCGACAGTCGCGCCAGCGCCAATCGTCACGGGGGCCACCAGCACGCAGTTGCTGCCAATGTGTGCGTCGTCTTCAATCACGGTGCGGTGCTTGTTGGCCCCGTCGTAGTTGGCGGTGATGCTGCCTGCGCCGTAGTTCACGCGCTCACCGACGGTGGCATCTCCCAGGTAGGCCAGGTGGTTGGCCTTGGCGCCTTTGGCAAGGGTCGAATTTTTGACTTCGACAAAGTTGCCGATATGCACTTGGGCACCCAGTTGCGCACCGGGTCGCAGGCGGGCAAACGGGCCGACCAGTGCGCCTTCACCGATTTGCACACCGAGCTTTTCGCCGTCAATGTGGGTAAACGGGTGGATCACCGCACCGGCTGCAATCGTGCAGTTGGCAATCACGCAGTTGGCTTTGATGCGCACACCATCGCCCAGGCGCACGCTGCCTTCAAACACGCAGTTCACGTCAATTTCAACGTCGCGCCCGCATTCAAGCAAGCCGCGCACGTCAAACCGGGCCGGGTCGGCCAGGCGCACGCCCTGCTCCATGAAGGCATGGGCCAGCCGGTGCTGGTGGGCGCGCTCCAGCTCGGCCAGTTGCACGGGGCTGTTGACGCCTGCGACTTGCGCAGCGTCGGTGATCTGGTGCGCCACCACGGCCACGCCGTCGCTGACTGCAAACTTCACGATGTCGGTCAGGTAGTACTCGTTCTGGGCGTTGTTGTTGTCGAGCCGGGCCAGCCAGCGGCGCAGCAGGCGGGTGGGCACAGCCATGATGCCGCTGTAGATTTCGGTGATCTGGCGCTGCTCGGCTGTAGCGTCCTTGTGCTCGATGATGGCGCGCACCTGGGCTGAGGCTTCCGGGCCGCTGCGAACAATGCGCCCGTAGCCTGTCGGGTCAGCCATGCGCAGGCTCAGCAGGGCCAGCCGCTGGCCGTCGCACTGCGCCAGCAGGGCCTGCAGCGTGGCGGCCTGGGTCAGGGGCACATCGCCTGAGAGCACCAGCGTCACGCCATCGTCTGCCAGCAAAGGCACGGCTTGCTGCATGGCATGGCCGGTGCCGAGCTGCGGCTCCTGGCGCGCAAAATTCAAGTCAAAAGAGCCGCCACGGCTTGCCATGTCTGCACAGGCTGCTTCTACTTCGATAGCACTGTGACCCGTGATGATGACCACCCGGCGGGCCGATAACTGGGCCGCGCAGTCCACCACATGGCCCAGCAGAGCGCGCCCGCCCAATCGGTGTAACACTTTGGGCAACGTACTTTTCATCCGCGTGCCTTTGCCTGCGGCCATGATGACGACATCTGTTGGGGGTGCCATGCTGTTTCCTGTGAATTTACTGAGGGTGGTGAGTGGTTTTAAAAGCCATCTGGCAGCGCTGATTTTGCCAGTCGCCTGCTGCCGCTTGAAAATTATCGGTGTGCTGGCGCTGGCCGCGCTGCTGTCAGCCTGCAGTGCCGTGAAACTTGGCTACAACCAGTTGCCTGCGCTTGCCTTTTTTTATCTCAACGGCTATGCCGACTTCACCGAGGCGCAAAGCCTGCAGGTCAAGTCCGAGCTGACAAGGCTGCACACCTGGCACCGGCAAACCCAGTTGCCAGCCTATGCCGATCTGCTCGACAAATTGCAGACAGTGCTGCAGGGCAACATCACCCCCGCGCAAGTGTGTGCCGTGTGGCCAGATGTGCGCCGCCAGTTGCTGGCAGTGCCTAGCCAGGCCGAGCCTGCTGTGGCGGCCCTGGCCCTGAGCCTTCAGCCTGAGCAGTTGCAGCACATGCAGCGCAAGTTCGCGCGTGGCAATGCCGACTATCGCAAAGACTTTATCGACGCTGCGCCTGCAGCCATCCGCGCCAGGCGGTATGAGCAGGCAACCAGCCGCGCAGACATGCTGTACGGGCCGCTGGACGAGCAGCAGCTCAGGCGCATTGGCCAGCTGGTGGACCAGACGGGCTTGAATGCGCCGCTGGTGTACGCAGAACGGCTGCGCCGCCAGCAGGATGCGCTGCAGACCTTGCGCGCCATCTCGGCTGCAAATTCAACTGCGAACACGGCGGCAGCGCAGACGCAATTACGGGCTTTACTCGATCGCACACTGGCCTCGCCCGAGCCCGCCTACCGCAGCTACATCGACAAGAACACCCAGGACGGTTGCCGTGCCGTGGCCGAGTTGCACAACAGCACCACGGATGCGCAGCGCCGCAAGGCCATGCGCGTTGTCCGGGGCTATGCCGTGGACTTGAGGACGCTGGCCGGTCAGGGCGACGGGGCATAGATTGGCGCGCGCCCTGATGAGCCTGCAATCCCGGGCGCCGGCCCACAGCAGGCGGCCTGCTTCAGAGCTGTGTTCGGGTCTGTGTTCGGGTCTGAACACAGCTCTGTATGGTCTGAAAACGCAATCACGCATCCATGGTGGGTGGCGGGGGGGTGAACTCAAAAGCCGCCAGCCAGGCCGCAGCCGTGTGCGCCAACGCCTCCAGTGGCGCATCACCTGCCAGGCTTAAAACGCCGTACTCTCCTGCCGGGTCTTGCAGCGCCTCAAACTGGCTGGCCACCAGACTGGGCGGGTAGAAGTGGCCGGGCCGGTTGCCTACGCGGCGCAGGGACTCCGCCTGTGTGATGGCCAGATGCACAAAAAGCAGCCGGGGGACAGCGGCGCGCAAAGTGTCTCTGTAGGCCGCCTTGAGTGCAGAGCAGGTCAGCACTGCGCCCTGCGGGTGACGCGCCAGCTCGGTGCCCAGGGTGTGCAGCCACTGGGCGCGGTCATCGTCTGTCAGGGGCGTGCCCTGCTGCATTTTGGCGATGTTGCTGGCCGGGTGAAAGTCATCGCCCTCAATCAGGGGCAAGGCCAGCTGCAAAGCCATGCGCTGGGCTACAGCTGACTTTCCGCAGCCTGACACGCCCATGACCACGGCCTGAATACACGGCCCGGCACGGGGTGATGTGACAACAGAGGCTGACGCGGCGGGTTTTGTACAAGCAGTTGACATGGCCAAATTATGACCATGCGCGCAGCACTTGCGCAGCACCGCGCTTTTTTATGCACGGCGACACAGATGGCGAGCCGTGAAGGTTTGCGTGTTTTTTGAAGTGGGACGTGGTTTTTTTGTTGCCAAAAGACCCGCCTGCGCTTTAAGTGCGGGTATTTATTGCTACAAAAATTGTAGCAAAAACATTCAGCAACGCACGCGGAGCGTTCGCTGCGCTGTGGGCCAGTGCCTGCACCAGCCTGCCGCAGGCATCAGCCACAAGACCCAGTGCGTGACGCAAATCACGCAAAGGCTCCAACACGCCCATGCCACTGGCTTGCAGTGTGCTGGCCGCCACGCCGGGGCTTTGCCAGCTGAAGTGCGCAGTCGCGCTGCAGCCGCTGGCAGATGGCTCGAAAGGCTCCATCACCAATTCCTGACCAGCCAGCAGCGTCAAGCTTTGACCCCGACTTAAAAAATGGTCACCCGCCAGCACCCGGCTGTAAGGGCCAACCTGGCTCAGGGTGACCCACACGCGGCCATGCGCAATACGCAACACACTGAGCTGCCTGGCGCGCAGGGTGACGGCCTTGCCCGCGCCCAGCTTGTGGCAGCTTGAAAGCAGGGCGGCGTCAGGCTGGTAGTTTGCAGGCAGCCCGGCGTTCATGGCAGGGCGGTGCGCAGTGAGGTGGTGGTCCATGGCGTTCTCCAGAAAAAAAGACCGAAACGCGTTGAAAGAAGTGCAATGATCCGCCTGCAGGGCTTGGCAGTCCAATGAAATCGGGGTAAGCTATTCATTCCATAAACGCATCAATCAACCGACTGACCCATCAGCGCCTGTCATGCTGCATTCACCCACCCATCTGCGCACCAGGCCAATTTCTGCCGGTCAGCTGCGCGCTTTTGAAGCAGTGGCGCGCCACCTGAACTTCCGGGCGGCGTCTGAGGAACTGGCCCTCACCCAGTCTGCGGTGAGCCGCCAGATTCAGGGTCTGGAGGGCGATGTGGGCGTGTCGCTATTTTTGCGGCACACGCGCGCGGTCGAGCTGACCAGTGCCGGTGCCCAGTTGCTGCGTGCTGTGGTGCCATCGCTGGAGCGCATCGACAGCGCGGTGCGAATCATTCGCCAGAGTGCCGGGCGCAAAAGTGTCGCCATCAGTACCTGGGCCTCATTTGGCTCGATGTGGCTGATCCCGAGGCTCGAAGCCTTTCAGCGCGAACACCCAGACATCGACATACGCATTGATGCCACCGACGTGTCGGTAGATCTGGACACCACCGACGTTGACCTGGCCTTGCGCTACAGCGCCCCCGCCAATGTGCCCGGTCACGCCATACGCCTGTTTGGCGAGCAGCTCACGCCCGTCCTCAGCCCCTGGCTGCTCAAAACCGGCAAGCCAATTGAAAAGCCGCAAGACCTGGCCCAGTTTGCACTTGTAGAGGCGGGCGACGCACATCGCAGCCAGCACATGGAGTGGCTGACCTGGCAGCGCTGGTTTGAGGCGCAAAAAATCACGGGGTTTTCACCCAAACGCTGGCTGTACTTCAACTACGCGCACCAGATTGCCCAGGCCGCCCTGACGGGCCAGGGCGTTGCGCTGGCCCGCATGCCCCTGGTGGCAGACAGCCTGGCCTCGGGCGACTTGGTGGAGCCGCTGCCTGATTTACGAATTGACTCGCCACTGGCCTACTGGCTGATCGTGGGGCCACGCAACGCAGCCCGGCCCGAGGTCGCAGCGTTCTGCGACTGGCTCAAGGCGCAGGCCCGGCTGACGCGCGAAGCGATTGGCGACGTGCTGGATTCAGAGACG
>RDZZ01000020.1 GCA_004293655.1 Polaromonas sp. | reverse complement strand
CTCGGGGTTCATGCCGAGGTTCAGGTATTTGAGCGGGTCCAGGCCGGTGCCCCGGCTTTTGCTCATCTTTTCGCCGTTGTTCACGGTCAAAAAGCCGTGGACGAATACGTTGTTGGGTGTTTTTCGACCGCTGAAGTGCAGCATGGCAGGCCAGAATAGCGTGTGAAAGGTCACGATGTCTTTGCCAATAAAGTGGTATTGCTCCAGCGCCGGATTGGCCATGTAGGCGTCGTAGTCCTCACCGCGTTTGCCCAGCAGGCATCGAGCCAGACATAAAAATACTTGCCTGGCGCATCTGGTATTTCAATGCCAAAGTAAGGTGCATCGCGGCTGATGTCCCAGTCGCCCAGGCCTTCGCTTTGCGTGCCATCGGGGTTGGTGCGAACGCTGAACCACTCTTTGACCTTGTTGGCCACTTCGGGTTGCAATTTGCCGTCTTGCGTCCAGTTTTCTAAAAAATCAACGCAGCGCTGATCAGACAATTTAAAGAAAAAATGCTCCGAGCTTTTCAGCACAGGCGTAGCGCCTGACAGCGCCGAGTACGGGTTGATCAGATCGGTTGGCGCATACACCGCACCGCAGTTTTCACAGTTGTCGCCGTACTGGTCCTTTGTGCCGCATTTGGGACACGTGCCCTTGATGTAACGATCCGGCAAAAACATGCTCTTTTCCGGGTCAAAGAACTGCTCGACCGTGCGGGTTTCAATCAGGCCGTTGGCTTTGAGGTCACGGTAAATCTGCCGGGCCAGTTCGTGGTTTTCTGGCGAATCGGTCGAACTCCAGTTGTCGAACTGGATGTGAAAACCGTCCAGATACTCTTGGCGGCCCGCTGCAATATCAGCCACAAACTGCTGCGGCGTTTTGCCCGCTTTTTCAGCCGCAATCATGATGGGCGCACCGTGCGCGTCGTCTGCCCCGACAAAATTGACATGACTGCCCTGCATGCGTTGAAAGCGCACCCAGATATCGGCCTGGATGTACTCCATGATGTGGCCAATGTGGAACTTGCCGTTGGCGTAGGGCAGGGCGGTGGTGACGAAGAGTTGGCGGGACATCAGTGGTGCTTTTTGAGGGGGCAATCCATTATTTTAAGTGTGATGGCTACACTGGGAGATTCAAAGAAAAATCACACCAAAGCACCGTATCAAAGAACTTTATGCCCACCCAAGACCAACTGCTCCAAGCACTCACATCCGTCATTGACCCCAACACCGGCAAAGACTTCGTCAGCAGCAAATCGATCAAAAACCTGCACATCACCGACGGCGATGTGTCGTTTGACGTGGAAATTGGCTACCCTGCCAAGAGCCATTTTCCGGCCTTTCGCAAAAGCCTGATTGCGGCTGCCAAAAGTGTGGTGGGCGTGGGCAATGTCTCGGTCAACCTCAGCGTCAAGATTGCCAGCCACAGCGTGCAGCGCGGCGTGCAACTGCTGCCGAACGTCAAAAACATCATTGCCGTGGCTTCTGGCAAAGGCGGCGTGGGCAAAAGCACCACGGCTGTCAACCTGGCGCTGGCCCTGGCCGCAGAAGGCGCCAGTGTGGGTCTGCTGGATGCCGATATTTACGGCCCCAGCCAGCCCATGATGATGGGCATTGCCGGGCGCCCTGACAGCATGGATGGCAAAAACATGGAGCCGATGGAAAACCACGGCATTCAGGTGATGTCGATCGGTTTTCTGGTGGCGCAGGACGAAGCCATGATCTGGCGCGGCCCCATGGCAACGCAGGCGCTGGAGCAACTCTTGAGGCAGACCAACTGGCGCGACCTGGACTATCTGATCGTGGACATGCCGCCCGGCACCGGAGACATCCAGCTCACCCTGAGCCAGCGCGTGCCCATGACGGGCGCAGTCATCGTCACCACGCCGCAAGACATTGCGCTGCTGGACGCTAAAAAAGGCATCAAGATGTTTGAAAAAGTCGGCGTGCCGATTTTGGGCATTGTGGAGAACATGGCGGTGCATATTTGCAGCAACTGCGGCCACACCGAACATATTTTTGGCGAAGACGGCGGCAAGAAAATGGCCGCAGACTACAAGATGGACTACCTCGGTGCATTGCCGCTGGACATGCAGATTCGCTTGCAGGCAGACAACGGCATGCCCACGGTGGTAGCTGACCCGGATGGTGATGTGGCGGGCATCTACAAGGCGATTGCCCGCAAAATGGCCATCACGGTGGCGGCCAAGGCCAAGGACTTTTCAGCCAAATTTCCGACCATCACGATCTCCAAAAACACCTAACCCCAACCCGGGCAACATGGCGCCATGAATCTGCTTGCCTCGCTTCGCTACCTGGCCGCGCTGGCCGAGCACAGGCATTTCGGACGGGCCGCGATGGCGTGCCACATCACGCAGCCGGCGCTGTCCAACGCGTTGCGGGCACTGGAAGAAGAGTTTGGTTGCGCCATCGTCAGGCGCAGGCGTTCGTTTGGGGGCTTCACAGCCGAGGGTGAACGTGTTCTGGCCAGTGCCCGGCGCATGCTGCATGAGCGCGAACTGTTGCAGCAAGAATTGCGCAGTGTGGCAGGCAAGCCGCAGGGCACATTGACGATGGGGTCTGTGCCAACCGCTATTCCAGTTGTGGCGCGGTTTTCTGCCCTGCTGCACGCACGCCACCCGGGCATCTCGCCCATCGTGCGCTCGCTGAGTTCTGCCGAGCTGGAGCTGGGGCTTGAGAATCTGTCGCTCGATATGGTGCCGCACTGTTTTTTGTACTTCTTTAGCCTTCAGGCGCTGTGCCAACAACACACCGCTACCTCCATTGCCAGCGACCATGAACCATCCTGCACGTACCTGCGAAATCAGTGAACCCAAAGCAGTCGCCATTGCGACTGTGGATGAGTTGCGGGAGCGCATCAGGCGCAAAAGCAGACTCAAGGGACGTCAGGCGGATGATGTTTCCATCAATGAAGTGCGTGCACTGATCGGTGCCAAACCCGCCGAAGGGCACAGGCGCGATTTGCTGATCGAGCACCTGCACAAGCTCAATGACGCTTACCGCTGCCTGCATGACCGCCATCTGGCAGCCCTTGGCAAAGAGATGAGCGTTCCCCTGGCCGAGGTGTATGAGGTGGCCACGTTCTACCACCACTTTGAGGTGGTGCGCGGTGATGGAAAAGCACCCGGCGTGACCATTCGGGTGTGCGATGGCCTGGCCTGCGAGCTGGCCGGCGCACAAGGTCTGCTGGCCCGCCTGCCCGCCTTGCTGGGCGACGCTGATGCGCGTGTGATTGCTGCGCCCTGCATTGGCCGTTGTGAGCAGGCACCCGCAGTGGTGGTTCACCAGTGCCCGGTACCGTTTGCCACGCCAGACGCTGTTGTTTCAGCACTAAAAAGTGGCCTACAGCACGAAGAACGTGGGTTTTCAGCTATTAATTTTGTAGCGTCTGATCATGCTGAAAAAAGCATTCCAGGTGAACCTCTGGGTGCCACACCCGGTCACACCACCTATGAGATGTACCGTGCCAGTGGCGGTTATGCGCTGGCTGCGCGTCTGGCCAAGGGTGAAGACGACATCGAACGCATCACCCAGGCCATGGAAGACTCTGGCCTGCGGGGTCTGGGTGGTGCGGGTTTTCCGGCAGGGCGCAAATGGCGCATTGTGCGCAGTCAGAGCGCGCCGCGTGTCATGGCGGTGAACATCGACGAGGGCGAGCCCGGTACCTTCAAAGACCGCACTTACTCAGAGCGTGACCCACACCGTTTTCTGGAGGGCATGCTGATTGCGGCACAGGTGGTGGGCATTGATGCCTGCTACATCTACCTGCGGGATGAGTACCACGGCTGCCGCGAGATGTTTGAGCGGGAAATCGCCAAACTGCAGGCTGACCCGCCCTGCCATTTGCCATTGATTGAGCTGCGGCGCGGTGCCGGAGCCTATATTTGCGGCGAAGAGTCCGCCATGATCGAGAGCATTGAGGGTAAACGTGGCGTGCCCCGCAAACGCCCGCCCTACATTGCCGAGGTGGGTCTGTTTGGCCGGCCCACGCTGGCACACAACTTTGAGACCCTGTACTGGGTGCGTGACATTGTTGAAAAAGGCCCGCAGTGGTTTGGCAGCTTTGGGCGCAATGGCCGCCAGGGTTTGCGCAGTTTCAGCGTGAGTGGCCGCGTCAAGCAGCCGGGTGTCAAGCTGGCACCTGCCGGCATCACGGTGCAGGAGCTGATCGACGAGTATTGCGGTGGCATGTTGGACGGTCACCACTTTTATGCCTACCTGCCGGGCGGTGCGTCGGGCGGTATTTTGCCCGCCAGCTTGAACACAATTCCGCTGGACTTTGACACGCTTCAGTCCTATGGCTGCTTTATTGGCTCGGCTGCAGTCATCATCCTCGGGCATCAGGACAAGGCGCGTGATGCAGCCCTGAATGTCATGAAGTTTTTTGAACACGAAAGCTGCGGCCAATGCACACCGTGCCGTGTTGGCACAGCCAAGGCTGCACGGCTCATGCAGGCCCCTGTGTGGGATGCACAAACACTCACAGATATCGCTGATGTGATGGGTGATGCGTCCATCTGCGGCTTGGGTCAGGCGGCACCGAACCCGATTCGCTGCGTCCATCAGTACTTTGCGCAAGAAGTTGGAGCCACATCATGAACGCACCTGCCAAAATGGTGGAGGTCTTGCCACAAACCGTTGAGTTCAAACTCGACGGCAGCACCTGCCACGCTTATGAGGGTGAAACCATCCTCAAAGCCGCCAAACGCCACGGCATCGACATTGCGCACCTTTGCTACAAGGACGGCTACCGCGCAGACGGCAACTGCCGCGCTTGCGTGGTCGAAATCAAGGGCGAGCGGGTGTTGGCACCCAGCTGCTGCCGCAGTGTCAAAGCGGGCATGGAAGTGCAGGCCAGCAGCGAGCGTGCCCTCAAAAGCCAGAAGATGGTGGTAGAGATGCTGCTGTCGGACATGCCGGATGTGGGCTACAAGTGGAACGAAAAGGACGAATCCCGGCAGCACGGTGAACTCAGCGACTGGGCTGGCCGCTTAAACGTCACCGTTCGCCCTGAACTCAAAGCACTGCGCCGCGAGCAACCCAAAGCCGACATCTCGCACCCAGCCATGGCGGTCAATCTGGACGCGTGCATTCAGTGCAACCGCTGCGTGCGCGCCTGCCGTGAAGAGCAGGTCAACGACGTGATTGGCTACGCCATGCGCGGCTCGCACAGCGAGATCGTGTTTGACCTGGGCGACGCCATGGGCGACAGTACCTGCGTGGCCTGTGGTGAATGCGTGCAGGCCTGCCCAACCGGGGCGCTGATGCCGAAGACGCAAATCGGCTCGCAAGTGGTCGATAAAAAAGTCGATTCGGTGTGCCCGTTTTGCGGCGTTGGCTGCCTGCTGACCTACAACGTCAAAGACAACGTGATTGTGAGTGTCGATGGCCGCGACGGCCCGGCCAACCACAGCCGCTTGTGTGTCAAGGGGCGTTTTGGCTTTGACTACGCCGCCAGCCCGCAGCGCCTGACCAGACCATTGATCCGCAAACCCGGCGCTCTCAAAGACCCGGCGATGCTTGAAAAGCTGAACCGCAACAGCGCCGACTGGTCAGAGGTGTTCCGTGAAGCGACGTGGGAAGAGGCACTGAACTACAGCGGCACCACGCTTAAAAACCTGCGCGACACCCAGGGCAAGAAATCACTGGCAGGCTTTGGCTCAGCCAAGGGCAGCAATGAAGAAGCCTATCTGTTCCAAAAACTGGTGCGCACCGGTTTTGGCAGCAACAACGTTGACCATTGCACCCGCTTGTGCCATGCGTCCAGCGTGGCTGCGCTGCTTGAAGGCGTAGGCTCCGGTGCGGTGAGCAACCAGGTCAATGATGTGGAGCACGCAGGCTTGATCTTTGTGATTGGCTCCAACCCCACGGCCAACCACCCGGTGGCCGCGACATGGATGAAAAACGCCATGAAGCGCGGCGCAAAAATCGTGCTGGCTGACCCGCGCGTCACCGACATTGGCAAGCACGCGTGGCGCACGCTGCAGTTCAAGGCGGACACCGATGTGGCCATGCTCAATGCGCTGATTCATACCGTGATTGACGAGGGCTTGACTGATGTTGACTTTATTCGCGAGCGTGCCAGCAACTTTGAAGCCCTGCGTGACAACGTCAAAGCCTACAGCCCCGAGGCGATGGCACCGATTTGCGGTATTCCAGCCCAAACGCTGCGCGAAGTGGCGCGTGAGTTTGCCAAAGCCAAGGGCGCGATGATTTTGTGGGGCATGGGCATCAGCCAGCATGTGCATGGCACCGACAACGCACGCTGCCTGATTGCCCTGAGCACCGTGACAGGCCAGATTGGCAAACCCGGCTCTGGCTTGCACCCGCTGCGTGGCCAAAACAACGTGCAGGGTGCGAGCGACGCAGGTTTGATTCCCATGATGTTCCCCAACTACCAGCGGGTGGACAACAAAGCCAGTCACGACTGGTTTGAGAATTTCTGGGGCGTCAAGCTGGACGACAAACCTGGCTACACCGTGGTGGAGATCATGCACAAGGCGCTGGCCCCCGGCAGCGACCCGCACAAGATTCGCGGCATGTACGTGATGGGCGAGAACCCCGCCATGAGCGACCCCGACCTGAACCACGCGCGCCATGCGCTGGCCAGCCTGGAGCATCTGGTGGTGCAAGATATTTTCATGACTGAAACGGCCTGGCTGGCCGATGTGGTGCTGCC
>RDZZ01000052.1 GCA_004293655.1 Polaromonas sp. | reverse complement strand
CGTTTCTGTCAAACGGCTGTCGCCAGACATTAGGGGAAGTGCTAATGTCCACCTCTTGGGTTTCGTCCGATTCTCACCTCCTGACCCACAACCCTTGCCCACCACATGCAATGAAACTGCTGCTGATTGAAGACGATGCATCCATGCAGACGGCCCTGCAACGCGCCCTGAGCCGCCGGGGCATGGAGGTGCTGGCATGTACCGACGGGCTACTTGCCGTGGCGCACTGGACGCAGGCCAGGCCCGATGTGGTGTTGCTGGACCTGAGCCTGCCCGGCCTGGACGGCCTGCAGGTGCTGGAGCAGGCACGCCAGCAAGGCTTGCTGGCACCCGTGCTGATTTTGACGGCGCGCGGCACGGTGGGCGACCGCATCATGGGGCTGAATCTGGGCGCTGACGACTACCTGCCCAAGCCGTTTGACCTCGATGAGCTTGAAGCTCGCCTGCGCGCCCTGGGTCGTCGGCGCAGTGCCAGCGGTGCCACGGCTGAAAACGGCTCTGGTTTCAGAGCCGAATCAGGCTCCACAGCAAGTTTCATGGGCACTTTGCGCTATGAAAAAGAGAGCGGTGCCATCTACCATGAGGGTTTGGTCCTCGAACTCACGCCGCGCGAACTGCATTTGCTGCAGGCACTCATGGTCAGGCCGGGCCATGCTGTGGCCAAAGAAAAACTGTTTGAGTGGGTGTTTCCGGGCGAGGTCGACGTGCAGTACGAAGCCATTGAGGTCGTGGTGTACCGGCTGCGCAAAAAGCTGCTGCCTACCGGCGTGACGCTCGTGACGTTGCGCGGCCTGGGTTATCTGCTGAAGGTCGGGGCGTGACGAGCCCTTCTGGTGTGCAGACGGGCGAACGCTCGGGCGAGGAGCCCCTGGCAAGTTCAGTCTCCCCGGAAAGCAGCACCGTGCGCGCTGTGACAAGCGTGAGGGCGATTTCACTGAGGCGATACCTCTTGCTGGGTATCTTGATCCCGGTATGTGTGCTGGTGGTGGTCAACACAGTCAGCCTCTACAACCAGACTTTCAGCGCACTCAACACCGCCTATGACCGCACGCTGCTGGCCTCCGCCAAGTCGATTGGCGAGCAACTTGACGTGACCGGCTACGACGAGCAGTCCGAATTGCGCGTGACGGTGCCCTATGCCGCGCTGGAAGCCTTTGAGGCTGACAACCAGAGCCGCCTTTTCTACCGCGTGTCCAGCTTGAACGGCGAGATGATCTCCGGCTTTGCCCAGCTGCCTTTCTGGCGCGGGAGTATCCCCGCCAAACCACCCTACGACGCATTGGTCGATTTTTATGACGATGCATTTCGGGGCGCGGATGTGCGGGTGGCAGTGCTGCTGCAGCCCGTTGCCAGCTCGCAGGGGCGGGGCATGGCTGTCATTCAGGTGGCTGAAACGCTGGAGCTGAGGCACGCGCTGACACGCAAAATCTTGCTGGACACCCTGTGGCGCCAAGCCTTGCTGGTGCTGGTGATAGCGCTGGTCACGGTGGGGGTGGTGCAGCGCGCCACCCGGCCGGTGCGCCACTTGAGTGCTCAGTTGCAGTCGCGCCCGCAAGGCGACTTGAGCCCGATCACCGCACCCGGTGCGCCCCTTGAACTGCTACCGCTGGTGGACGCCACCAACGCCGTGATGCACCGTTTGCAAGGCTTGCTGGACCACCAGACGCGCTTTGTACGCGACGCCGCACACCAGCTGCGCACCCCGCTGGCCGTGCTCAAAGTACAGGCGCAGTCTGCCCTGCGTGGCGACACCGATGCGCAAAATGCCCTGCGCGAAATCAACCAGACGGTTGACCGCGCCACGCTGCTGGCCAACCAGATGCTGGCACTGGCAAAAATCGAGCAGTTGCGCCAGCAGGCCGAGCCGCACAGCATGGACTTGGCGCAGGTGGTGCGCCAGGTGGCGCTGGATTTGTCGCCCTTGATCGCGGAGAAAAACATCGATTTCTGTCTGGAAACCGTACCGGCCCTGATCGCCTCGCACGAGTGGATGCTGGGCGAGCTGGTGCGCAACCTGCTGCACAACGCCATCAAGCACAACCCCCACGGCGGTGCCCTGACGGTACGTGTTGTGTGCGACAGTCGCGCAGCAGCATTGACCATCAGCGACAGTGGGCCGGGTATTACAGCCGAGCTGGCAGCGCGGCTGTACCAGCCTTTTTCGGCGGGTGATCTGCGGCATGGCTCGGGGCTGGGTCTGGCCATTTGTCGTGAAATCACCCAGGCACTGGGTGGGAGCCTGACGCTTGCAAACCGGACAGCGCGCAACAGGATCACAGGGCTGGATGCGACTGCCCGCCTGCTTTTGGTTCAAAATAAGCCAAAGGACTGAAAACCGCCAATGGAAAAATTACGCATCGACAAATGGCTGTGGGCCGCCCGTTTTTACAAAATGCGCTCGCTGGCAGTGCAAGAGATAGACAAGGGCCGTGTCCGCATCAACGATGTTGAGGCCAAACCCGCCCGCGAAGTCAAGATGGGTGACACCGTCACGCTCAGGCAAGGCCCGCTTACCCGCACCGTGGTGGTGCGCGGCATCAGCAGCCAGCGCGGTGGGGCACCCGTGGCGCAGCTGATGTATGAGGAAACCGCTGACAGCCTGGCCGCAAGAGCGCAGGTGGTCGAGCAACGCCGCCTTGGCACAGAGCCTGCCAGCAGCCTGGAGCATGGCCGCCCGACCAAGCGCGACCGCCGCAGCATCGACAAAGCCTGGGGGGATCGCTGGAGCGCATCAACCGACTAAATGCTATGTTTTAAATAGCAAACTATATAGATGCAACGTGCCGTGGCGGCATTTTTTATCACTCAACCAGAGACCTGCATGTCAATGGCGGTGCGCGCCCAGCCACTTCTGGAAAAACTGTGCCTGTCCCATTGCCGGGTCCAGCTGATAGGCGGCAAAACCGATGCGCTGGTAGAGCTTGATGGCACTCAGGTTGCCTTGCAGCACTTCCAGTGTGAGCTTGCAGGCACCCCGCTGGGCCGCGATGTGTTCGACCAGCGCCAGCATTTTCTCGCCCAGCCTTTTGCCGCGCTGGCCGGCAATGACCACCACATCATGGACGTTGACCAAGGGTTGGCAGGCAAAAGTTGAAAAGCCTTCCATGCAGTTCACCAGCCCCACGGGTTGCGCGCCCTCAAAAGCCAGCACACTGAAGGCCTGGGGCCGTGCGGCCAGGGCACTGACCAGGTGGGTTTTGGTGAAATCACTCAGTGGCTCGCCGCCGCCTGAAATATCACGCGCATAGTCGTCCAGCAGGCCGATCAAGGCCGCCGCATGCAGCGGGTTGGCATAGTCAGCCTGGATGATGTTCAAGTCAGGCATGGGATGTGGGATGTGGGATGTGGGATGTGGGATATGGGATATGGGATGTGGGATGTGGGAGGTAAGCAGCTGCATGAAAGTCAATCAGCGGGCGTTAACCTTTGAGCGTCTTGGCGATGCGCTCGGCACAGGCTCTGGCTTGCTGTGCATCACGCGCCTCGACCATCACGCGCACCAGTGGCTCAGTGCCACTGGCACGGATAAGCAGACGGCCATGGTCTCCCAGCTCAGCCTCAACAGCCTGGGTCTCCAGCGCCAGCGCGGTGCTTGCGCGCCAGTCTTGACCAGGCTGGAGCCGCACGTTGATCAGCGTTTGCGGGAACAACACCACCTCGGACAGCAGCGCGGCAATCGACTGGCCACTGCGCACACAGGCCTGCAGCACTTGAAGCGCACTGATCAGGCCGTCCCCGGTGGTGTGCTTGTCCAGTGCCAGCAAGTGGCCAGAGCCTTCTCCGCCCAGTACCCAGCCGCGTCTTTCAAGCTCTTCGAGCACATAGCGGTCCCCTACTTTGGCCCGCACAAATTCGACGCCTTTTCGCTGCAATGCCAACTCAACGGCCATGTTGGTCATCAGGGTGCCCACAGCACCGGGCACTTTCTCACCACGCCCAAGCCGTTCGCTGACCATCAGGAACAACACCTCGTCGCCATTGAACAGACGCCCCTTGGCATCGACCAGTTGCAGCCGGTCAGCATCGCCATCCAGCGCAATTCCGTAATCTGCGCGATGCGCCTTGACTGCGGCAATGAGCGCATCGGGGTGGGTGGCACCCACATGGTCATTGATGTTCATGCCGTCCGGCTCGCAACCGATGGCGATCACCTCTGCGCCCAGCTCGTGAAACACCAGAGGTGCAATGTGATAGGCCGCACCATGGGCGCCATCGACCACAATTCTGAGGTCTTTGAGGCTCAGGTTGTTGGCAAATGTGCTCTTGCAAAACTCGATGTAACGACCTGCAGCGTCATCCAGACGCCTGGCTTTGCCCAGGCCGGCAGAGTCTGACCAGACGGGTGCCTCGGCCAGTACCGCTTCTACGTCCAGCTCCCATGCGTCGCTGAGCTTGGTGCCCTGGGCACTGAAAAACTTGATGCCGTTGTCTGGAAAAGCGTTGTGACTGGCGCTGATGACCACGCCCAGGCTGGCACGCTGAGCGCGGGTCAGGTAAGCCACGCCGGGCGTAGGCAGGGGCCCGAGCAGCATGACATCAACCCCAGCAGACGTGAAACCGGCTGCCAGCGCACTCTCGAGCATATAGCCAGAAATACGGGTGTCTTTGCCAATCAATACCGTGGGCTTGGCCTCAGTGCGTTTGAGCACCCGGCCCACCGCATGGGCTAGCCGCAGTGCAAAATCAGGCGTGATCGGTGCCTGGCCTACCGTGCCCCGAATGCCGTCCGTACCAAAATATTGCCTGCTCATGTCTGCTCCTCTTGAGTATTTTTAAACGCGCTGCTTAATGTACGTTAATCCATCGAGTCAAAAGGCCGCTGCAGACCATACTTTCAAAGCCTGAACCGTCTCGCGCACATCATGCACGCGCACCACGCGAGCGCCCCGGTCAACAGCCAGCAGGGCAGCGGCAATGCTGGGCACCATGCGCTCGCTCATGTCCAGCCTGGCAGCTGCAGCCAAAGACGTGTTGCTGACACTGACAGCAGCCAGTGACGATTTGCGTGACCAACCCGCCAGCAGCGGGTAGCCTGTGGCCAGCAGCGCGCGCTGCTGGCGCAGGAGCAGAAAATTCTGCTCAACTGTTTTACCGAATCCAATGCCTGGGTCCAGCACGATGCGTGTGCTTTTGACACCCGTACGCTCCAGAACCGATGCACGCGCCTTCAAAAAATCGACGACCTGCACCACTGCATCGCCCTGCATGGGGCTGGCCTGCATGGTTTGGGGTTCGCGGTGCATGTGCATCAAACACACGCCACAAGCCGGGTGCCGGGCCACCGCCTGCAACGCACCTGGTTGCCGCAGTGCCCAGATGTCATTGATGATGTCAGCTCCCGCGTCGAGAGCTGCCTGCATGACTTCAGGCTTGTAAGTATCTACCGATACCGGAACCCCCAGCTGGGCCGCATGACGCACCACAGGCAACACGCGGGCCAACTCCTCATCGAGCGGCAAAGGTGTAGCACCCGGGCGGGTTGATTCGCCGCCAATATCGAGCATGTCAGCACCATCTCTGAGCAGCTGCGCGCAATGCTCAAAAACGCCTGTCAGCCCGCTGCCCTGCTGAAAATATGTGCCGCCATCAGAAAACGAGTCTGGCGTGACATTGACGATACCCATGACCTGCGGCCGGGCCAGATCAATTTGAAAGCGGGAGGTCTGCCAGATCAAATAAAACCCCTGTGCAACTCGTTTAAAAAAGAAAACCCGGGACCAGCCCGGGCTTTATGAACCAGAAACGTTATCAGGAGGCTGTCAGGCTACGGTGGGCGCAGGATCAGTCACCACCACAGGCGTGCCGCCACTCGGGCCACCCATACCACCGACGGACGGGTTGCGCGGTGTCCAGTCTTTGGGAGGACGGGGCTCTTTGCCAGCAATGATGTCATCCAGCTGGTCCCCGTCAATGGTTTCCCATTCGAGCAAAGCCTTCGCCATGGCGTGTATCTTGTCCTTGTTGTCTTCGATCAACGTGCGGGCTACCCCATACTGCTGGTCAATGATGCGGCGCACTTCACTGTCAACCTTTTGCAATGTGGACTCGGACATGTTGTTGGTTTTGGTGACCGAACGTCCCAAAAACACTTCACCTTCATTTTCAGCATAAACCATGGGGCCAAGCGCTTCTGTCATGCCGTAGCGGGTCACCATGTCTCTGGCCAGCCCTGTGGCGCGCTCGAAATCATTGCTGGCACCCGTGGTCATCTGATTCATGAACACCTCTTCAGCGATACGGCCACCAAACAGCATGCTGATCTGGCTGAGCATGAACTCCCGGTCATAACTGTAGCGGTCCACGGCGGGCAAACTCATGGTCACGCCCAGAGCGCGGCCGCGCGGGATGATCGTGACCTTGTGAACCGGGTCACACTTGGGGAGCATCTTGCCGAGCAGCGCATGACCTGACTCATGGTAAGCCGTATTGCGGCGCTCTTCTTCGGGCATGACCATGCTTTTACGCTCGGGGCCCATAAGAATTTTGTCCTTGGCTTTTTCAAAGTCCTGCATTTCAACCGTACGGGCACTGCGACGGGCAGCCATCAGGGCGGCTTCGTTGCACAGGTTGGCGAGGTCAGCACCTGACATGCCGGGTGTGCCGCGAGCAATGACGCCGGGACTCACGTCTTGACCCAGGGGCACTTTGCGCATGTGTACGTTGAGGATTTGCTCGCGGCCACGAATGTCTGGCAGCGTGACATAGACTTGGCGGTCAAAACGTCCAGGACGCAGCAAAGCTGCATCAAGAATGTCAGGACGATTGGTTGCAGCCACCACAATCACACCAACGTTGGTTTCAAAGCCGTCCATCTCCACCAGCATCTGGTTGAGCGTTTGTTCACGTTCATCGTTGCCACCCCCCAAGCCAGCACCACGTTGGCGGCCTACTGCATCAATTTCGTCGATAAAAATAATGCAGGGTGCATTCTTTTTGGCATTGTCAAACATGTCTCGTACCCGGGATGCACCCACGCCAACGAACATTTCAACGAAATCAGAGCCTGAAATTGAGAAAAACGGAACTTTTGCCTCACCGGCAATACTTTTTGCCAGCAACGTTTTACCCGTGCCCGGAGGCCCCACCAGCAACAAGCCACGTGGAATGCGGCCACCCAGCTTCTGGAATTTTGTCGGATCTTTCAGGAAGTCCACCACTTCCTTGACCTCTTCCTTGGCTTCGTCGCAGCCAGCCACATCTGCAAATGTCACGGGGTTCGTGGACTCGTCAAGCAAGCGGGCTTTTGATTTACCAAAGCTGAAAGCTCCGCCTTTGCCGCCACCCTGCATCTGCCGCATAAAGTAAACCCAAACACCAATCAACAACAGCATGGGACCCCAGCTCACCAGCAAGGTCATGAGCAACGAGCCTTCTTCGCGCGCTTTGACGTCAAACTTCACGTCGTTGGCAATCAAGTCTCCCACCAGGCCACGGTCTAGGTAAGTCGCTGTCGTGCGAACTTTGCGGTCATCCGTAGTGGTCGCTGAAATCTCAGTGCCACCTTGGCCCTCAGCAATGGTTGCCGTCTTGATTCGCTTGCCGCGCACCTCTTCAAGAAAATCGGAATACCCAAGGTAGTTGGCACCTGCACTGTTGCGCGTGTCAAATTGCTTGAATACGGTGAACAGCACCATGGCGATTACCAGCCAGATTGCAATTTTGGAAAACCACTGATTGTTCAAGGAGGACTCCGATCAAAAAACCCAAATGCAATGGGCACATTACTGGGGTAACACATGCGACTGATTTTATGCCTTTCAAGGGGCAAAACCGTACAAATCCAAACCTACACCCCTTGGTTTAAAACGGGTTTATGTGGTTTTGGTCATTTCAGGAGGCTCAGAGCACTGGGGCGCCGAAGTAGCCAGCCCTTTAAGACCCCGCCCCACCAAAAAAGTTTCCGACGAGCCAGGCCGTGAAGCTTTGGGTTTGAAGCGCTTGACCATGCGGAACGTGTCTTTGAACAACTTCACCATGGGGTCATAGGCACCACCGTGAAACAGTTTGACAACCAGCGCACCGTCGTGCGTCAGGTGCTGCACCGAAAATTCCACTGCCAGCTCCACCAGGTCAGAGATGCGCGCTGCATCCGCAGATTCAATACCGGACAGGTTCGGCGCCATGTCCGATATCACCACATCCACCTTCCGGGATTGCCCAGCGGCAGACACAGCACGCTCGAGTGTTTGCAGTACCTCGGTCTGCCTGAAATCGCCTTGAATAAATACGACGCCTTCAATGGGCTCCATAGGCAGTAAATCAAGTGCGATGATCTGTCCGTCAAGCTCACCTGCAGCCGCCCCACCGGGGGACAATTTACGCCTGACGTACTGGCTCCAGGCGCCAGGCGTGCTGCCCAGATCGACGACGAGACCTCCGGGCCGAATCAATCCCAGGGTCTCGTCAATTTCCTTGAGTTTGTAAGCTGCACGCGCACGGTAGCCCTCCTTTTTGGCGAGTTTGACATACGGGTCATTGATATGGTCGTGCAACCATGCCTTGTTGACCTTGCTGCCCTTGGCATCTGTTTTGCGGGCCACTTTGGTCTGCGCAGAATTTGCGGGTTTGTGATGTGCTCTCATGCCTTCGATTGTCCTCTGATCAAAACCCCACAAGGTCACCGATAATCTGGTGATGGCTCAAATACAACTTACCCCCGCCCAGCGCAAAGAACAACGCGCCGAGGCGCACCACCTAAACGCCGTTGTCATGATCGGCGCGGACGGTCTGACAGACGCTGTCAAAAAAGAAACTGACGCCGCGCTCAATGCACACGGCCTGATCAAGGTAAAAGTGCAGTCCGACGACCGTGCTGGCCGCGAGGCCATTTTCCAGACGCTGGCCAATGAACTTCATGCCGCGCCAATCCAGCATATCGGCAAGTTGCTGGTACTTTG
Organism: Polaromonas sp.; assembly: GCA_004293655.1. GTDB lineage: Bacteria > Pseudomonadota > Gammaproteobacteria > Burkholderiales > Burkholderiaceae_C > Polaromonas. The sequence continues at coordinate 19,279 of RDZZ01000052.1, read as the reverse complement.
GCGACCACTGCCAGAAAAAGAAAAGAAAATCAGTGAAGACCGCATGGCAGGGCCTCGCGATGTCAAAGTTCTTAAAAACAGCTCGCGCTACGGGCAACGGCCAGAAGTCAAAGTACTACGGGTTTTGGGCAACCAACGCCTGACACCGGGTGGCACGGTCAAACGTGCCAAAAAACCACAACTGAAAAGCCTCAAGAAAAGATCACAAGACTGACGGCCTTGAAGTCCAGCCCTTTAGATTCAGCCCTGTCGCCCACAGCTATTTGTCATGACCTCACCGAACCCTCTCCTGGACTTTTCTGACCTCCCGCTGTTTGACCGCATCCTGCCAGAACATATCAGCCCCGCCATGGATGTGTTGCTGCCAAAAGCCAATGCGGCGCTTGAAGCAGTCACATCTGCAGCTTTTCCGGCCAGCTGGAACGCCATTGCAGGCACTCTGGACGTTGCAACCGAAAGACTGAGCCGGGCATGGGGTGCAGTGAGTCATCTCAACAGCGTGGCTGACACGCCCGAGCTGCGCTCTGCCTACAACGCAGTGCTGCCCAAGGTAACGGAGTTCTGGACGCGTCTTGGTGCAGACGAAAGACTCTATGCCAAGTACAAAGCCATTGACACGACAGGCCTGAATGCCGAGCAACGCCAGGCACACAAAAATGCCATGCGCAATTTTGTGCTGTCAGGTGCTGAATTGACGGGAGCAGCCAAAAAACGGTTTGCAGAAATTCAGGAACAGCAGGCGGAGCTGAGCCAGAAGTTCAGTGAGAATGCACTGGACGCAACAGATGCATTTGTCTATTACGCGCAGGAAAGCGAGTTGTCTGGCGTGCCCGCTGATGTCATGCAAACGGCCAGGCAGCAAGCTGTGCTTGACGCAAAAGAAGGCTACAAGCTGACTTTAAAAATGCCGTGCTATCTGCCCGTCATGCAGTTTGCAGACAGCAGTGCGCTTCGCGAGACGCTCTACAGAGCTTTCAGTACCCGGGCCAGCGACCAAGCCCCTTTACAGTTCAGCAAGTTTGACAACAGCACAGTCATCCGCGAGATTTTGGCACTTCGCCTTGAAGAGGCTCAACTGCTGGGCTATAAAAACTTTGGGGAGGTCTCAGTCGTGGCCAAAATGGCCAAATCGCCTGAAGAAGTGGTGACTTTCCTGCGTGACTTGGCGCGTCATGCCCGTCCCTATGCAGAAAAAGACATGGCTGATTTGCGTGCATTTGCCGCAGAACATATGGCACTTGTGGACCCACAACCCTGGGACTACGCCTACATTGGGGAAAAGCTCAAAGAAGCGCGCTATTCCTTCAGCGAGCAGGAAGTCAAACAGTATTTCACTGCACCCAAAGTGCTGGCAGGGCTGTTCAAAATCATTGAAACATTGTTTGAGGTCACGATTGGCCAGGATACAGCACCCGTCTGGAAGACCGGCGTAGAGTTTTTTCGTATCGAACGTGACGGCCAGCTCATTGGCCAGTTTTACCTTGACCAGCCCGCCCGAACTGGTAAACGCGGGGGCGCATGGATGGACGATGTACGGGCCCGCTGGCTTCGCCCCGACACTGGCAAGCTTCAAACGCCCATAGCGCACCTTGTGTGCAACTTTGCCGATGGTGTGGGTGGCAAACCTGCGCTCCTGAGTCATGACGATGTCACCACCTTGTTTCATGAGTTTGGTCATGGCCTGCACCATCTTCTGAGCCAGATCAACGAGCGCGATGTCTCCGGCATCAGTGGCGTGGAATGGGATGCGGTCGAGCTGCCAAGCCAGTTCATGGAAAACTTCTGCTGGGAGTGGGACGTGCTCAAACACATGACTGCTCATGTTGATACGGGCGTACCCCTGCCCAGGGCACTGTTTGACAAAATGCTGGCAGCCAAGAATTTCCAGAGTGGCATGCAGACGCTGCGCCAAGTTGAGTTCTCACTATTTGACATGTTGCTGCACACCTCTCATGACCCATCCAGTGACATCATGACACTCCTCAATGAGGTGCGCCGTGAAGTAGCCGTGATCAAACCGCCTCCTTACAGCCGCACCGCACATACGTTCAGCCATATTTTTTCAGGCGGTTACGCTGCCGGATACTACAGCTACAAATGGGCAGAAGTTCTGTCTGCCGATGCCTACGAGGCTTTTGAAGAAGCAGCGCACAACGCTAAGAGTGACAGCACAGTGTCTGTTGAAACAGGCCGAAAATACCGCAGAGCTGTTTTGGAGACAGGCGGAAGTCGTCCCGCCATGGAATCGTTCAAGGCTTTCAGAGGGCGCGAACCTTCGATAGATGCACTGATGCGGCATCAAGGCATGAAGAATTAAAGTGTTGGCTGGGGTCAGTTAGGCAGTTGTTGCAATACAACTGCCTTGTGTAGCGCCACAAGGAATTTTGTGGCAAGTCATGATTTTCAGTCGCCTTGAATTTCCAAGTGCCTTGAAATGCGCAAATTCAAAACACTCCTGTGTGAACGCAAATCATGAGCCGGGTATCTCTGATGGCTCCTACCTGGGCGTGCGCCAACGGGCGTCAACAGGTGCCAATAGCCGTAAAACGCTGGCAATTGCGCAATAGTACGCAAACTGGAGATGGCGCCTTTATCAATTTCTATGAAACAGATTGTAAAATAGTCACATAGACATGCCTGTCATGGTGGATCTTCCTGTGCTCGAAAAACTCACGTGGCACAGTTTTCCAGCTGTTACTTTCCAACTTGCTTTCCAATTATTGAAGCTAAACAGCTACCTTTTGCGTTGTGGGCAACACAATACAAGGCAGTGATTGACTGGACTTGAAATTAAAGGTGGAGATCGCCACCACAAAGCCAAACTGCTGTGCAAGCGCTTTGCAGATGTGAAAGAGGACATGCGTAACAAGATCAGCACCACAGATAACTGTCCCCTTGATTGGAGTACTTGTTTTGAATAATCCATTAGTTCATTTGTCAGAGACCTCAAACATCAGTATCGGCATTCAAGGGCTGCCAAATTTGAGCGCCAACATGATGAGCGGTGGCCTGTATGTCCTCGTTGCGGAATTACCATCCGCAAGGTTTCCGTTGCTGGCTGGAGGACTTGCGAGTGCGCTCAAGGCGAATCAGACGTGCAGCGTCATTGTTCACAGCAATCCGGAGTTATTTATCCGAAGGGTGGAGTCCTTTGATTGCTTCAACACGGCTGAATTGATGGCTGTCAACCGGCTCAATTTTTTTGTAATGCAAGACGAGTTTTCAAAGAAAATATTTCGCTTTGGAACTGACAGCTTTGTTAAAGAGCTCGAGCAGTTCGACATTCCAGAAAACAGCTACCTTCTGTTTGACCAGGCTGACGAGCTGCTCAGCTTGCATGATATTTCTCTGGCTCTGGACCAAATTGACGTTCTCAGCAAATGGTTTGCCCAGCGCAAAGTAACCTCTTTACTCGTTTTTTCGAGATCAACATCAGAGCACTCTGGCACCATCAATGCTTTGATGGATCACTTAACTGGAATCGCCCGACTTAGTGGAGACAGAGACGGCCTTGAGATCACATTCGATTACTGGCAATCGCCCGAGGGAACGATCACTGCAAGAAATTACCCGCTTTTGACGCTTGACTCGGGACTTTATGAAGCCACGACCAGAACAGTGCTTTCCAGGCAAGTCAACGAAGAGGAAAGATTTGAACGCAAAGAAGACATACCGGACGCGGAGCCTCACTACTTCTATATGGACCCTGACTTGGACGACATGACTGGGCAAGTTCCAGGCATATGGCAACGGGTCGACACCTCGATAGGCATGATGCTTGCATCGCGCAATATGCGTACTGCTACATGCATCTTAAGCTTCGATGGTGACTCCAATTTGCAACAGCTGGCAGAAACGGTGCATTCCCTTCGTGTCAGTCTGGGACGCTACGCCCGCATTGTGGTTCAGGAAAAAGAAGCGTCCCTGGGCAACCAAAGTGAAGCACTGCTTTTGCGTCTTGGGGTCAGTCTGGTTGTTCGCAGAGATGTTCCGATAACGCGCATGCCTGCTCTTTTAGAGTCACTCAGTGGGCAAGTTTTCAAGCGCGATGTTGAGGTCAGCTTTGAAGCAGCGGTCGAGAGTGCGTTTCCTCCAAAACAGCCCGCTTATCTGCCTGTTCAAGCGTTTGTGAGAGAAGTCATTGCCAGCCTTGACCGCGCAGAGGGGCTGGGTGTGCCCTGTGCAATGGTTGTGGGTAAACCGATGCCCGGCTTGACAGTGGTCGATATATTGACCCGTAACGTACTGACGCGCTCGGGTGACCGGATGACTTCAGACGGCCAGTCCTGCTATGTTTTCCTCAATGTGTGTCCCCAATCAGAAATTGTCACCACCCTCGAGCAAATTCTCGGTATGGCTGTGGAGTCAGCATTCGATGACCCAAAGCTGTTCATACAGCGCGAAGAAATACAACCAGAGCTGGCTACATTGCTCCAAACGTCCGGACTTATTGACTCGACTGACAGTTTGACGGCCAAGACGAGCCGCTCAACAGTCGAGCACATCTCCTCGGGCAGTACACCAGAAAAACCGCTTTTTGTGCCCATGACACATTCTGCAAAAAGTGCTGCAACGACCAGATCGCCCACTACCTTGCCGGTCAACTCACCCCAAAGCCAAATTTTGGCCCCCCCCCCCACCACGCCTGCGGCTGTGGTCACACCCACATTTACCGCCCCCATGAGACAACAGGGCAATCAACTAGCGGCTTCAAACGGTTTCGCAGATGCTTCCTCAGAAGAGCCTCTTTTCGTGTACGACAGCGCCAGCAGTACACCTGCTTTCGGAAAAAAAGAGGTGCCCAGGGCAACTCGTAGTGCTGCCAAATAGTCTGTTGCAGCTTCAGGGACCCTCTGCATCGCTCACTGATGTTTGTGTGGTCAAGCGGACTCAGGCGATCCATTGCGTTGTTTTCTTAAAACCTGTTTTCTTAGTTTCTTATATTTTCAAAAGACCAAAATAATGGGATTCAATACACCGTTCTGAGTGCAACGAATCCGCCACATACAGACAGTGCCAAGTAAAGACTATGCAACAATCCGTCGAGAAACTTGAGTTTGCAGATTTTGAAAGTCCGAATGGATTTAAATCTCTGAGACTGACCATCTTCGCCACAACAGCCACTTTGCTGAGCAAAACAATGACGCAACATCTGACTTCGCATCGCGCGCAACCGATACGTTCTGTCAAATCAGCAGGGCAACACATTGCGCCGTTTCTGATTTGCATGAGCCTGCCATTGTCTGGCTGGACTCAAACAGGCGAGCTGTTGCTCAATGCCAGTCCAGACCGCAAGGGCACAGCGACATCCCCTGGTATTGGCCTTCCACTAGAGTCTTTTAGGTACATCCCTCCTGGAGGGGCAAGCAAAAACCAGCAGGTCTTGAATGCTGTCAAACGCAGCCCCGAACAGCAGCGTATTTTAGATTTTAATGCTGCTGGAAATTACCAGGCTGCAGGCACTGAAGGGCTGGCCCTGATGGCTGTGGAAAAACTCGACGATGAGCTTCAATTGATCATAGCGAACAGCCTAGCCTGGACAGGTCGTGTCCAGGAAGCCATTCCTACATATCAAGGCCTGGGCAAAGGCAAGTACGCCAACGAAGCCAACATTGGACTAGCCAACGTTTTCCGCTGGAACGGGCGCGATGATCAAGCTGCACCGTTATACCGCGCCGTTCTAGCGATTGACCCTGAGAACGCAGACGCCATTGAAGGGCTGGAACTGTCCGACCGGAGTTTGAGGCCACGAACGACAGTCAGCGTTGGCAACTCAAGTGATTCTTCAGATATACGGCGGCGCGCTGTCACCCTCAACCATCGCTGGCGGGATAGTACAGGCTCTAACATTATGGAGATCGAAACCAGCACCGTCAGGGACAGGCTACCCGCTTTTCAGGCCAACCAGCAAGACCTTACTTTTCGATATCAGAACTTGACTTTGGCGTTAAAACCAAGCTTCGAGATCAGTTCTGCGACCAAAACCAGCGGCGGCGTTTTTGCGAGTGGCCAGATCAGCCTTGTCGATGAGCAGTTGTCATTGCAGGCGGGGCGTATCAACTGGGGCCGGATTGCGACCAATCCGAACGGCCTTGCAGCCAATCTATCGGCCTTGAACGCAGGGTTGATGTGGAGCCAAAATCTGACAATTGGCAAACTGCTGGCGCGGGCTAATTATTACGATATTTCGGACGGCAACCGGATCATCACCAGCAGCGTCAGCCTGGCATCATCGTGGCGGCCTTTAGGTAGCCACTTCAAACCTTTCCTAGGTATTGAGACTCGCGACGCCAAGTTCAGTTCAGCCAATTATTGGTCTCCAGCACAAGGGTATGGTACGGCTTATGCAGGTGTTCTTGCTGAGTGGGACGGCCTTGATTGGGGGTTCTACGCCTCGGCTCAAGCAGGCACTGCGCTGTATGGTGAAGCGGGAAAAAGCTGGAATGTGGGAATAGGTGGCAAACGCTGGATAGCATCTGATATAGCCATTGGATTGAGTGCCAGCGCTTTGTCGAGCAGGCGCGACAGCTCTGTGTACCGGGCCAAGTCCGCCAATGTGAGCCTGGAAAAGCTTTGGAAATAAAAAAGTTTTCCCGCTATGTGTGGGGCTTCGTAGCTGTGCTGTTTGTCGTTGTAGCACTGAGTTTTAGTTTTAACTCGGTGCGCAACGCGAAGGGCTCATTTGCCCTTTTGCTGGAGAGCTATCTGCTTTCCGCCATTTCTGTTTACCTGCTGATCTTTCTGGTCGTCCTGGTATTTCGCTATTCAGTGATGATTCTGTACTCCTTCATGGATCACCTAGAAGGTATGTACAAAAAAGACAAACCTTCGGTCAACCCGCAACAGGATGACAATGCACTGCCCCTGATCTCTCTTGTGGTGCCCGCTTACAACGAAGGCGTGGTCATAGAAGCAGCCATTCGTTCGCTGCTTTTGCTGGATTATCCAAACTATGAAATCCTCGTCATTGATGATGGCTCAACCGACGATACTTACGAAAAGGCATTGGGTGTAGCACGAGAACCCCACGCCATTCCGATTCGGGTCATTACCAAACGCAATGGCGGCAAAGCTGAAGCACTCAATACGGGCATGACTGCAGCACGCGGTGAATTCATTCTCAACATGGATGGCGACTCCAAACTGTCAAGCAACACGCTGCGGGCTTGCATCAAACATTTTGACAACCCCAAAATCGGTGCAGTGGCAGGCAATGTCAAGGTGATCAACCGCGAGAACGTGTGGAGCAATATTCAGGCGCTGGAGTACGTCGAAGGCCTGGCCATGGCGCGCAAGGCACAAAGCTTTTTGCGTATTGTCAATATTATTCCGGGACCTCTTGGCATGTTTCGCAAGACAGTGCTGCAACAGGTCGGCGGCTATGACCACGACACCTTTGCTGAAGATTGCGATCTCACGCTGAAAATGCTGATGCGCGGCTGGCAAATCGCTTATGAGCCTACGGCCATTGCCTGGGTGGAAACACCCAGTCAATTGCTGAACCTTTTGAAGCAGCGCTATCGCTGGACGCGAGGTATTCTTCAAGCTACCAACAAGCATAAGGCCTCACTTTGGCAGCCACGCACAGCTGGTGTTAATTGTTTTATTCTCTGGTATATGCTGTTTGAGGGCATCATGTGGCCCTTCTCCACGCTGCTGGGCAGTGTTTTCTTCGCCTATGTGGGTATTCAGTACGGTCTTTCCAGCTTGCTCTTTTATTGGTGGCTGCAATTGACGATTCTGGACGTGGTTGCTGCAGCTTACTGCGTAGTCGTTGAGGAGGAAGCTCCATCCCTGATTCCCTACGCTGTGCTATTTCGGCTCATCTATATCAATATCATCGACGTTTCTAAAGTTTTTGCAACCATTGAGGAATGGCGTGGCAACACCATGACTTGGGGCAAACTAGACCGAGAAGGAAAACTCTGACATGGACCTTATCTCTATACTCGCCACTGTCATTCTGGCAACAACCATAGGCACTCTGATTGTAGGCGTAGGTGCTTATGCAGCCTTCAAACTGCGCGACAGCCGAAAGCCGAAAGCAAAAAAAACTGGGGATACTTCAGCAACTAGCGCCTCGACCGAGCCTATTTTTCTCAAGCGTTATGTTCCAGAAATCACTGAAAAACCTGCTGCCGAATGACTTGATTGAGTATGTTTTACCGCCTTAGACTTAGATTTATTTAGATTTAGACTGAAGTAGCTTGCCATCATGGCCATCGTTGATACAGACAAATTCAGTAACCGGCCTTTTTTTCAGCGGCTGGGGTTCTACATGCCGTTCATGATCATTGTGGGGACGATGGTGCCTGTCATGATCTATCTTTTGGTCATGAAATCCATTGGCTGGCAGCTATCGACGCTTGACTCGAACGGTGCATTGGCCTATTCGGCGCAGACTCGGGAGAACGTGACGCTTTATGCATCTTCCAACACCGACGCTTACTTCAAGGGTATTGGTGGAAACTATGAAGTGCTCTTGACGCCATGGCGAGGTTACTTTTCCAGCCGCAAACTGAGCTTTAAAGAAGTCAGGAATGCCTCAGAGTTGAGCAAACAAAAAGCTGGCGTGTTGATTCTTCCATCAGCTTTGTCCCTTAGCACCGAAGAGCGTACTGAAATACAGGCTTACCGTGCCAAAGGCGGCTCGGTTCTCAGTACCTGGGCGACGGGTACCCGAAATAACAAAGGCGAGTGGGAAGGCTGGCAACTTCTGGAGAGCATGGGCGTGAGGGTGCTTGGTGAGATTCCTGTCACCGAGGATGCTCGCAACCTGACATTGACAGGTGAATCTCCAGTGTCGCATACGCTACCGGCAGGCTACAGGATCTGGATGGACAAGACGTCCGAGTTGTTACTGCGCGCCAAGGGTGATATGGTTGCGGCGCGCTTCATGGACTATGCACGCATCAATGATGAGACCAGACGCGGTGAGGGTGCCGTTGTGTATTCGGAGTCAAAGGGTGGTTTGAACCGCACAGCTTATTTCGCCTTTGCTGAATCCACATGGGAATCGCATCCGATATCAGCGTTCAACTTGATTGATGACACTATTGGTTGGCTTGCGCGTCAACCAGCGCTGGTACGGGCGAGCTGGCCCGAAGGCAAGCTCGCAGCTCAGGTCATTGAGATGGATACCGAGCAAGAATTCCAGAATGCAGTGCCTTTTGCGGACATGATGCGCGCACTGGAGTACCGGGCTACATTTTATGTTCTGACTTCTGTAGGCAAACTTTTCCCAGACGTTCTGACCATGCTGGCGCGCGACTTTGAGGTTGGCTATCACGCCGACATACATGTCGGTTTTAAGGGCCAGCCAGCCAACATACAGGAGCAACGCATACAAAACATGAAGGCAGAAATGGCATCGGTGTTGCCCGACATCAGCCGCATCAACGGGTTTCGCGCGCCCACCGAAGGGTATGACGACACCACAGAATTGTTGCTGCAAAAAGCCGGCATACGCCACCACACAGCTGATCCGGCCCGCACGGAGGGACGACTTCCCATATTTGTCAAACAAGAGGGTATCGCCATGCAAGACGCGCTCATTGTGCTGCCCCGAACGCAACGCGACGATATCAATTTCAGCAAACAAAATTTGTCAGTAGAGCAGACCCGTTCAGAACTGATTGATGATTTTGACCTGGTGGTCGACACGGGTGCACTGGGTCTGCTTAGCGTACACACCCAGAACTTTGGACCAGACAGCACGTTCGCCAAAGCCATGCCAGGTTTCCTTGAGCATCTTAAAACACGGCGTACACAGATCTGGCTTGCATCAGCCGGTCAGGTGGCAGACTGGTGGCGTGACCGCGAACGGTTCAAGTTGTCTTATGGCAACTCCGGCAGACGGGTTGAACTTAACGTCACTATCACGGGAAAAACACCTGTCAGTGGCGCCACCGTGATGGTGATGCTGCCGCAAAAAGGATTTTTGCCAGAGATATCGGGCCTGAAACTCGGAATGCCTAAACCCGTGGTATCCAGAATTGACGATTACCGGGCATCCGTCGTTTTTGGATCACTTCCTCCTGGAAACTACGCCTACCAGATGACTTTTTCCAACTGATTCGACGGTGTAGAGTCAATCTTCTGCCAGAGTGTCAGCATTGCAAGAATTGCCAGATCCAGCTTGATTGGATTTTAATTGGCGTGTTCAGCGAGCAACACCAACAACGCCGTCTCATCAATGACAGCCACGCCAAGAGCCTGCGCTTTGACCAGTTTACTGCCAGCGTCTGCACCTGCCACAACATAGTCGGTCTTTTTGCTGACCGAGCCTGCGACTTTTCCGCCAGCCGCCTCCACGCGCTCCTTCGCTTCATCCCGGCTCAAATTAGGCAGGGTGCCCGTGATGACAAAGGTCTTGCCTGAAAGCGGCATGAAAGCTCTAGGGGCGGGCTCTGTCTCTTGCCACGTCACGCCGCATGCACGCAGTTGTTCGACGACTTCACGGTTGTGAGGCTGATCAAAAAAAGTCCGCAGACTTTTGGCCACGATGGGGCCGACATCGCTGACCTCAAGCAGCGCATCAACGGGTGCATCCATGATCGCATCGAGCTTGCCAAAGTGACGTGCCAGCTCTTTCGCAGTGGCCTCGCCCACATGGCGGATACCCAGCCCAAAGACAAAACGTGAAAGCGTTGTCTGCTTGGATTTTTCGAGCGCCTCCAGCAGATTGTTGGCCGACTTGTCAGCCATGCGGTCAAGACCGCTCAGGGCCACCAGCCCGAGTTTGTACAGATCGGGCAAGGCACGAACGATGTTGCTGTCAACCAATTGCTCGACCAACTTGTCGCCCAGCCCATCGACTTCAACGGCACGCCGATGGGCAAAATGCAAAATAGCTTCCTTGCGCTGCGCACCACAAAACAGCCCGCCAGTGCATCGGTAATCGGCCTCACCTTCTTCCCTGACAGCCACGGAGCCGCACACTGGGCATTGGTGCGGCATGGTGAACTGGGGCGCATCATGGACACGCTTTTCCAGGAGCACGCTGACCACCTCGGGAATCACATCCCCGGCACGGCGAACCACCACGGTGTCGCCCACACGCACATCTTTTCGGCGCGCTTCGTCCTCATTGTGCAAAGTCGCATTGGTCACCGTCACACCGCCCACAAACACAGGAGCCAGCTTGGCCACAGGAGTCAGTTTGCCAGTACGCCCTACCTGCACATCAACACCCAAAACCGTGGTGAGTTGCTCTTGCGCCGGGTATTTGTGTGCCACCGCCCAGCGCGGCTCTCGCGTTACAAAGCCAAGCTGGCGTTGCAGGCTTAAAGCGTTGACTTTGTAGACCACGCCATCAATGTCAAAGGGCAGCTGGTCACGGCTGGCGCCCATACGGCGGTGATATGCTATTAATTCAGTAGCGCCTTGTGCTTGCTCTACTTGCCCAGCAACAGGAAAACCCCATGATGCCAGCGTCTGCAGCATGGCAAAGTGGGTGGTGAACTCAGGCCCGCCCTCATCTGGCGGTGTGACCTCGCCCAGGCCATAGGCAAAAAAGCTCAAAGGCCGCTGCGCTGCAATGGCCGGGTCAAGTTGCCGCACGGCACCGGCTGCGGCATTGCGTGGGTTGACAAATGTTTTTTCGCCCTTGACACCCTGGGCAATTTTGCCCCGCTGGCGCTCATTCAAAGCTTCAAAATCAGCACGGCGCATGTAAACCTCACCGCGCACTTCCAGCACAGCTGGAGCGTTCGCTGGCAGCCTGAGAGGGATCTGACGGATGGTACGAATATTTTGCGTCACATCTTCGCCAGTTTCACCGTCACCCCGGGTAGCCGCTTGTACCAAAACGCCTGCTTCGTAGCGAAGGCTGATTGCCAGACCATCAAACTTCAGTTCTGCCACGTAGTCAACCGGGGGCTCCGACGCAGTCAGTCCCAGCTCTTTGCGCACACGCGTGTCAAAGTGTTGGGCACCTGTGGCCTCGGTATCGGTTTCAGTGCGAATACTCAACATGGGAACCCTGTGGCGCACACTGGCGAACTGTGCCAGCGGCTTGCCGCCTACCCGTTGCGTGGGTGAGTCAGGGCTTTGCAACTCGGGGTGAGCCGACTCCAGCGCTTGCAACTCACTGAAAAGCCGATCATATTCAGCATCCGGGATTTGCGGGTCGTCCAGCACATGGTAGCGGTACGCGTGGGCATGGAGCTGGGCGTGCAGAGCCAGGACGCGCTTTTTGTCATGGCTTGTCAAAGCCCCCGAGTCACTGCCAAAGAGATCGAATGTCACTGCTGTACGCACCAAAATCAGGAAAACAGGCGCCGTGCCAATTGAGAGCCAGCAGACAACTCACGCCCATCAAGTGTGTCGTAGAGATGCTCCAGCTCAGAGCTGATGACGTTCATGGCATCGGCGTGAATCAGATTGCCGTTGTCATCAATGATGGCGCCGTCCATGCTGGCTGCCAACGTGACGGCCAGCTCGCGCAGGCGAACAAAGGGCTGTTCGGCACGCAGAACTTGCGGCACATCCAGCACCAGCGTGATGTCGCGCAGCGCGGTTTGATCTGGGTCTTCTGACATGGCGGCCTGGGCATCAAATACCAGTGTTAAAACAGGCACGCCACCGTGCTGTGATGCAGGCAGGACCATACGGCCAGGAGTGGCGCTTGCCACGAAACCGCATTTGGCAGCACTTTGCTGTACGTAGCCTGGGCTCCAGGCTGTCTGCAACGCACGCACCGTAAAGCTGAGCTGAGCGTCGTGCTCGCTGGCAAACTGGTCAAGCTCTCTGGCGCGCGCGACTTCGTCAAGCATGTCCGGAAACTCCGCCTCACCGCCCATGGCATCGGCAAAAGCCTGCACCTTCATGACGAACTCAGAGTACTCAATCTGGTTGAGTGAGCCCGTACGGTTGGCAAGTTGAACACCACACTGGAAAGCGCTATAGCGCCGGCCTGCTACCGGAAACTCCCAGTGTCCGGTGTACGTGTCGGCACCCTCCACAGCAAACGGCTTGCTGCCCACACGGCGCGTCGCGGGCATCGCCGCCAGGGCAGCTTCGCCCGACACATCGACATCCAGCACGACGGGTGCGATCACATCAATCAGTGCGTCCAGTCCAGGCTTTTTCTCGGGCGCCAGCGAGGTGCTCAAGGCACTGAGCGCTGCAAGACCGGAGTCGTGGTCCACACCCCGGTCGAAAATGGGTTCGCGCCTTTCCTCGAAATCTTCCCCTGGGACAAGTGCGCCCGCGGTCGGAGAAAGTTTGTCTGCTGGCTCAGGCTCCAGTCCAGGCGTGAATTCTGGCGTTGGCTGTTTGGGTTTGTTTTTTCGGGCTGACCACGCGCTGTGTATCACCAGCAACGCCAGAAGCACACCACCGGCGATCGCCAGTCCGATTTGAAGCGAGATCATGCTGCAAGCTCCGCCACACCGACATTGCCAACGTTACCTACATTGCCCGAGGCACCCAGCGCGCCAAGCGCAGAGGCCATATCGACTGCAACAATGCGTGACACACCTTGCTCCTGCATGGTCACGCCAATGAGTTGCTCGGCCATTTCCATGGCAATTTTGTTGTGGCTGATGAATAAAAACTGGGTTTCTTGGCTCATGCTTTTCACAAGTTTGGCATAGCGTTCGGTGTTCGCGTCGTCCAGCGGTGCGTCGACCTCATCGAGCAGACAAAACGGCGCTGGGTTGAGTTGAAATATCGCAAACACCAGCGCAATCGCTGTCAGGGCTTTTTCACCGCCCGACAGCAGATGAATGGTCTGGTTCTTCTTGCCGGGTGGCTGGGCAATCACCTGGACGCCGGCGTCCAGGATCTCATCGCCCGTCATTTTGAGCTGCGCATGGCCGCCGCCAAACAGTTCGGGGAACATCTTGCCGAAATGCCCGTTAACGGTCTCAAAAGTGCTGGCCAGCAAGTGACGGGTTTCCATGTCGATTTTTTTAATGGCATCTTCAAGGGTCGCCATGGCTTCATTCAAGTCGTCTGATTGTGCATCCAGAAACTGCTTGCGCTCGCGTGCCGTGCCCAGCTCGTCAAGCGCTGCCAGGTTCACCGCGCCCAGCGAGGCCATCTCACGGTTGATGCGGTCAATCTCGCTTTGCAGGCCCGCCGGGCGAGCCCCGCCGCCCTGGCCCTGGTACATGGTTTGAATGGACAGCTCGACTGCGGCCAGATCCGCCTGCGCGTCCAGCAGCAGCTGAGCATACTGCTCAACCCCCAGACGCGCTGCCTGCTCCTTGAGCTGGAACTCGGTGATGCGCTGGCGCAGGGGTTCGAGTTCACGCTCCAGCGCAAGCCGCCTGTCGTCGCTGGCGCGCAGTTTGGTCGTCAGGTCGTCATATTGGCTGCGCCAGGCACCCAGATCAGCCTCACGTTCGAGTTTGATGCTCAGGGCCGATTGCAGCCCAGCCTGAGCGGCCGCATCCGTCAGGCGCGACAGCTCTTGCCTGGCACGCTCTTCGTCAACGGCAATGGTCTGGGCCTGCTGCGCTGCAATTTTGATGGACCGTGCCAGTTCTTCGCACCTGGCACTCAAGGCGCGCAAACCAAATTGCGCTTCTTGCGACTGGCGCTCCAGCGCGCGCTGCTGCTCGCGCGCCTGTGTCAGTGTGCGCTCGGCCTCAATGACCCGGTCATCGAGCTGGGCGTGGCGCTCCTGGGCGTCGGCCAGTTGCATGTCAAGCGCTTCAAAACGCGCTTCAGCGGTGATCTTGCGCTCCTGCAAGTCCTCCATCTGCTGGTCAAGCTCTGCCATGTCGGCCTGAATTTGCTCACTGCGCGCGCGGGTTTGCTCTGCCAGCTGGCTTAACCGCAGCACCTCAACTTGCAACCCGTGTGTACGGCTCTGGCCTTCATTGGCTTGACGCCTGGCCGCGGCCAGGCGCTGGGCTGCGTCTGCGCAGGCAGCTTCTGCGCGAACCAGGGCGCCCCTGGCCTCATCGCTGATCAGTACCTGCGCCCGCAGTTCCAGCCCCAGGTTTTCAATCTCCTGTGCCCGCGCCAGCAAACCCGCCTGCTCGGAGTCAGGCGCATAAAAACTCACACTGTGCTGCATCACGGCATGGCCGCTTTTAACGTAGATCACTTCACCCGGCTGCAACCGGCCGCGTGCAGCCAGCGCATCGTCAAGACTGGGCGCGGTGTAGCCACCCTGCAGCCAGTCTGCCATCAGGGCGGACAAACCCGCATCGTTCAAGCGCAGCAAATCAGCCAGCGGCTTGAGATCAACGGCCGGATTGGACTTGCCAGACACTGCAGCCGAGGGCAGTGTGTAGAACGACAGCTTGGCAGGCGGCGCAGTGTGATTTGCAGCCGTGGCTGCGTTTGAATGGACGGCGTTTGAATCCGAACCCACAAAACCGCGCACCATGTCCAGGCGGCTGACCTCCAGCGCGCCCAGGCGCTCGCGCAGCGCCGCTTCCAGCGCGTTTTCCCAGCCTGGCTCGATATGCAGCCGACTCCACAGGCCCTGCAGACCATCGAGCCCATGCCGGGCCAGCCAGGGTTTGAGTTTGCCGTCCGTTTTAACTTTGTCCTGCAGCGCCTTGAGCGCCTCCAGCCGAGCCGACAGCTCAGCACGCCTGGCCGACTCGGTGTTGACCGCCTGCTGCAGGGTGCGGCGCTCGTCATCGAGCAGCGGCACGCCCAGCGTCAGCTCTTGCAGACGTGCCTCGGCCTCAAGCTGGGCTTCTTGTACGGCGCTGAACTGGGCCATCAAGCTGTCCAGCCGTGCTTGATCGGGCGCATTCAGGGCATTGCGGTCCGCTGTCAGCTTGTCACGACGCTGCCGAAGACTGCGCAACTGGTCTTCAATGTTGCGCTGGTCTGCGGCCAGTACCTGGATTTGCTGCTGCACCAGGGCGACCGTGCTGCGCTGCTCGTTGGCTTTGGCTTGTGCCCTGCGCAGTGCATCTTCCAGGGCGGGCAGCTGGCTTTGCTGCTCTTGGCTTTGCGCGGCCAGCAGCTCGGCGTGCTCTTCGTCTTGGTCAGCCTGGGCCTGCAGGCTGTCAAGCTCGCCTGTTGCGTCGTCCCGGCGCGTGGCCCATTGGGCAGTTTGCTGTTTGAGTTGCTCCAGCCGCTGCTCTACACGCACCCGGCCTTCGACCACGAAGCGGATTTCAGCTTCCAGACGGCCCACCTCCGTGCTGGCCTCGTACAGTTTGCCTTGGGCCTTGCTGGCCTGGTCACCTGCCGCGTAATGCGCCTGGCGAAGGGTCTCCAGATCAGCTTCCAAGTGGCGCAGGTCTGTAACACGGCTTTCCAGCGCGTTGACGGCTTTGTCGGCATCTTGTTTGATCCTGTTTTGGTCGGCCTGGCTGTCAGCGCGCTTTAGGAACCAAAGCTGATTTTGCTTGAGTGTGCCATCGGCCTGCAGCAGCTTGTAGCGTGTGGCTACTGCCGCCTGCTTTTCCAGCCGCTCCAGGTTGGTATTGAGCTCGCGCAGAATGTCTTCGACGCGGGTCAGGTTTTCCCGCGTGTCGCTCAGCCGGTTGGCCGTTTCGCGGCGGCGCTCTTTGTATTTGGAGACCCCGGCTGCCTCTTCGAGAAACAGCCGCAACTCTTCGGGCCTGGACTCGATGATGCGGCTGATTGTGCCCTGGCCAATAATTGCGTAGGCGCGTGGCCCCAGGCCGGTGCCTAAAAATACGTCCTGCACATCGCGGCGGCGCACCGGCTGGTTGTTGATGTAGTAGCTGGACGTGCCATCACGCGTGAGCACGCGCTTGACGGCGATTTCAACGAACTGGCCCCACTGACCGCCCGCACGGTGGTCGGCGTTGTCAAACACCAGCTCGACGCTGGAGCGGCTGGCAGGCTTGCGCGTGGTGGTGCCGTTAAAGATCACGTCCTGCATCGACTCGCCGCGCAGCTCCGAGGCCTTGGACTCGCCCAGCACCCAGCGCACTGCGTCCATGATGTTGGATTTGCCGCAACCGTTCGGCCCGACCACACCCACCAGCTGGCCTGGCAGCAAAAAATTGGTCGGTTCGGCAAAAGACTTGAAGCCCGATAACTTGATGGAATTAAGACGCACGGCTTACCCTGTATTTTGCTGGGGGGATTCTGCTTGGAAATTCTGCTTGACTCAGGCCCTGGATGGAATGGAGATTTTTGCGATGCGCAGGGCAATAATGTTACCCGACGCCGCAGTGCCGTCACCCGCAACTCTTGCCATGTCGCGTACCCCGGAACTTTTTAAAGTCCCAAGGATTGACTTTGCGTCTGTTCAAGCATTAAAAATGCCTCCGTGGCAACAAATCCAAGGGCTATCAGCTATTGATTTTATAGCATAGAGCAAATGGCCGTAAAAGATTGCCACTGTCACGCAGTTGCACCAGCACGCGGGGATGTTCATACGGGATAGTTCAGTCCATGAATCCCAATACTGTTTGTTTGAGCATCATTTTTCGCTGGAAGAGGCGCGTAAGTCATTGATTTAACTAGGGCGTGTGCGCTTGGTTGACAAATCCCTGGTTTTTGCTCAAATGCCGGTCATGTAATCCACAGTAGGGGTCATGGACGGATGTCGGCACGGGCTGACTGACCCGCAATGGAAGATCTTGAAACCCTTGATGGAGCAGGTGGGCGGCACCAAAGGACGCAAACCTCCCGCCGGCTCTGCCGACATATTGCAGGCCTTCGTTGACTCGACCGTCTCTAAGGCCGCGCCTTGCGCGGCAGGGGCCTTGAAAAAAAGCAAAGCCCTGCTACGGGCCGTGCGCGTCAAAAGCCCGGCCAGAGCCGGGGCGGCTTGACCACCAGACTAGCGTAGAGCCCTTGTGATGGCTGCTGCAGAGGCTAATTTGATGCCAAAATTTTCACCGCTCAGCTGCGGGCACGCTGGAACAGCCCTTGCGTCTTGTATCGGTTTTCCTCAAGTGTTCTTGTCTCCAATTGCGTTGGAAACTTCTTAAAACGCCGGAGTAGTCACATTTCATGCGTCAAAAAGCCATCTACGGCAATGGGAACGGGGGTATGCCGCTATTAAAAACAGAGCAAATCACGACTGGCTCGCCACTTACTGCTTGGCCCCCAGCGCCAGCGCGTTCGCCCGTGAGGCTGCCAGTGCAGCCGCATCAGGCGCAGTGTGGGTGTCCCAGCCCAGCATGTGCTGTGCGCTGATTTTTGCCAGAGCAGCCATCCACACCGGGCTGTCGTTCAAGCAGGCGATGTAGCTGAACTTTTCACCGCCTGCGTGCAAAAACGCCTCGCGCGCTTCCATGCTGATTTCTTCCAGCGTTTCCAGGCAGTCGCCGGTAAAGCCGGGGCACACCACGTCGACACTTTTGACACCTTCTTGCGCCATTTTTACCAGCGTGGGCTCGGTGTAAGGCTCCAGCCACTTGGCCTTGCCAAAGCGTGACTGAAACGTGAGCTGGTAGCGTTCTTTGGGCAGTTTCAGTTTTTCGGCCAGCAGGCGGGCGGTTTTGTAACACTCACAGTGGTAGGGGTCACCGAGCTGCAGGGTGCGCTCCGGCACGCCGTGAAAGCTCATGACCAGCTTTTCTGCCTGGCCGTGGGTTTGCCAATACGCCTGAATGCTGCCCGCCAGCGCATCAATGTAGCCCGGCACGTCGTGGTAATGGTTGATAAAACGAAACTCCGGCAGGCGCCGAACAACGGACGCCCAGGCATAGACCGCATCAAACACACTGGCTGTGGTGGTGGCGCTGTACTGCGGATAAGCGGGAAGTATCAACACCCGTGTGATGCCTTGGGCCTTGAGCTGGTCCAGCTGTGACGCAATCGACGGGTTGCCATAGCGCATGGCGTAACGCACTTCGACCTGGTGGCCCAGTGCGGCCATCTCTGAGTCGAGCATGCGGGCTTGCTTTTCGGTCCAGACTTTGAGCGGTGAGCCTTCAGGCATCCAGATGCTGGCGTATTTGGCGGCAGATTTTTTCGGCCTGATGCGCAAGATGATGCCGTACAAAATGGCCAGCCACAGCAGACGTGGAATCTCCACCACGCGTTTGTCACTGAGGAATTGCGCCAGATAGCGGCGCAATGCGGGTGCCGTAGGCGCGTCGGGCGTGCCAAGGTTGCAAAGAAGTATGGCGGTGCTGGACTTGGCGGCTGGGGCCTGGCCATGCTCAAAGGTGGGTTCTGTGGCAAAAGACATGGGTTATTCTCGCTCAGGCCATGCGTCTTTTGACCCGCCACACATCGCTAACCCCAAAGCTTGCTCAGCTTCACTTTTTTGCACTATGTTCAACCCTGCTTTGGTCAAGGCCATCACGCTAGACCTTGACGACACCTTGTGGCCTGTCTGGCCCGCCATTGAGCGTGCAGAAAAAGCCCT
>RDZZ01000051.1 GCA_004293655.1 Polaromonas sp. | reverse complement strand
TGCTCATGCACGATCCAGTGGCTGGCGCCCTCAACACACTGCAGTTGCATGTCAGGCACATAGTCGCCCAGGCCGTCCAGCAGGGCTGCAGGCAGGGCAATGTCTTTCATGCCCCAGACCACCAGCGTGGGCAGGTGTACTTCCAGCCGTGCGCGTGGCAGGCTCACGGCGGCAGCGGCCGGGTCTTGGGGGCTGGGCGGGCGCAGGGGTGATGCCCGGTAGTAGTTCAGGGGGCCTGTCAAGCCGCGCTGCCAAACGCTCTGGTACTGCGCCTTGACGGCCTGCGTCAGCCATGCGGGCATGCTTTCAGGCGCATCGTTGCCCGCCGCCAGACCTGTGAAAAACCCCCAGAGCCTGCGAAAGTCATCAGCGGCCAGCAATTTTTCTGCGTCAGGCCGGATCAAGAAGTTCATGTACGCACTGGCCGCCTGCTGGGCGGGCGAGTGTTGCAGCTCACGTAAAAACGTGCCGGGGTGCGGCGAGTTGATGATGGCGAGTTTTTTGATCAAACCGGGCTGGCCGGCGGCCAGGTTCCAGGCCACGGCCCCGCCCCAGTCGTGGGCGATCAAACAGGCCAGGGGCGCGCCTTGGGATTCGATCAGTGCCGCGATGTCCTGCACCAAGTGCTTGGGCTGGTAGGCGGCGACATCCGCAGGCGCGCTGGAGCACTCAAACCCGCGCAGATTGGGTGCAATGCAGTGGTAGCCACCATTTTGGGGCTGGGAAAAATGCGCCAGCATGTCATCCCAGACAAACGCCGCCTCAGGAAAGCCGTGCAAAAACATCAGCACGGGTCGGCCTTTTTCACCGGCCGTGCGGCATGACAAGGTGATGCCGTGCGGCAGGGTGTGCAGACTGGTTGTGATCATGATGCTATTGTTTTCGTAGCTGGTAGTGCTTATGCAGATTGCCGTAGAGCACTTTTTCGTTCTATAAATCGGCCTGCGGAGCAGCCTTGCCTGCATCAGACAACCGTCCGGGGTTTTCATCGTCGCCTGCGTCCGTGTTGCTTGCGGCGTCTGGCACAGCTTTCGGTTTTTTAACGGGTTTCTCCAGCGGATGCGCCCAGTCCCACAGGTGCTGGGCCACGTCTTCAACGCCCTGGCGTTTGAGGGCCGAAAACAGTTTGACATCGCCACCACCGGCCTGCAGCCGGACAATCGACAGTGCTTTGGCCGCTTCCGTTTTGTTGAGCTTGTCGGATTTGGTCAGCAGCACCAGAAACTTCAGGCCATCGACCACGCGGGGCCGAATCACGTCGAGCAAAACCTCGTCGAGCTCTGTCAGACCCAGGCGCGGGTCGCACAGCAGCACCACGGCCTGGAGGTTGTCGCGGGTTTGCAAATAATTGCCCATCACCTGCTGCCAGCGGTACTTGGCTTCTTTGGGCACCGCTGCATAGCCGTAGCCTGGCAAATCGGCCAGCACGGCGTCTGTCACGCCTTGTTTGCCCAAAGTAAACAAATTGATGCTTTGCGTTCTGCCCGGCGTTTTCGAGGCGTAGGCCAGTCGGTGCTGCTGCGTCAGGGTGTTGATGCAGGTGGACTTGCCCGCGTTGGAGCGGCCCACAAAAGCGATTTCGGGCACGTCCAGCCGGGGCAGGTGCTTGAGCTCGGGGGCGGTGGTTAAAAATTTGGCCGTGTGCAGCCAGCCCATGGCAATTTTGGGGTTGGCGGCGGCAGTTTCAGGGGGAGCGAGTATTGTCATGGTGTGTGGTGAAGGTGTGGCAATACCCGAGTGGCTGGGTGTGCTCTGAACCCATTGTAAAATCCGGCGTTAATCTCCAGTACGACACTTATTACATCACCCCGATATGAAGCTGTTTGCCACCTCTTTTCTGAGCGCCGTTTTGGCACTTGTCGCTGCATCAGCGTTTGCCGCTGGGCCTGCGCCCGCAGCACCTGCACCCGCTGCACCCAAGTTTGTGCCTGACCTGGTCAAAGGGCAAGCCAGCTATGCGGTGTGCGCTGGCTGCCACGGTGCGGATGGCAACTCGGGCACGCCCGCTTACCCCAAACTTGCTCAGCAGCACCCGGAATACCTGGTCAAGCAACTGCAAGAATACAAGTCTGGCAAGCGGGCCAATGCCATCATGGTGGGGTTTGCCAGTGCCTTGTCTGATGAAGACATGAAAAACATCGCCTTCTGGGTCACGACCAACAAGGCCAAACCAGGTGCAGCCACTGACAAAGACATGGTGGCATTGGGCGAGCGGATTTACCGTGGCGGCATCCAGGACCGCCAGATCGCGGCCTGCTCAGGCTGCCACAGCCCGAACGGTGCGGGTATTCCGGCACAGTACCCCCGCTTGTCGGGCCAGCACGCTGAGTACACGGCCGCGCAACTGACCTACTTCCGCGATGGTATTCGCAAAAACAATTTACAAATGACGCAGAACGCGGCCAAGCTCAATGACCGCGAAATCAAGGCATTGGCTGACTACATCGCGGGCTTGCGCTAGAGCGTATTTCAGGTTCAAGGGTTGAACCCTTGGGTGTTTGGGTGACTCCACCAAAGCGGGCTTTGCACAAAGCCCGCTTTTTTTATGGCTTTCTGAACAATCCATGTAAGAGTTCTCTGCGTATTCAGACCAACGACCACACAAAGGAAATGCCATGCTCATCAAAACCCACACCAACGGCTTTAACCACAGCCTGCCCAGCGAGATCACGCCTCAAGCGGCCTACCAAAACCGGCGGGAGCTGATGAAAATGATGGCCACGGGGGCCGCAGGCGCGGCTCTGGCCAGTTGGGCCAGCCGTGAGGCGATGGCGCAAACAGTCGCCAAACCCGGCAAGCTGGCTGCGCTGGCGGGCGGTAAATCTGCCGTTGCGGGTGCCATGACGATGGAGAAAATCACCGACTACAAAGACGCGACGACTTACAACAACTTCTACGAGTTCGGCACCGACAAGGCAGACCCGGCCAAAAACGCCCACACGCTGGTCACCAAGCCGTGGAGCGTTGCCATTGAGGGCCTGGTCAAGCAACCCAAAAGCTACACCCTTGAGGACCTGATCAAACTGGCCCCGCAAGAAGAGCGCATTTACCGCCTGCGCTGCGTTGAGGGCTGGTCGATGGTGATTCCGTGGGTTGGCTACTCCATGTCAGAGTTGATCAAAAAGGTCGAGCCGCTGGGCAGTGCCAAATATGTGGAGTTCATCACCCTGGCAGACCCGAAGACCATGCCATTCGTGGGCTCCCGCGTGCTGGAGTGGCCATACGTTGAGGCGCTGCGTATGGACGAGGCCATGCACCCGCTGGCACTGCTGGGTTTTGGCATGTATGGCGAAGTGCTGCCCAACCAGGCTGGTGCGCCCGTGCGCATGGTGCTGCCCTGGAAGTACGGCTTTAAAAGTGGCAAGAGCATCGTCAAAATCCGTTTTACCGACAAAGAGCCCAGAACCGCGTGGAACAAAGCCGCCGCCAGCGAATACGGTTTTTACTCCAATGTGAACCCTGAAGTCGATCACCCACGCTGGAGCCAGGCCACAGAGCGCCGAATTGGTGAAGACGGCCTGTTTGCCAAAAAACGCAAAACACTGATGTTCAATGGCTATGAGCCGCAGGTCGGGCAGCTTTATGCGGGCATGGACTTGAAGAAAAACTTCTAGGCTGGCCAAATGATCTCGCGCCAAAAAGCCTTGCTGCACCCTGCGGCAAAACCGGTCCTGTTTCTGATCTGCATGCTGCCGTTCGCGTGGCTGGTCTTTCGTGCCTTGACCAACCAGTTGGGAGCCAATCCGGCGGAAGCCTTGATACGCGCCACAGGTGACTGGACACTGCGGTTTTTATGCATCGTGCTGGCCGTGACACCCTTGCGGGTCATCAGCCACACCCCTGCACTGGCACGCTTCAGGCGCATGCTGGGGCTGTTTGTGTACTTTTATGTGGGCCTTCACCTGCTGAGTTACAGCTGGTTTGACATGGGCTTTGATGTGCCCGATATTGTCAAAGACATCATCAAACGGCCTTTCATATTGGTGGGGTTTGCTGCCTTCGTGCTGCTCACGCCCCTGGCAGCCACATCGTTCAACGCCGCCATCAAGACCCTGGGTGCCAAACGCTGGCAGATGCTGCACAAGCTGGTTTATGGCATTGCCGGCCTGGGCCTGCTGCATTTTTTCTGGATGCGCGCTGGCAAAAACAACTTTGCCGAGGTGTTTGTGTATGCTGCCATTGTGGCGGTGCTGCTGGGTTGGCGGGTGCAACAGTTTTTAAAGAAAAAGAAGCTGCAGTCCTTGCAAAACCTGCGCCAGTCGCTCTCTAATTCATAGCGTTGCCTTGGCTGACCTGAGCAGGTACCAGACGATCCAAGCGTAGCTGATCTTGCACGGTTTCACGGCTTCTGATCAGGTGAACGGTGCTGCCATCAATCAGCACTTCTGCAGCCCGGCCACGGGTGTTGTAGTTGCTGGACATGCTCATGCAGTAGGCACCCGCTGACAGCACGGCTACAAAGTCGCCTGCTGCCACACCCAGTGCGCGGTCACGGCCAATCCAGTCACCGCTTTCGCACACTGGGCCAACCACGTCGTACACAACTGTCGTGCGGTCATGGGTGACGACAGGCACGATGGCGTGAAAAGCCTGGTACAGCGAGGGACGCGGCAAGTCGTTCATGGCCGCGTCAATGATGCAAAAGTTCTTTTCCTCGCCTGGCTTGGTGTAGAGCACTTCAGCCACACACACACCGGCATTGCCCACCAGCGAGCGCCCGGGCTCGACCATGATTTTTTTGCGGCCGTGGCCGCGTGCGTCAATTTTCGCCAGCAACTGCTGCCACAGGTCATCGGCCTGTGGCGGGGTGTCGCCCTGGTAGCTGATACCCAGCCCGCCACCGAAGTCGATGTGCTGCAGGGCAATGCCTGCTGCTTCTACAGCGTCTACCAGGTCAAGCACCCTGTCCATCGCGTCCAGATAAGGCGTGCAATCGGTGATCTGGGAGCCAATGTGGCAATCAATGCCGATCACTTGGAGGCTTTTGAGGGAGGCTGCGTGCTGGTAAATCCGCAGGACATCTTTGTGGGCGATGCCAAACTTGTTCGCTGTCAGGCCTGTTGAAATATAAGGGTGGGTTTTTGCATCAACATTTGGATTGACCCGAATGCTCACAGGCGCAGTCACGCCCAGCTCTGAAGCGACGCGGGACAGGACATCCAGTTCGGCCTCGCTTTCCACGTTGAAGCAGCCAATGCCCGCACGCAGGGCATGGCGCATTTCTGCTGGCGTTTTACCCACGCCAGAAAAAACAACTTTTTTAGCGTCTCCCCCCACAGCCAGCACCCGTTCCAGCTCACCGCTGGAGACAATGTCAAAACCGCAACCTGCGTTGGCAAACACCTGCAACACACCCAGCGAAGGGTTGGCCTTCATGCCGTAGCAAATTTGCGAGTCCCGGCCTGCAAAGCCTCGCTGGTAAGCGGCCACTGCATGGAGCATGGCCGCTTTGGAATACACAAACAGGGGCGTTCCATAGGTACTGGCCAAGTCGCTGAGGGCCACGTCTTCAACATAAAGCGCTGCCTCGCGGTAAGCTACAAACGGGTGGCCGGGAAGTGCAGCGGGTGTGGTCAAGGGGGACGCAGGGATTGGGCTTGAAGAGGGCATGGAAAGACGGTCTGTCATTGTTGGGCGGGCTGGATCTGGCGTGCCAATGGCGCTGATGCTGTGGCTGCAGGAAGGGGTGCTGGCGTGTCGCTTTTGGCAGCGGCGGGAATGGGCACAGTGGGCACAGCAATAAACAAGGGGCCTTTTTGACCGCACCCGGCAAGGCTTGCCAGCCCCAGCAAGGCAGTTGGCAACAACACTGCAAACGTGTGCCGCAAAAAAGCGCGCGGCAGGCGACCTAAAATTTGGCATGCCCAGAATATGTGGGCTGATTTGAGCGAAAAAACCATCAACGGATTGTAATGACCGACCTTGAATACCTAAACCATGCAGAAAACGCTCTGCGCGCCGTGGAGCTGGCTTGCGACCGTATCAACGACGCGACCGATGCAGACATCGACAACCAGCGTACAGGCGGCATGATCACGCTGACATTTGCCAACCGCAGCCAGATCATCATCAACCTGCAAAAACCCCTGCAGGAAATCTGGATGGCAGCCAAATCCGGCGGCTTTCATTACAAGTTCAATGGCCAGAAGTGGCAAGACACCAAAAGCGCCAGCGAGTTTTTTGGTGATCTTTCGCGCTATGCCAGCGAGCAATCTCAGCAAGTGTTGGTGTTTGGCCCGCCCGGTTGAAGCTCACAACTTTAATTTTTAAACAAATCCAGAATCCGTTTTTTCTCGTCGGCAGGCGGCAAGACTGTGATTGGTGTGCCCGGTGTACCCGGTGTACTTGGCACGGCTGCATTGGCCGCTGGCGGTGGCGTGGCCTTGGCTGCTGCATCCTGCATACCCACACTGCTCACCCCCGCACCCCTGGCGTACTCTTCGTAATACCACTCGCCGCCAACATTGACAATCCCGCTGGGCACAGGCGGCTCGCTGACCGGAACGCCCCTGAGTGCATAGTTCATGAAATCTATCCAGATGGGCAGACTCAGGCCACCACCGGTCTCACGGTCACCGAGTTTCTTGGGGGTGTCGTAGCCCATCCAGACAGCGGCAGTCAGCGTGGGTTGAAAGCCTACGAACCAGGTGTCAATCGAGTCGTTGGTGGTGCCAGTTTTGCCATACAGGTCAGGGCGCTTCAAGGTCGCCTGGGCTTTGGCAGCGGTGCCCGAGCGTGTGACTTCCTGCAGCAAGCTGGACATCACGAACGCATTGCGCGCATCAATGGCGCGGGCAGACTCTTCAAGCACGGGCGCTTTTGCATCCACCAAGACTTTGCCTTTCTGGTCAGTGATCTTGGTGATCAGGTAAGGGTTGATGCGGTAGCCACCATTGGCAAAGACGGAATAAGCTGTGGCCATCTGCATCGGTGTGACAGAGCCTGCACCCAGCGCCATGGTCAGATAGGCAGGGTGCTTTTCTGCCTCAAAGCCAAAGTTGGTGATCCATTCTTGGCCGTAGGACGCTCCAACGGCCTGCAGAATACGGATGGAAATCATGTTTTTCGATTTCTTCAAGGCCGTCCGCAAGCTCATGGGGCCTTCAAAGGTGCCATCGTAGTTTTTAGGCTCCCAGGGCTGACCACCCGTCACACCTGCATCAAAAAACAGCGGCGCGTCATTGATCACGGTGGCGGGTGTGAAACCCTTTTCCAGCGCTGCAGAGTACACAAACGGCTTGAAACTTGAACCCGGCTGACGCCAGGCCTGGGTCACATGGTTGAACTTGTTCTTTTCAAAATCAAAGCCGCCCACCAATGCCCGGATGGCACCATCGCGTGGGTCCAGCGCCACGAAAGCGCCTTCAACTTCAGGCAGCTGGGTAATCTCCCAGACTCCCTTGGGTGTTTTGACCACACGGATCACTGCGCCCCGCCGGATTTTGATGTTGGGGGCGGCCTTGTCTGACAGACCTGACTGTGCAGGTTTGAGGCCTTCGCCTGTGATTTCCACGCTCTCGCTGTTTTGCCGCATGGCAGTGATGCGCTTGGGCGTCGCCTCCAGTACCACCGCTGACATGATGTCGCCGTTGTCCGGATTGTCGGCAAGAGCATCATCAATGGCCTCCTCGGCGTCTTGAGGCTTGGCTGGCAAGTCCACAAATTTTTCAGGCCCCCGGTAAATCTGGCGACGCTCAAAATCCATGATGCCCTTGCGCAGTGCCTTGTAGGCCATGCTTTGGTCTGCGGCACGCAAGGTGGTGTAGACATTCAGGCCGCGCGTGTAGGTCTGCTCGCCGTACTGGTTGAAAACCAGCTGGCGCACACTTTCTGCAATGTATTCTGCATGCACACGACCTGCGTCTGGTCCGGTTTTGATGTTCAACTCTTCTGCTTTGGCGGCTGCGGCCTGCGCAGGGGTGATGAAACCGTTTTCCTGCATGCGTTCAATAATGTATTGCTGGCGAATACGGGCACGTTTGGGATTGGCGATCGGGTTGTAAGCCGAGGGCGCTTTGGGCAATCCGGCCAGCATGGCCGCCTCGGCAATGGTGACGTCTTTCAGGGGCTTGCCAAAATAAGTTTCAGACGCTGCTGCAAAACCATAAGCCCGGTTGCCCAGAAAAATCTGGTTCATGTAAATTTCCAGAATCTGGTCCTTGCTCAAAAGATGTTCCAGCTTGAAGGTCAGCAAGATTTCATAGAGCTTTCGGGTGTAGCTTTTCTCGGTTGACAGGTACACGTTGCGCGCGACCTGCATGGTAATCGTTGATGCCCCCTGGCTTTTGGCTTTTCCCACGTTGGCCAGACCTGCTCGGATGATGCCCAGATAGTCCACACCGCCGTGCGAAAAAAAGCGCGCATCTTCGATGGCCAGCACGGCATCCTTCATGACTTGGGGAATGTCTTTGACGGGCGTGAGGCTGCGTCGCTCTTCGCCAAATTCACCAATGACCACACCGTCGGCGGAGTAGACCCGCATGGGTAGCTTGGGCCGATAGTCCGACAGGGCCGATACATCTGGCAAATTGGGGTAAGCCACTGCCAGCGCCACCGCAATGACCAGCACAAGGCTCAATACCCCGGCTGCGGCCAGCCCTGTGCCCCAGAGCAATAGCCGCATGGCCCAGCCGAGCCAGGCAGGCAAACTCGGTTGGGTGTTCGGGGCAGCAGAAGGTGAAGAGGGCGGTGAAGAGTTTGGCGGCATAGTGGCAATCGTAAGGGCGCACAGCGGTGTGGAAATTTTGAACCCGCAAGTGTCGGCTCGGCGAATTCATGCGGGACGCAGGTGTAAAAAATCTTATCGGACCTGGTACCGTTGTTTCCCTGCATTTCCAGTGTGAAAACAAACAAGCGCTTTTGCAGCGCGCAGTTGGCTACAGCTAAAAAGCGTCTGCTTTTGACAACGATGATAGTGTGAAAAAGACAAAAGATTCTTACCGTACAAAGGGCTTGCTGATAGTATTCAGGTGGTTTCTCAACGCTCCTTTGTCTAGCTCTGGTCGGATGGGAGTCGTCAGGCAGGCATGACATACAGAGTATCTTTGTGTCATCAGCAACATGGTCATTGACTACAAAAACAACGCAGCAGACTCCTTGAGTCTGGCTGACCACAAACCGCACTGAGCTGTGCAGAGGGCTCTTAAATATGCAGCGTTACACATTAGCCATCATCTGGGGACTGTCTTGATCTCTTTGGGGTCTTTATTTAACCGTGGCGAGCCGCCACTGCTGGGTCTGGATGTCAGCTCGTCGAGCGTCAAGTTGGTTGAGCTGAGCCGCGACAAGGCGGGTAATTTGGTTCTTGACCGTTGTGCCATCGAGCCACTGGAGCGCGGCTGGATCACCGATGGCAATATTGAAAAGTTCGATGAGGTTGCAGAGGCGGTGCGTCGGCTGGTGAAAAAAAGTGGAACGCGCACTAAAAACGTCGCCATGGCGTTACCTGCTTCTGCAGTGATCACCAAAAAAATCATCTTGCCCGGTGGCCTGAGCGAGTCGGAGCTGGAATTGCAGGTTGAAACAGAAGCCAACCAGTACATTCCATTCTCACTTGATGAGGTCAGCCTAGATTTTTGTGTGGTGGGCCCCAGTGCCACCTCTGCAGGTGACGTGGAGGTGTTGATTGCGGCTTCCCGCAAGGAAAAAGTGCAAGACCGTCAGGGTCTGGCCGAGGCCGCTGGCCTCAAACCGGTTGTGATAGATGTCGAATCTTACGCATCGCGGCTGGCAGCTGCACGCCTGATCGAGAGTTTGCCCAACAAGGGCATTGACACCATGGTCGCACTTTTTGAGGTAGGCGCTCTGACCACCAGCATGCAGGTCATTCGCAATGACGAGGTCCTCTATGAGCGAGATCAGGCATTTGGCGGTGCTCAATTGACGCAGCTGATTGTGCGTCAGTACGGTTTTTCTCCTGAAGAGGCAGAGAGCAAAAAACGCAGTGGTGACCTGCCTGATGACTATGAGTCAGGCGTGCTGAAGTCTTTCGTTGAAAACATGGCCCAAGAAATTGGGCGGGCACTGCAGTTCTTCTTCACCAGTACACCACACAACAAAGTTGACTACGTGATGATGGCTGGCGGCTCTTCAGCCCTGCCCGGACTGGCTGAATCCGTGACGCAGCAAACATCGTTTGCTTGCCTTCTGGCCGATCCCTTCGACGGCATGACGGTCAGCAGCAATGTGCGCGAAAACAAAATGCGGCGTGAGGCGGCGTCTTACCTGACATCCTGCGGCTTGGCTTTGAGGAGGTTTCTGCAGTGATTCTGGTCAATTTGCTCCCCCATCGCGAAGCAGCCCGTAAACGTAAACGCGAACTCTTTTTCATCGCATTAGGCATGGCCGCTGTTGTGGGCGGGCTAATCTGCGGTGGTGTGTATTCTTGGTACCAGGCGCAAATTGCAGGACAACAGGCCAAAAATACAATTTTGAAAAATGAAATCACAAGACTCGATGGACAGATCAAAGACATCGCAGGCTTGCAACAGGAAATTACCGCGCTTCGTGCCCGACAAACTGCGGTGGAAGACCTTCAAGGCAACCGTAACCTTCCCGTCTATCTGCTCGACGAGTTGGTCAAGCAGCTGCCCGATGGTGTGTATATCACCAGCATGAAACAGGAAGATCAAGTGGTTCAGCTCGGCGGGGTTGCTCAATCCAATGAGCGGGTTTCTGAGTTATTGCGTAACTTGGGCAACAACAGCCCGTGGCTGACCAGACCCGAGTTGATTGAAATCACTGCGGGCAGCATCGCCCTGACGCCACGTGACCAACGGCGCGTCTCCAATTTCACGATGCGTGTCACGCTCGTGCGTGCCAGCGACCTGTCCAAGGCACCGGCGTCTGCCACTTCAGGCGTATCGGCTGTGGGCCAGCCTGCGCCAAAAGCTTCTGTGCCTGCGAAGAGTTGAATCAGAATTTGAATCAGAGTTGACTATGGCAAAAATTCCTAAATTCAATATTGATATTGCAGCGCTGCAGAATAATCTCAAGGGTCAGTTCAGCGGACTCAACCCCAACGATCCGCCATCCTGGCCTGCCATACCCCGGTTTGCACTGTGCGTGGGCGTGACAGCGCTGGTCGTGGTTGCGCTTTGGTTCTTGTGGCTTAATGCTTCGGACGAGGAATTGACAGCCGAGCGCGGCAAAGAAGTACAGCTACGCGAGGACTACCAAAAAAGACTGCTTCAAGCTGCCAGTCTCGATGCCCTGAAAAAGCAGCGCGAACAAGTCCAGCAGTATGTGACGCAGCTGGAAAAGCAGCTGCCCAGCAAATCTGAAATGGATGCATTGCTGTCAGACATCAATCAAGCCGGTCTGGGGCGAAGTTTGCAGTTTGAATTGTTCAGGCCGGGACAGGTCAGCGTCAAAGAGTATTACGCCGAGCTGCCTATTTCTGTACGTGTGACAGGCCGTTATCATGACATAGGTGCCTTTGCCGCTGATGTAGCCAACCTCTCGCGAATTGTGACGCTCAACAATCTCGCACTGGTGCCCGGCAAAGACGGTATGTTGACAATGGACTCTACGGCCAAGACTTTCCGCTACCTTGACCCTGACGAAGTAGCCCTGCAGCGCAAGACAGCTGGCCCTGGGAAAGGCGACAAGAAATGATTCTTTTCAAACTGGGGGTGTCTACTTTGGCAGTTTCTTCTGTACTGGTGCTGACGGGTTGCAGTTCTTCCGACGAGGAAGATTTGCAACGTTGGATGGCTGAGCAGCGCAGTGCGACCAAGCCGCGCGTGGTGCAGCTGGCAGAGCCTGTCAAATTCACGCCGCAACCGTACACACAGGAAAGCGCAGTCGAGCCCTTCAATGCACAAAAGCTGACACAGGCTCTGAAGCGGGAGTCAAATCAGTCAACATCTAACGCCGCACTGATCGCCATCGAGCTTGCCAGGCGCAAAGAACCGCTGGAGTCATCACCCCTGGATACCGTTGCCATGGTGGGGAGTTTGATCAAATCAGGCCAGCCGGTGGCATTGGTACGGGTCGACCAGCTGCTCTATCAAGTTCGAGTGGGCAACTATCTGGGCCAAAATTACGGACGTATCACCAAGGTTTCAGAGACGGAGATGAGTTTGCGTGAGATCGTACAAGACGCCGCAGGCGAATGGATAGAGCGAACGGCGACTTTACAGCTTCAAGAGGGATCGAAATGAACAAGCAGACATATGCGTTAAAAGTAAGTGCAGCGCATCGCGCCCGGTACGCCTTGTTGCGTTGTCTGCTCGGCGGGAATGTCTTGGCACTTGCAGTCCTCACGGCATCAGTGCCGCTGTCTGTGCAAGCACAAGCACCTGTTGTCAATACCATTCAGGCGGTCACAGCCTCCATTCAAGGGGGCTCTGAAGTTATCCGTATTGACCTGACCGAGCCCTTGAGAGTAGTTCCCACCGGTTTTACCATCCAGGCACCTGCCCGGATTGCACTTGATTTTCCGGGCATCGGCAACACCATGGGCCGCTCAGCGATGGAGCTGAATCTGGGAAACCTCCGCTCGGCCAATGTGATTCAGGCTGGTGAGCGTACCCGGGTGGTTTTAAACCTGAAAACATCAACGGCTTACAAGGCTGAAATACAGGGTAAGTCGCTGTTCATCACGCTTGACCCGATAGCCGGTGCCGCACCCGTTGCTGCCAGCGTTCCTGCTTTCTCTGAAAGCCGTAATCGCGATATCCTTCCACTGAAAGATCTCGATTTTCGCCGGGGTGTCGATAATTCTGGCCGTATCGTGGTGGACTTGGCTAACAACCAAGTGGGTGTGGACATCCGCCAACAAGGGCAAACGCTTGTTGTGGATTTCTTGAAGACGGCCTTGCCTGAGGGTCTGCGTCGCCGTCTGGATGTGTCCGACTTTGGCACCCCTGTGCAAAGCGTCACAACGACCCAGACAGGCGACAGGGTCAGAATGGTCATTGAGCCCAAGGGCACCTGGGAGCACAGCGCATATCAAAGCGACAATCAGCTTGTGGTGGAGATCAGGCAGCAGAAAGTCGATACTGGCAAGTTGACTCAAGGTCAGGGCTTTAATGGCGAGAAGTTGTCGCTTAATTTTCAAAATATTGAAATACGCTCTTTGCTGCAGGTGATCGCAGATTTCACAAACTTCAACGTGGTCACTTCAGACACTGTCACAGGCGCAGTAACGTTAAGGCTCAAGGACGTTCCTTGGGATCAGGCGCTTGACATCATCTTGCAGGCCAAGGGCCTAGGTATGCGCAAGAACGGTAATGTGCTCTTGATTGCTCCCAAGGACGAGTTGGCGGCAAAAGAAAAGCAGGAGTTGGAGTCCAAGGCGGCTCTGCAAGGGCTGGAGCCGTTGAAAAGCCAGGCTTTTCAGCTTAACTATGCCAAAGCTGCAGACATCGCTGTACAGTTATTGAGTGGCAGTGGTGCTGGCGCTGCCACAACCAGGACGTTGAGCAGCCGAGGCAGCTTGATCGCCGAGCCACGCACCAACCAGCTTTTTGTGAACGACATTGCCTCCAAACTGGAGCAGGTGCAGCAGCTCATCGCTAGACTGGATATTCCAGTGCGCCAAGTTCTCATTGAGGCCCGCATTGTCGAGGCATCCGATAGCTTCGGGAGGTCTTTAGGAGTCAGGCTGGGAGGCAGCGATCTGCGTGGGCTACGAGGCGGTGATGCAGGCTACAACGTGGGTGGTACCAATCGGGTGGCGTTGGGTGGAACTTACAACGCTGTATCTTCGACGACTGGAGAAAGTAGCGGCACACTGGACACACTCAATACCTCGTTTGTGAACCTGCCTGCGCTAGGTCAAGGCGGCTACAGTCCTTCAACATTCGCGATTTCGCTGTTCAGTGCGGCTGCGAACCGGTTTTTGAACCTAGAACTGTCTGCACTTGAAGCTGATGGCAAAGGCAAACTCGTATCCAGCCCGCGCATTGTCACAGCCGATCAGACCAAGGCATTGATTGAGCAAGGCACAGAGTTCCCCTACCAGCAAGCGACCTCCAGCGGTGCGACATCGGTTGCATTTCGCAAAGCCAATCTCAAACTTGAAGTCACACCGCAAATCACGCCTGAGGGCAGTATCATCCTTGATCTGGACATCAACAAAGACAGTCGCGGCGAAACCACAGCTGCGGGTATAGCGATTAATACCAAACACATCAAAACCCAGGTACTGGTTGAAAACGGCGGCACTGTGGTGATTGGCGGTATCTTCGAGCTGACTGAATCCAACTCGGAGTCCAAAGTTCCGTTACTGGGTGATCTTCCAGGTGTAGGTAATTTGTTTAAAACCAGAACCCGAAGCAGCAGCAAGTCTGAATTGTTGGTGTTTATCACGCCCAAGATGATCTCCGACAGGGCTGCGGCTCGATAAACTACAGTGTTGCCTGATTAAAGCTATCGGAAAAATAATGCAAATTTTCATAAAAATACTTGGACTGTTTCTTGCCGCCCTCTTGACCGCATGCGGTGGAGGGGGTGGTAGTGCCGGAACGACAAACGGATCAAGCTCTACTGGCTCCACCACGGCTACTGTAGTCATAGGCACACCAACTTTAGCCATCCAGATATTCAACGCTGCCAACTCAGCAGTCTCTGGTGTGACACCAAGTGGAGGCAATTACGTTAAAGCAACTTTCAAGACGGCAACGGGTGCAGCGATCACTGACAGGCTGGTGACTTTCAGCCTCAGTGGTGCAACGATTGCAGCGCTTTCGTCAACGACTGCACTTACCAACGCTCTTGGTGAAGCGCAAGTCTCGATCACCCCCCTGTCTGGCACGCTAGGCGGCGCTGCCACAGTGACAGCGCTCGCATTAGACAGAGCTGCACCTTTTTCAAAGAGTTTTGACTTTTCTGTTCCTGCCTCAGGCGGGCCCTCTGGCGTACCAACATTAACGCTGGGCCTGCGCGATGCGAACAACGCATCAACGACCTCCATCAGCGGAGGGGGCTTCAGCACTGCATCAGCAACACTGCTGGATGCTGACGGCAAGGCCGTAGTGAACCGGTTGGTAGGTTTTACCGCTGATGCGGCTTTGGTGAAACTCAATCCCGTTTCAGGCAGCGTGCTGACCAACTCCAATGGTGTGGCTTCAGTTCAGATTTCAGCGCAATCGCTACTGGTCTCTGGTGCCAGCACCTTGAGGGCCACTGCACAGGTCGGCACCTCAACACTCTCTGGGTCTTTTGATTATCAAGTGTCGGCTACCAATTTGGCACTTCGCTCATTGAACATTGGGTCCACCTCATTGGCCGCTTACGGAAACCGGCCGATTTCAGTCCAAGTGACCGCCAACGGATTGCCAGTCACTACACCGGTTCAGGTGAGCTTTGTCGCCAGCTGCGGCAGCATCACACCGATTGCCAACACTGATGCCAATGGACTCGCCGCTGCAACTTACACTGCCGATTCGCAAAATTGCGCCGGAACCAATGTGAATATCTCGGCATCAACCGTCGGTGCAACGGCAGTTTCGGGTCAAATCGCAGTCCAGGCAACTGTGGCGACCAACATTCAATTTGTGAACACTGTTCCAACGCTTATTTTTCTTCGTGACTCTGGTGCTGCAACACAAGCCCAGGTCACATTTAGAGTCGTTGATTCGACGGGTAATCCCCAGCAGAACCAAGAAATACTGCTGTCTTTCGTTAATTCTGGGCCAGGTGTTTCATTGGATTCGGTCGGCAATACCTCTGCTGTCCGTAAAACAAGTGATGCAGCTGGTCGCGTCTCAGTAGCAGTTTTCTCTGGAACCGTGCCTACACCTGTCCAGGTGACAGCGACGCTTGTGGCCAATAGCTCTGTCACAACAACCTCTGGTATTTTGACGGTTGCTACGGGACGTCCTGTCCAGAAAGCGGCAAGTATTGCTGCCGTGAAATTTAGCTTGGAAGGACTGAACTTTGATGGTGATACAACCCCCATCACGTTATCGCTGGCAGATAGACAAGGCAACCCAGTACCAGACGACACGGTAGTTAACTTTGTATCGTCGTCAGGTGTCATGATTCCACCGATCTGCGTTATCAAGGGTGGCACATCACAATGTTCGTCGAGTATTCGTAGCCAAGGTACACGACCTGCCAACGGACGTGTTTCCGTGTTGGCCTATGTGCAAGGCGAAGAGGACTTTGTAGACGCCAATTTCAATAACGTGTACGACGAGGGTGAAGTATTTACCGATTTGGGCAATGCCTATCGCAGTGATTCAAACGACCAAACAATACCTAGCGACAATGCAAAACCCTCCAATTGGACTTATAAACCAGGAGAATTTTCTGTTCCCCGTGGTAATTCAAGCACTTACAAGACCTGCAGTGGAGGTGAGAGTGGTCGCCCGGACACCTGCGACGGCAAATGGGGTGCAGCCGATGTACGCAAACAGATACTGATTGTTTTTGCATCGACCACCCCAGTCATCAGCGGGGCTGTACCCACTACAGGTGACATCACATTGACCCTGGCTGACGTCAACGGCAACAGCATGCCAACTGGCACCACTTTAGCTGCGGTAAAAGTATCTGGGTCTGATGCTTGTAACGTTAAAGCCATTGGGCCAACTCCGCTTGCAAACAGCTATGACCCGACATTTGTGGTTATCAATTTAGACAAATGTGCGTCGGGTGACGGTATTCGCTTTACGGTAACAACACCTGTAACCAAAACCTCAACTTCGTTTGACTTCAGACTGCCATAGTCTGCAGCTGCGAACGCTGTGCAAATTTCTCTGGTGGGCCTTCCCGGCTCCGGCAAATCAACTGTCGGACGCCAACTCGCCCGGCGCTTCGATGTGCCTGTATTTGACTCAGATCACGTCATAGAGCAGCAACTGGGTTGCTCCATCCGGGAGTACTTCGAGTTTGAAGGCGAGGCCGCCTTCAGGGATGTTGAAGAATCCGTCATTGACCAGCTCACACAGCACCCCATGTGCGTGCTGTCAACAGGCGGTGGTGCTGTCCTGCGCCTTGACAATCGACAATACCTTCGCACGCGAACCCATGTGGTCTATCTGAGGTCTTCACCGGAAGAGCTGTTTAGGCGTCTTCGACACGACGTGCAGCGGCCTTTGTTGCAGGTGGCAGACCCACTGAGTCGCCTGCGAGACTTATATGCACAGCGTGATCCCCTGTACCGCGAAACCGCCCACTTCACTGTTGAGACGGGGCGCCCATCTGTGGCCACACTGGTCAACATGATTCAGATGCAGCTTGAGCTGGCCGGCGTTGTACCTCCCGCCTGATTGGCGCCTGCTTTCTGTTTTCTGTCTCTTCTTTCAAAGCAATGGGTCTGTACCAGGTCTTTCTGTGCTCCTACACTTGCTAGCTATGCAAACCTCTTCTCCTCTCGAGCCTGTACAGGTCCAGATTCATCTCGCCGAACGCAGTTATTCCATCTCTATTGGTGCTGGACTGCTGGGCAATGTGTCCACTTACCAGCAGTTGCCACCTGCAAACACCGCGCTGATTGTCTCCAACACCAAAGTAGCCCCCTTGTACGCAGCGCAGCTCCAGGAAGCGCTGCAGGCGCGTTACAGCAACGTGCTGTTAACGACCTTGCCTGATGGGGAAACCTACAAAGACTGGCCAACGCTTCAGTTGATTTTTGACGCCTTGCTCAGTCATGGCTGCGACCGTAAAACGGTACTTTTTGCCCTGGGTGGTGGCGTGGTGGGGGATATGACGGGTTTCGCGGCGGCAAGCTACATGCGTGGTGTGCCGTTTGTGCAGGTACCCACTACTTTGTTGGCGCAGGTTGACTCTTCTGTGGGCGGTAAAACAGCGATCAACCACCCACTGGGAAAAAACATGATTGGCGCTTTTTACCAGCCACAACTGGTCATTTGCGACCTGGATGTGCTTCAAACTTTGCCGACACGAGAGCTGAGCGCGGGTCTGGCTGAAATCATCAAATACGGCCCCATTGCCGACATGAACTTTCTGGACTGGATTGAAACCAGTCTGGATGTGCTGCTGGCTCGCGAACCTGCAGCACTGGCCCATGCCATCCAGCGCAGTTGCGAGATCAAGGCTTGGGTAGTAGGGCAAGATGAGCGCGAGACGGGTATCCGGGCCATTTTGAATTTTGGCCATACCTTTGGTCACGCCATAGAGTCCGGTCTGGGCTATGGGCAATGGTTGCACGGCGAAGGCGTGGGCTGCGGCATGGTCATGGCCGCGCATTTGTCGCAACGCCTGGGACTGGTTGAAAAATCGTTTGTTGAACGCCTGCGCCAGCTGGTGGCGCGGGCAGGCTTGCCTGTCAAGGCACCCATACTGTCAGCACAGGACAACGCCGGACGCTACCTTGAACTGATGCGCGTGGATAAAAAATCCGAGGCCGGGGAAATCCGTTTCGTGCTGATTGACGGCCCCGGCCGTGCGGTGGTGCGCGCTGCACCCGACGCGCTGGTGCGTGAGGTCATTGACGCTTGCTGCGCCTGATACGTTGTAAATACAGCCATCAGATACTCATATCCTGTAGAACCGTTTTGCTATTTAATTAATAGCTAAATACCTTGGTAAACATTGCGGTAGATGCCTTTTCTATTGATCATGACGCCCCTGCCCGATGCTTGTGACCCCTGCGCTTTGCGAGGTCACTGCTTGCAACCACAGAACACCAGTGCCCCAAAGGCTGCACCACGTTTGCCTGACAGCCCTGTCGATTGCGACAAGAACGTGACAGCAGCAGCCGCCGCATCGCGTTATGACGATTGGGCATTGCCCGGCATAGCTTTTACACGCTGCATGACTTACGCTTGCTGTATTGCAACAAGTTGTTAAAAAAACAGGGATGTGAAGGGCTGCCTGCAGCCCGCCGGACTTGGGTAGTTTGAAGTGAAAATCGAACCCTGCGAGGACAGTGCCTGACAGTTTCGTACCCTAATATTGAGATATTGGGTAAGAAAACGGCGAAAAATAAACCGCTGCGGTCGATTTGCAGCTGACGATTCTTGAGTTCGACAGGCTGCTAGGCATTAAAAATGCTTTGCTATTTTTGTTTTGAAAAGGTGTCATATGAGTCCCAATCGCAGAACATTCATGGTGGGTGCGCTATCTGCCAGTACAACGGCGTTCAGCCCGCTCGCGCTGGCTCAAGCCAGTAAAAGCGTTCGCAAGCTGGTGTTGGGTCAGTCTGTGCCCCTCAGTGGTGCCGCTGACCAGATCGGTCTGGCCTACTTCAGCGGGGCCAAACTGTACTTTGACGCTGTCAACTCGAAAAATGGTGCAGGTGGCTACAAAATCGAAGTCAAAACGCTTGACGACGGCTACAACGCTGTCAAAGCTGCAGCGAACGCCAAACAACTCATTGATGAGGGAGTGGACGCCTTGTTCGGCTTTGCGGGAACTGCCAGCTGTGACGCTGCATTTGCAGCTACCAAGGCCTCCAACACGCTGTTTTTTGCACCTTTTGCAGCATCTGATGCTTTGTACGAGCCATCGCTGGCCAATGTTTTTCACGTGCGGCCTGCATTGGCTGACGAGGCCTACAAGATAGCCCGGCACTGCGCCACGCTCAATCAGGATCGCATCGCTGTCTTTGCCGAAGACGATGCCATGGGACGTGGTGGTATTGCCGCCGTCAGCCAGGCATTGCTCGACCTCAAGCGTCCACCCATCGTTGCCAGCGCGTTGTCGCCTGTCAACAGCAACAAAGTCGAAGCTGCTGTGGCCGCATTGATCAAAGCCCAACCGCAGGCCATCATTCAGGTCAGTTTATTTAACTCGTCAGCCGCTTTCATTCGAAAAATGCGCCAGGCCGGGTACGGCGGTCAATTTTTGAATTTTTCGGTCACAGGCATTGATCCGCTCTTCACCGCTTTGGGCAAGGAAATCGGAGGCATTGTCATCTCCCAAGTGGTGCCATCGCCGCGCAGCCTGGGCACGCCACTGATCAAAGAGTACCTAGATATTTTGAACCAGACCGAGCAAACCCCCAGCTATGAAAGCGTCGAGGGCTATGTTGCAGCACGCGCTTTTGCGGAAGGTGTGCGTCGCAGCACCGCCGGCAGTGGCAAGCCTGACCGGGCCGGGCTGCAAAAAGCGTTTGAATCCATGACTGACTACGACACGGGCGGTTTTCGGGTCAATTTAAAACCTAAAAAATACGAATCTGTTCGCGCCATTGATTTGGTGACGATCACGCCGGACGGCAAAGTCGTCCGATAATCCTATGCATTGTTATAGGTATTGTTGTGTGATTTCGGTGTTTTTATCGCCTTGACCACTCACTCATCCATTCATCCCGCCACTTGCGGATGCAAAAATCAAAACTCCAGAACCCGCTTTGTTTGCGCCAGATGCCAAAATTTAAAACAATCGCAGTTGTCGATTATGGTATGGGCAATCTGCGCTCAGTCTCGCAGGCTGTACGGCATGTGGCCCAAGACAGTGACTTCGAGGTACGGGTCACCTCATGCGCTGAAGACATCATGCATGCTGACCGTATTGTGCTGCCCGGCCAAGGTGCGATCGCAGACTGCATGCGCGAGCTGACCGAGTCCGGCATGCTGGAATCGGTGCTGCATGCTGCGGCTCACAAACCGCTGTTTGGCGTATGCGTAGGCATGCAGATGTTGCTGACCCACAGCCAGGAAGGCCAACGGGGTGACGCCGGCCAAGGTACACGCGGGTTGAACCTGATTCCCGGCGAAGTCATCAAATTTGACCTGACAGGTCAAACCCAGTCCGACGGCAGCCGCTACAAGGTGCCGCAAATGGGCTGGAACCAGGTCCATCAAAGTGCTTTTGGCGGCCCGCACGCCAAGCCCCACGCACTGTGGAATGGCGTACCGGACGGCGCTTACTTCTACTTTGTGCACAGTTTTTATGCCTGTCCGTCTGATGCGCGCCACACTGTAGGCCAGACAAGCTACGGTGCAAGCTTCACGGCGGCCATTGCGCGTGATAATATTTTTGCAACACAGTTTCACCCTGAAAAAAGTGCCGACCAAGGGTTAGCGCTCTACCGCAATTTTCTGCATTGGAATCCCTGATCCGTTTTGCAGATCTCGCACAAAGATGTCGCATAAGAGTGTCGTACAAGGGCCTCGTGGCGAGCTGCTACTTTTTCTGGTCGATGTTGTCCGCCCTGTTTTCCAGTTCACCTTTCAGCTCATTTTTCTGTTTTTAACCGCAACATGCTACTCATCCCCGCGATTGACCTGAAAGACGGTCACTGCGTTCGCCTCAAACAAGGCGACATGGATCAATCTACCATTTTCAGTGACGACCCAGCGGCCATGGCACGCAGTTGGGTGGACAAGGGGGCCCGCCGTCTGCACCTTGTGGACCTGAACGGTGCTTTCGCCGGCAAACCCAAGAACGAGTCTGCCATCCGAAAAATACTGCTGGAAGTCGGCAGCGAAGTCGATGTGCAGCTCGGCGGCGGCATCCGTGACCTTGACACGATCGAGCGCTACCTTGATGCCGGCCTGCGCTACGTCATCATTGGCACCGCTGCTGTGAAAAACCCGGGGTTTCTGCAAGATGCCTGCACGGCCTTTGGTGGTCACATCATTGTGGGTCTGGATGCCAAAGACGGCAAGGTTGCCACTGATGGCTGGAGCAAGCTGACCGGCCATGAAGTGACTGATCTGGCTAAAAAGTTCCAGGACTACGGTGTGGAGTCGGTCATCTACACAGACATTGGCCGCGACGGCATGCTCAGTGGCATCAATATGGACGCTACCGTCAAACTGGCACGGGCTTTGACGATTCCTGTGATTGCATCGGGCGGTTTGTCCCGCATGGCAGACATTGAGGCCCTGTGTGCGGTGGAGGACGAAGGCGTTGAAGGCGTGATCTGCGGGCGCTCCATCTACAGCGGTGATCTCGATTTTGAAGCCGCTCAGGCCAGAGCTGACGAGCTGAACGGATAACAGTTGCTCTGTAAACGAATCATTCCGTGCCTTGACGTCACGGGCGGTCGGGTCGTCAAAGGTGTGAACTTCACCCAGCTGCGCGACGCAGGTGACCCGGTTGAAATTGCGGCCCGCTACAACGACCAGGGTGCTGACGAGTTGACGTTTCTCGACATCACAGCCACCAGTGACGGGCGTGACCTGATTTTGCACATCATCGAAGCCGTTGCCTCCCAGGTGTTCATTCCCCTCACGGTAGGTGGTGGTGTTCGTACGGTCGATGACGTGCGCCGGCTGCTCAATGCAGGCGCAGACAAAACCAGTTTTAATTCAGCCGCCATCGCCAACCCGCAAGTCATTGAAGAGGCTTCTGCCCGGTACGGCGCGCAGTGCATTGTGGTGGCCATAGACGCCAAGCGCCGAAGCGAAGAAGAAGCCCAGACCCGAGGCCCCGGCTGGGATGTGTACAGTCATGGTGGCCGCAAGAACACCGGGCTGGACGCTGTGGCCTGGGCCACAGAAATGGCACGGCGCGGCGCTGGCGAGATTTTGCTCACCAGCATGGACCGTGATGGCACCAAGTCAGGGTTCGACCTGGCCCTGACCCGTGCGGTCAGCAACGCCATTGATGTACCTGTCATCGCATCAGGCGGTGTCGGCAACCTGGCGCATCTCGCTGACGGCATACAAACCGGCGGTGCCGACGCGGTGCTGGCAGCCAGTATTTTTCACTACGGTGAATATACCGTGCAGCAAGCCAAGCAGTTCATGGCAGCACGTGGTATTGCTGTGCGGCTTTAAACCTCAGCCCTTGGTCTATTCTTTGTGCCAATCTATATTGCACTCACTAACAGCGACCGACGATAACCCTCATCCGCTTTTAGTCATGAACCAAAGTGGCTCCGTCACCATCTTCGCTGTCATAGTAACCTATGAGCCTGACGAGGTATTGTTGTCACAGCTGCTTCTTGCACTCGCACCACAGGTATCCGGCGGTATTATCGTCAACAACTCAAACAGTCTTTCCTTGTCTGATGCGTATCTTCAGCATGTCGGGTTTTCAGTCCAGCATCTGAATTCAAACGTTGGCGTTGCTGCTGCACTCAATGCCGGATTTAACTGGGCGAGGGCGCAAGATGCCGGATTCGTTATCACCTTCGATCAGGATAGCGAACCTGCACCCGACATGGTCTCACGCCTGTTGAGTGCTTATATTCTGCAAATGGAGGCTGGTCACAAAGTAGGTGCCGTCGGGCCGCAGCAGATTGACCGCCGTTCAGGGGGTATTGCCCCCTTTATTGCGCCTATTGTTGGGAGGAGGCGCAGGATACTACCGCAAGATGGTCAGGCGCTCGAAGTCGATCACCTCATCACGTCAGGGTGTCTGATGCCCCTGCAAGCTTGGCTATCAACTGGGCCTTTCCTTGACTCCTTGTTCATCGACTATGTTGACATTGAATGGAGCCTGCGCATGCGCAGCAAGGGCTGGCATCTTTACGGTGTAGGTGGTGCATCGTTGAAACATTCAATTGGCGACGACATCAAACATTGGGGCGTACGGCAGGTGGCTTGGCATAGCCCTTTGCGTCATTACTATTTGTTCCGCAACGGCGTACATCTGCAGACGCTGCCATATATTCCGCTGATGTGGAAGCTGTCAGACGCACTGCAATTGTCTAAAAAGCTGGTCTTTTTCACATTTGTTGGCCGACCACGCATTGCGCATTTAAAAGCCATGCTGCTTGGCATAAAGCACGGCTTTAAAAAGCGCCTCGGGCCTGCCCAAACACCAGACTGATCGTACTTTCAATAGATTGCTCAGGCGTACACCAAATCAGGTAAAACCTAGTGCATCTAAAATCTTCTCACGCTGGTTGTAGTGAGCATATTTCGAGAGCGCGTCGGCGCATGCGACTTCAGCCATCCCCGCATAGCCGTTTAGATCTGCAATCGCACGTTCCATGACCGATACCCATTGGTGAGCGCGTGCAATGTAGCCATTCTCACCGTCGCGAATAACCGCTGCATAGTTGTACGATGGGGATGCAATGCTCAGAGTGCCAACCACGGCTGCCTCAAAGTACTTTAATTCTGACTTGCAATTTGTAAACATATTGTTTTGTAAAGGCATCAGATTAAAGTCCACCTGCCCTATCAAGCCCTGCAAATTGATGTAATCATAAAATGGCTGACGTATTACTCGGTCACTGAATCGCGCCAGATAAGGGCCTGGCTCAATATAGCCCACTACCATCAGCTTGACGCGTGCATCGCGTTCAAGCACTTGAGCTAGTGCAGTCTCTACAATAGCATAGTCTAGATTATGTGAAGGCGAGCCGCTAAAGTAACCAACGCATATGGAGCCATCGCCCGAAAAGCCATTGTTGCGTTTTTCTTCAAACACCCTGGCAGAGAGCGCAAGCTGCTCTTCGTTCATAAAGTTAGGTACAACTTTGACGGGCAAACCGGAAAAAGCCGATATTCTTTCTGCCAAATATTTATTGGTGGTGATGGCACCATCACACATTTTCAAGGTTTGGCCCATACGGCTCATCATGGCAAACCAGTCCTCCCAAACCCGTGGATCATTTTGGTCAAGACCCAAGGTATTAGTCACCAGATGGGTGTAGGCAGTGTCAAAGACGAAATCATCAATATCGAAATAAACCGTCTTACGCCTGATTTTAAATTTGGAGATCAGCTGATTTATCTTCTGGTTATAGCCAGATCGGCACACCACCAGTACATCTGCAGCATCCGCTATTTCGTCGATGTAATGAAAGTCCTCCTCAAAAAAGTAGCTCCCACTGCATTCAACGCTGCATTGTTCGCCGTTTTCTTTATTGAGTACTTGCACCATGTTGTAGGCCCGGTAGCGAAAAGTACTGTTGTTGGCACTCTCGTAAAAATACGCTACCCGCCGCTTTCCGCCCAGCAGCATGTTGAAGCGCTGCGCCAGTGGCAGGTTCCATGGGTCTGCGTATGGCACAGCTGCGATTTTGGTTGAATAC
Organism: Polaromonas sp.; assembly: GCA_004293655.1. GTDB lineage: Bacteria > Pseudomonadota > Gammaproteobacteria > Burkholderiales > Burkholderiaceae_C > Polaromonas. Next base: position 3,493 of record RDZZ01000051.1, on the reverse strand, counting down.
ATCAGCTTTTCCCACCAATACGGTCAAGGGTTTCCGAAAACGACACGTTCCAGTCAGTGCAAAGGCCGTTACTCTCAAAATTGGCTTGACGTAATGGTTGATTCATAGCCAACACAACCCCTTCCCGCAAAGCCTCTAACAGTGCCCCTCGTTCAGCCTTGGCACAGATAAGGTTTGTTGAATACCGAAGAAGATCCTGCTTGATACCAAATTGGTTGGTCACTACAACCGAACCACTTGCAACTAAGTCTAGCGGTGGATAACTTGGGTGAGGCGTATACATAAGACTCAGGCCAAGATCTATCGTACCTGCAAGATCAGCATACTCCGACCAGCTTAGGTTTTCACGCTTCGTTGGAGCATGACCATTGCCAAACACAATATCTGGAATATCCTTTCCGACAAAAATAATCTCCCACACTTTCAAATCAAGCACTTGTTGGGCGATCGCCGCTTCAATGACCTCAAGGCCAAGATAAAACAGGTTACGGAGATTGTTCGGTCGGGCATAGAAAATGAATTTGCGTCTGGCACCACGCTCTTTCTCAAGCCTGCTGGGATGGAATACACGTGTCGGAAAAGCTGGCTCAAACCACGTCCCCTGCGTGGCAATATTGGACAACCCGTCTGTAACCAAGTGGTCAAATAAAAGCTTTGTATTGATTAAAAAACGGATGTCGCGACGGCTCAATATCTCTTCGCACCGCAGGCGGTCGTCTCCGTAAGGATAGAACATCCGCTCGTCTTCTTGCAACAGGTAAAGAATAGAGCTGGCAGGCACGCTGCCAAGCGTAGCTGCAGTTGTCCACCATGATGTGGTGATAAAAAGCTCCGAATCCGTGAAGTCGGTGCTTTGATTGCGCTCATGGGCCGACAAAAATTTGAACTGTATTTCCCCCTTGAGAGCTAGCCCATACACCGAAAGAATGTGGTCCACATTGTCCTGCTGCGGGCGCTCAGTGCGCGTGATCAGACGTAGATCTGCTCCCAGCCTGTTGGCCAGCAAAGTTGCAAAGATCAATGCTGTGCCTACACCTCCAAACAGACTGCTTCGCCCAATACTATCCGTGATAATCGTGATACGTTTGTGTGGCGAGGGAGGTAACGTATAAAGAGATAACGGGGTCAGCGACTCAAAACGCGCCTGCGTTAGCTGCGCTGCACTCCTCCTTGGGTTGGCAGACAGAGACAGCGTCGGTGGCGCTGAATATGCCGCAGGTGTATGCACAGGCTTTGGGCTGAGCTCGGCGCGAATCCGCTTGATTGCGGCCCGCGAGCCATGACGGCGCCAAAAAGAATAAGCTTTCAAAAACAGTTTGATCAAGGGAGTCTCCGTAACTTCACTATAGTGTTTGGATGGGGCCACACATGCAGCTGGAGACTTCATATCTTCCCGACTTTGCGTGTCAGGCTGCCAGCCCAGCGCAGTGGCCTCGTGATTCGCCAGCTGCGGCTGTTAAGCAGTGTTGCCCGATCACGTTCAAGCCGGGCAATCTCTTGCGCCAAATTCTGCGCTATTTCCTGCATCTGCTGGCGCAGAGCCGCATTATCCTGCTGCTGATGCGCCAGTTGCGAGGCCAACTCTTTGGCCTGCGCCTGAGCGGCATCAACGTGCGTCTGTTGCGCTGCGATGGTCAAGTCGTGCTGCGCAACCAGGGTATCCCGCGCCATGAGGTCTTGATTCAAAAGTGCAACCTGCCGCCTAACATCTGCTAAGCATTGCTGCGTGTCTGACAAGCTGTGCCGCGCATCCGCCAGGCCATGCAACGCGTCCGCCAGGCTGCGTTGGCTGTCTGACAAGTTGCGTTGGCTGTCTGACAAGTTGCGTTGGCTGTCGGACAAGTTGCGTTGGCTGTCGGATAAGTTGCGTTGGCTGTCCAGCAGACTGCGTTGACTGTCTTCGACGGCACGACGGCTGTCATTCAGGTTGGCTGACAGCTCAGGATAAGACCACACACGGCCCATGATCTGGCCAAATTGTTGGGCTGTCCATTCACCTGCCCATTTTTGCTGTATTGCCAACGCAGCCGTGCTGGCTGCTCCGTCCAGCGCATGCACGCCCGAACTCTCATGAATCCTGTAGACCGCACTGGTACCTGGTAGATGCACCATGGGTGCTAGTTTGCTCAGCTGAAGCCAAAAATCCCAGTCCTCGTACAAGTCCAGGGTTTCATCGAAGCGACAGCCCTGCGCTTGCACTGTCGTCCGAAACATCACCGCATGAATCGGCGTAAGGTTACCGGCTAATTGCCTTACTTGGTCAAATGGCAAATCAATCGCCTGCCCTATTGTCGCGCCCTGTGCGTCAACCAGCGCCACACCAGTATATGCAGCCCATACATTCGGCTGACGCTGCAACACCCGTACCAAACGCGCAATGTGTCCAGGCATCAGCCAGTCATCATCGTCTAGTAACAGCAAAAGCTCACCCTTGGCCGCTGCCATGGCCACATTGGCGGCTTTGCTACGGGCCAATGCCGAATCGGTTGCAAGCAGTCGCAACGGAAAGGCCCCACACGTCACAGGCAGATTCTCGTGGTCAGACACAGCTGCCACTACTACCACCTCAATGGCCGGGTAATTTTGGAGCGCTATCGAGTCCAGTGCCTGAACCAGATAAGGCCGGTCAAGGCTGCGAATCAAAATTGACACTAGGGGCCACTGTTGCGGCAAGTTCGACATGTCAGCTAACTCCGCCGTGATACCTGGAGAAATCGGCAGCCATAACCCGCCAGGCTGTATATGTACAAGATCCAGGGCACTTAACACCCAATATGCTTCAGCTGCAGCCACTGTTCGAGGTAACGTGTAAGTTCGGTAGCGGTTAAGCGCTTGAATGTGCTGCACGTAGTCCTGATGCACCAGTTGCGAAGTAAAGCAGCGCATGGCTTTATCTTTGACCTCAACCTGCAAAGTGATGTCCAGCAGCACATTCGGACGCAACGGCGCACCAACTTCATAAAACGCCAGCCGCACAGTTTGGCCAGCCCGGCGAACAGCCTCAATTGCAACCAGTGTCGTCTGGCGGTGATCAGGGTGAGCCTCCCAAGGAGACGGAGCGTACACCAGGTCACTTCCAGTTGCTGCTATTTTGTTGACCAGTCGCCGAACCAGCGACTCAGAATAAACCAGCCCCCTGTCTGGGAAAGCCCAAAACTCAGGCAAGCCGTAACCCAAAACAGCCGCTGCAGCTTGACTTTCAAGCTTGCGCACCGTGGTGTCACCAAAAAGCCCACCATCTGTGAGGATCACCACGCAGACAGACTGCTTTGCCTTAATATGACTGGCAATCGCACCCCCGCATCCAAACACTTCGTCGTCGGGGTGAGGTGCAAGAACTAGCACTGCCTGCGCAGCAATACACAAACAGCTTGAATATGGAAGGAGATCAGTTTCCAAAACAGACAAGACCTGTAAAGTTCAAGTAAAGACAATTCATCGCAAGTGTTCGCCGAAAAAATCAGCGCGTTTTCCAGCAACCGTCGCAGTAAGA
>RDZZ01000040.1 GCA_004293655.1 Polaromonas sp. | reverse complement strand
GCGTTGTCAACGCCGTTTTGCAGGCACAGCACCAGAGCATCCGCCTTGAGAAAAGGCTGTATCAAAGCCCCAGCGGACTCTGTATCGGTGGATTTAACACAAAACAGCACCACATCTGCGCCTTGCACCGCGCTGGCTTGCACACTGGCGATTAGCGGAACATGCACGTCAAAAACCGCCGTTTGCAGCCGCAGTCCGCGCTCGGCAATCGCCTCGACGTGGGGGGCTCTGGCAATCAGCACCACATCGTGTCCGGCCCTGGCCAGCATCGCACCGTAGTAGCAACCCACGGCGCCCGCGCCCATTACAGCGATTTTCAAGGTCAGGGTTTGGGTCATGACACTATTTTAAGTTCTGACGCATGAAGGCTTGTAGCCACCAGATCGTTATCGTTCAAGATCAAATCAACCTGTCAGCCGATACACTTTCCATCTATTGTCATTTTCTTATCCCAAGCCAGCTTGCAACGCCTGTCCAACATGATGCTCAAGCCTTTATTCACAACACTTCTGACCCTGACGGGCTCAGCGGGCCTCATCGGCTTCACTGGCGCGGTAGCCCACGCAGCGCCTTACACGCCTGAAAACGACAGCGTGATCGTCGAACGCCTGCCCGGCAGGGCCAGTGACCCCGCCACCCGCCGCGTGGAGTCACTGCGCAAACAGCTTGCAGCCCGCCCGGACGATGCCCCACTGCGCATTGAAATCGCCAGACGCTACTTTGACATGGCCATGGCACAGGGCGACCCGCGCTACGTGGGCTACGCATCGGCTGCTCTGGCACCCCTGGCCAAGATGGCTGCAGCCCCTGCCAACTACGACATGGCTCTGGGGCTGATTCAGCAATTTAGCCATCAGTTTGAACCCGCGCTGGCCAGCCTGAGCAAAGCCGCCGCGCTCGACCCCACCTCACCTGAGCCGCTGCTGTGGCGCACGGCCATTTTCATGGTGCAGGCCAGGTACGCTGAAGCCGCAGCCGAATGCACCCGCGTCGTGCCGCTGGCCGAGCCTTTGCTGGGCACAGGCTGCAGTGCTTACGTCGAAGCTGCCACTGGGCAGTTGCAGCCCGCTTTTGAAAAACTGGCTGCTGCCGTCAAAGCCAGCCCGCAAGCATCCGCCGAACTGCTGCTGTGGCAAAACACCCGGCTGGCTGAAATGGCCTGGCGGCTGCAACGCTTTGACGTGGCTGAAAATTATTTCAAAAACGCCCTCAAGCAAGGCGTGACTGACCAGTTCCTGCTGGGTGCTTACGCTGATTTTCTGCTCGCCCGCCAGCGCCCGGCAGA
>RDZZ01000039.1 GCA_004293655.1 Polaromonas sp. | reverse complement strand
CTTGCCGCCACGCAGCACGGTACATGCAGTACACAGCGAGCGGATTTCATGCAGCTTGTGGCTGATGTACAAAATGCTGCAGCCCTGGGCGGCCAGTTGGCGCAACACCACAAACAACTTGTCAACGGCTTGCGGGGTCAGCACCGACGTTGGCTCGTCAAGAATCAGGATTTTGGGATGGGTCAGCAGCGCACGAATGATCTCGACGCGCTGCATCTGCCCCACGCTCAGGGAATGCACGGGCCGCGCCGGGTCAATGTCCAGACCATACGCCTGGGCGGTGTCGGCGACACGCCTGGACACGCTGGCGAGGTTTTCGGTTTTACCCAAACCCAGCCAGACGTTTTCAGCCACCGTGAGCGTGTCAAACAAACTGAAGTGCTGAAACACCATGCTGATGCCGAGTGCCCGCGCCTCGTGCGGGTTGCGCACCGCCACGGTTTGCCCGTCAATGGCCATGCTGCCTGCATCGGGCTTGACTGCGCCGTAGATGATTTTCATCAGCGTTGATTTGCCTGCGCCGTTTTCACCCAGCACGGCATGAATCTCCCCGGGCTGCACGGTCAGTGACACGTCGCTGTTGGCGACCACGCCGGGGTAGGCTTTGGTGATGCCGCGCAGCTGCAGCCGGGGCAGCGCGGTGCTGGGGGGGGTGGGGTTACCAATTATCATGAGATTTTTAAGCCTCTACGGCATTATCTACGGGCATATGTTGCTATTTTTTTCGTAGCATTGTAGCCACTGACTTGACACGTTCACGCAGCCATTTTGCCGAGTTGGAGGCGTGTGTGCGTTCGTGCCAGAGCTGGTAGTACATCATGCGGGGAAACACCACGGGGCTGGGCAAAATGGTCAAGGGCAACATGTCAGCAAAACGCTCGCAATACTGCCTGCCGGTGGTCATCACCAGCAAACTTGATGCCACCATCGCCGGCATCAGGCCAAAGTGCGGGCAACGCACGGTGATGTTGCGCTGCAGCCCCAGCGTGTCCAGATGCTCGTCAATCACGCCTTTGGCACCGGGGTGGGTCGGTGTGGGGGCGATGTGTTCGGACTCCAGCCAGGTGGCCAGGCTGGCAGCACTCCAGCTGCGCCGCACCGCCGGGTGGTCTTTGGCCACCATGCAGACCACCTCGTCACCAAACAGGCGGCCCATGTGCAGGTCATCGGGCGGTGCGGCCCAGTTGCCAACCACGATGTCCACCTGGCCCTGGGCCAGCTGGGTGCGGTAGTCCACTTCAGCCGACAGCGGGTGAATTTCAATCTGGCAGCGCGGGGCCTGCACCTTGATGCTGGCCACCAG
>RDZZ01000038.1 GCA_004293655.1 Polaromonas sp. | reverse complement strand
TGCAAGCCCGGTGGCGGCCGACGCGGCAATCACCGGTATCACGCCCCATTTGAGTCGCCACAGCGCAAACGTTGCAGCAGCCACCAGCGCCAGGGCGACCCAGTCTAGTTGGGCATCAAAATGGCCGCCAGCGCTTTGCCTGTTTGCCACAGCAGCTATGAAAAACAGAGCAAGATTGGCAATCACACCAACCACGGCAGCCGTCACGGCAGCCAGCGGTGCGGTGAATTTGAGGTTGCCGCGTGTGGACTCCACGTAAGGCCCACCCGCCAGAATGAAAATAAACGAGGGTAAAAACGTGAACCACGTGGCCACACAGGCGGCCAGCGCAGCGCCCATGAAAACCGCATCAGGCCCCAGCACCTGCTGGCCCCAACCGGCAACAAAACCGACAAACGCGGTGATGATGATGAGCGGGCCGGGCGTGGTTTCGCCCAGCGCCAGACCGTCCATCATCTGCGCCGTGGTCAGCCACTGGTAGTGCTCAACGGCTGCCTGGTTCACATACGGCAGCACCGCGTAAGCACCGCCAAAAGTCAGCAGCGCCGCCTTGGTGAAAAACCAGCCGATCTGCGTGAGCGTGCCCGTCCAGCCAAAGCTGGCCAGCAGCGCCGCCATGGGCAGCAGCCACAGCACCGCACCGACGGCCAGCACCCGCACCAGCCGTGAGGTTTTGAAGGTGGCGTGCGGTGGCGTAGGTGTGTCGTCGTCAATTAACGCCGACCGATGCAGACCGCCATCTCTGCAAGCATGACCACCGCCCCGCGTCAAGCTGGCAGGCGCAACCCGCGCCAGCACCGCCCCCAGCAACAGGGCACTGAGCACCACCAGCGGAAACGGCAACTTCAGCGCCCAGACAGCTATGAAACTCATAGCTGCTATCGCCCATGGCACCGGCATGGCCAGCGGGTTGCCCAATGATTTACTGGCAATGCGGTGCAGCGCGTGCAGCACGATCGCCGCCACGGCAGGCTTGATGCCGTAGAAAATGCCCGCCACCACGCTCTGCTGGCCAAACGCCATGTACACCCAGCTCAGCGCAATCAACAGCACCAGCGACGGCAACACGAACAACGCACCTGCTGCCACCCCGCCCCGCGTTTTGTGCAACAGCCAGCCAAGGTAGGTGGCCAGTTGCTGCGCCTCGGGGCCGGGCAGCACCATGCAGAAATTGAGCGCATGCAGAAAGCGCTTTTCAGACACCCAGCGGCGCTTTTCAACCAGCTCCCGATGCATGATGGCGATTTGCCCGGCCGGGCCGCCAAAGCTGATGAAGCCGAGCTGAAGCCAAAAGCGCAGGGCTTCG
>RDZZ01000019.1 GCA_004293655.1 Polaromonas sp. | reverse complement strand
TTTCAAAGCGTGATCGGCAATGAATGCATTGCGCAGATGCCCGCCATGCTCGCGCCACTTACCCATAACGTGACTGACGGCAAGCAACCCGATGCGGTGCTGGCCTGCGTAGGTGGCGGCAGCAACGCCATGGGTATTTTTCACCCCTACATTGCTTATGAGAACACCCGATTGATCGGCGTTGAAGCCGCAGGCGAAGGCATGGACAGCGGCAAACACTCGGCATCACTGCAACGCGGTCTGCCTGGCGTGTTGCACGGCAACCGTACCTACGTGCTGCAGGACGAAGACGGCCAGGTGACAGAAACCCACAGCATCAGCGCCGGACTGGACTACCCCGGCGTTGGCCCCGAGCACGCATTCTTGAAAGACATTGGCCGCGCTGAATATGTTGGCATCACAGACAAGGAAGCGCTGGACGCTTTTCACTACACCTGTCGCACCGAAGGCATCATTCCTGCGCTTGAGTCTGCACACGCTGTGGCTTACGCCATGAAGCTTGCAAAAACCATGCGCGCTGACCAGTCCATTCTGGTGAATATGTCAGGCCGGGGCGACAAGGACATCGGCACCGTGGCTGATTTGAGCAATGCGGACTTTTACTGCCGCCCCAGCTGCAAAGGCCAGTCGGTCAAAGGCGGCGAGCACGCGCAAAGCCAAGTCATCGGGTTTGTCAAATGAGCCGGATTGACACCACCTTCTCGCGACTCAAGGCGCAGCACAAGACAGCCCTCATCCCCTACGTGATGGCCGGCTTTCCGTATGCTGACATCACGCCAGACCTGATGCACGGCATGGTCAGTGCCGGGGCCGACGTGATTGAGCTTGGCATACCCTTTTCAGACCCGAGCGCCGACGGCCCGGTGATTCAAAAGGCTGGTGAAAAAGCACTGGCGTTGGGCATTGGCCTGGCCAAGGTGCTGGACATGGTGAGCGCTTTCAGAACACAGGACAAAACCACCCCCGTCGTGCTGATGGGCTACGCCAACCCGGTGGAGCGCTACGAGATCAAAAACGGCGCTGACAGCTTCATTAAAAACGCATCGGCAGCAGGTGTCGATGGCCTGCTGATCGTCGATTACCCGCCTGAAGAGTGCGAGGACTTTGCCCAGAAGTTGCGCGCGCGCGACATGGACCTGATCTTTTTGCTGGCCCCCACCAGCACCGATGCCCGTATGGCACTGGTATCGCGTGTGGCCAGCGGTTATGTGTATTACGTGTCACTCAAAGGCGTGACCGGTGCAGGCAACCTCGACACAGGCGCTGTTGAAGCCATGCTGCCCCGCATCCGCCAGCATGTCAGCATCCCTGTCGGTGTAGGTTTTGGCATACGCGATGCGGCAACCGCCAAAGCAGTGGGTAAGGTGGCCGACGCTGTGGTGATAGGCAGCAAAATTATCCAATTGATTGAAAACGCACCGCGCGACAAGGTGGCAGGCGTAGCGCACGATTTTCTGGTGCAGATTCGGGCGGCGCTGGATTCTTGAGGCAATTGCCAGCAGCTCGCCTCAGTCAACCAGGGAGCCTCGGCATAACGCTGGCGAGGCCGTGGCAGTCGACCTGAGACAGGACTGCCAAGGTGTCTTTTGCAGCCAACAGCAGGAAATTAAGGCGATGGCGTAGCGTCGTGATCGAGTTTTTCACACGCCGCTGCGCGCGCAGAACTTCCTCTGGGGAGGTGGCAGCTGGCAACGGCAGGCATTTGGCATTCGATGAGGTTTTTTTTGCCGCCCATCGGTTTTTCGGTAGCGAGTCGCTCAGCCATCAGGAAAGCGTGGGCCGCGATGCTCAGGCTGGCGTGGTGGTGCAAACCTCGCCATTTTTATAGCTATTCAGATCACTGGCCAGACGCGACTTTTTGTGAATATCAAGGCACTGTTCGCCTTGCCGTGCTGAAGCACTGTCTGCGGCTTCGCGCCTTATCTCCTATGGATCTGAAAACGGAATCAGTACGACAAGTGCAAGCCAATTGCCCGTGGAGTCGATGAGGCGGACAACCTCGCTACCTTGCTGCAGAGCAAGGTAGGCGGCACGCTGCGCATCGGCACATCGGTGGCATTCGGGCGGCATGTTGTTGTGCCGCTGGTGGTTGAATACATGCACAGGCGCCCAGAAACAACGACAGACCTGAAACGATAGACCTGAGCGTTGACGACCGCTACATCAAATTTGTGGCACAAGGCGTTGACCCGGCCATCCACATGGGACCCATGGCGGACTCCATGCTGGGCGCGCGTTGCTTGGGCACCAATCCATGGGTGGTGGCGGCGGCACCGTACTGTCATGGGTTGATCATCCCCTCCTTCATGACCCCCGGTAGGTCGAGTAGGTCCATGGGGTGACCAGCAGCGGCACATGGTAGTGGCCCTGTGCGTCGGCGATGCCAAAGTCAACGGGTACGACATCTATGAAGGCCGGCTCTGGCAATACAACGCCGCGCGCCCGAAAATAATTGCCCACTTCGAACAGCAAGCGGTAGCGCCCCACTGTCATGGATGCCTCATCCAGCAGCGGGCCGTCACTGCTTCGCCCGTCCCGGTTGAGCAGGACAGCCTTCAAAGTCTTGACCTGTTCGCCGTCCAGATATTGCAGCAAGACTTTCATGCCGCTGGCCGGGCAGCCATGCATGGTGTCCAGCACATGGGTACTTAAATGGCCCATAGAATAAAACTCCCAAGTAAAAGTTTCAAAAGTGTAACCACCCCCCGCACATGATGAGCCCTCTGCACGTCCACTATCCACGCGACCTCAAAGGCCATGGCCGCTATCCACCGCACGCCAGATGGCCAGGCCAGGCGCGTATTGCCGTTCAGTTTGTCTTGAACTACGAAGAAGGCGGCGAGAACTCGGTGTTGCACGGCGATGCTGGCAGTGAGCAGTTTTTGTCAGAGATGTTCAACCCTCCCGCTTTTGCTGACCGCCACTTGAGCATGGAGAGCATCTACGAGTACGGCTCTCGTGTGGGCGTTTGGCGATTGCTGCGCGAATTTGAAAAGCGCAGCCTGCCTTTGACGGTGTTCGGCGTTGCCATGGCGCTGGAGCGCAGCCCCGAGGTGACAGCCGCTTTTCAGGAACTGGGCCATGAAATTGCCTGCCACGGCTTGCGCTGGATCAGCTACCAGAACATCGACGAAGCCACGGAGCGCGAACACATGGCGCGCGGCATGGAGGTCATCCAGCGCATCACCGGCGAGCGCCCGCTAGGCTGGTACACCGGGCGAGACAGCCCACGCACGCGCCGCCTGGTTGCAGACTTTGGCGGCTTCGAGTACGACAGCGACTACTACGGCGACGACCTGCCCTTTTGGCTGCGTGTTGAAAAAACCGATGGCACATTCGCACCGCAACTGGTGGTGCCCTACACGCTGGACACCAACGACATGCGCTTTGCGCTGCCACAAGGGTTTTCGCAGGGCGACGATTTCTTCACCTACCTGCGCGACAGCTTTGATGTGCTGTATGCCGAGGGCAACGAGCAGCCCTGCATGCTCAGTATTGGCCTGCACTGCCGCATTCTGGGCCGTCCCGGACGCATGCGCGCACTGCAGCGCTTTTTAGACCACATTGAACAACACGACCGCGTCTGGGTGTGTCGGCGCATTGACATTGCGCGTCATTGGCAACAAGCGCATCCTTTCAACATTGACACAGCCTTTACCTGGCCATCGAAATGATCACCTTGACACAAGTCAACGCTGCCGCGCAAGCCCAATTCACACAGCTGCTGGACGGCACCTACGAGCATTCCCCATGGATTGCGGAGCAGGCCTGGGCCAAGCGGCCATTCAAGAGCCTAGACCAGCTCAAGCTGGCATTGGTGCAAGTGGTGCGCGACGCGGGACGCGAACGCCAGATGGCACTGGTTCGAGCCCACCCCGAGTTGGCTGGCAAAGCGATGGTCAGCAAAACGCTGACAGCCGAGTCAACCCACGAACAAGGCAAAGCAGGCTTGACCGACTGCACGCCCGAAGAGTTCGCCCGCATCCAGCAACTCAACGCCAACTACAACGCCAGGTTCGGCTTCCCCTTCATCCTCGCAGTTCGTGGCCCACGCGGCGTGGGTCTGTCCAAGGCCGAGATCATCGCGACGTTTGCGCGCAGGCTGGAGAACCACCCCGACTTTGAACTCGCCGAGTGTTTGCGCAATATCAACCGCATTGCCGAAATTCGGCTCAATGACAAGTTTGGCCACTCGCCCGATCTGGGCAACCTGGTGTGGGACTGGCATGAGCGCCTGAGTGTGTACAGCGACCCCGGCTACGCTGAGCGCGGCGAGCTGACAGTGACTTACCTGACCGATGCACACCGTGCCTGCACACAGCGCCTGGCGGACGGAATGCGCGAGGACTGCGGCTTTGATGAAGTCTTTATTGACGCAGTAGGCAACGTGGTGGGTATTTATCACGGCAGCGACCCCAAGGCCAGGCGCCTGCTGACTGGCTCGCACTTTGACACGGTGCGCAATGCTGGCAAATACGACGGCCGTCTGGGTATCTTTGTGCCCATGGCTTGTGTGCGTGAGCTGCACCGCCAGAAACGCCGTTTGCCGTTTGGTATCGAGGTCGTTGGCTTTTCAGAAGAAGAAGGTCAGCGCTATAAAGCGACGTTTTTAGGCTCGGGCGCATTGACCGGCCACTTCAACATGAACTGGCTGGCGCAACAAGACGCTGATGGCATCACCATGCGTGAAGCCATGATTCATGCTGGACTGCTTGTTGATGACATTGCCAAAGTACAGCGCGACCCGGCACATTACCTCGGCTTTGTCGAGGTGCATATCGAACAAGGCCCGGTGCTCAATGAGATGGATCTGCCTCTGGGCATTGTGACGTCCATCAACGGCAGCTTGCGCTACATGGGTGAAATCATTGGCATGGCCTGCCATGCAGGCACAACCCCCATGAACCGCCGGCGAGACGCGGCTGCAGCTGCTGCAGAACTGGTGCTGTATATGGAAAAGCGCGGTGCGAGCGTGCCAGACCTGGTCGCCACCGTTGGCATGCTGGAAGTGCCCAATGGCTCCATCAATGTGGTGCCGGGCCGCTGCAAATTCAGCCTGGACATCCGCGCCACCACCAATGACGTGCGCGACGCTTGCGCTGCTGATGTCAAAAATGAGCTGCACGCCATCTGCGAGCGTCGCGGCTTGCACCACAAGCTGGAAGAAACCATGCGTGCCGCCGCCGCACCCAGCGCGCCCGAGTGGCAACAGCGCTGGGAGCGGGCCGTCGAAGCCCTGGGGCTGCCCGTTTTTCGCATGCCCAGCGGCGCTGGCCACGATGCCATGAAGCTGCATGAAATCATGCCGCAAGCCATGCTGTTCCAGCGCGGCTTGAATTCAGGTGTTAGCCACAACCCGCTGGAGAGTGTGACCAACGACGACACCGAGCTGTGCATACGCGCCTTTCAGAACCTGCTTGACCAATTGGCTACAGAACAACCATGACCACTGCCATCCATACCCATACCCACAAAGAGATGAATACCCACACAGCGCTGGACACCTGGATTGACACCCACTTTGACGAAGAAGTGCAGTTTCTGCAGGCACTGGTGCGCGTGCCCACTGACACACCACCGGGCAACAACGCGCCGCATGCCGAGCGCACGGCAGAACTGCTGTCAAGTTTCGGTTTTGAGGCTGAAAAGTATCCGGTACCTGCTGCCCAAGTCAAAGATTACGGCATGGCGTCCATCACCAACTTGGTGGTCAGGCGCAAGTACGGCGACGGCCGCACCATTGCACTGAACGCTCACGGCGATGTGGTGCCGCCCGGCGACGGCTGGACGCACGAGCCGTATGGCGCTGAAATCGTCGATGGCAAGCTCTATGGCCGCGCATCAGCCGTGAGCAAGTCCGACTTTGCCAGCTACACCTTTGCCGTTCGCGCCCTTGAATCGCTGGGCTTGCCCTTAAAAGGCGGCATTGAGCTGCTGTTCACCTACGACGAAGAGTTTGGCGGCGAACTCGGTCCCGGCTGGTTGCTGCGCCACAAGCTGATCCAGCCCGACTTTTTGATTGCTGCGGGTTTTGCTTACCAGGTCATCACGGCCCATAACGGCTGCCTGCAACTGGAAGTGACCGTCAACGGCAAGATGGCGCACGCCGCCATTCCCCACACCGGCATTGACGCGCTGCAGGGGGCTACCGCCATCCTCAATGCGCTGTACCAGCAAAACCAGTTGTACCAGGCCATCACGTCAAACTTCGACGGCATTGAGCACCCTTACCTGAATGTTGGACGGATTGAGGGCGGTACCAACACCAACGTGGTGCCCGGCAAGGTTGTGCTCAAGCTGGACCGCCGCATGATTCCCGAAGAGAACCCGGTTGAAGTTGAAGTCACCATTCGCCGCGTCATTGCTGACGCTGCAGCCACCGTGCCAGGTATCACCATTGAGATCAAGCGCCTGCTGATGGCCAACGCCTGGAAGCCCGACGCACGCAATGCCGAGCTGGTGCAAGCCTTGCAAAAGCATGGCGAGCAGGTGTTTGGCGAGCCGATTCCCACGTCTGGCACACCGCTGTACACCGATGTGCGCCTGTTTGGGGCAGCGGGCATCCCGTCTGCCATTTACGGCGCGGGCCCGCGCACCGTGTTTGAAAGCAACGCCAAGCGCTCGGACGAGCATCTGGTGCTGCAAGACCTGCGCCGCGCTACCAAGGTGGTGGCCCGGACTCTGCTGGACTTGCTGCACTGATGACTCCAATGATGCCTCGTGTCCTGATTCAAACGTCCGATTTCGATATCTCCACTGAGATCGAAGCCCTGCGCGCTCCACTACCCCGGCATGACTGAAAAAGCCATTGAAGCCATGATTGACAAGGCATTGGAGCGGTTTGACATTTTTGGCGCACGTGTGGTGCATCGCATTGGCTTGCTCCAGCCGCTGGACCAGGTGGTGCTGGTGGCAGTGACCTCAAGCCATCGCGCAGAGAGCTTCAAGGCCTGTGAGTTTTTGATGGACTACCTCAAAACCCAGGCCCCATTCTGGAAAAAGGAACAAACGCCTGAAGGCGCGCGCTGGGTCGATGCGCGGGTCAGTGATGATGCTGCGTTGGCCAAGTGGGGAATTCAGGCCAGCAACGCTTGACGGTCAATCGTTTGGTTTGATCTGGCGCAACATCGCCCGGTTTGGGCGCTTGAAAATGGGGTGACTGCCCCGAACTCTAGGGAGCCTCTGCATAACTCTGGCGAGGCTGTGGCAGTCGGGTCGGGATGGGCTACAAGGCGTCTTTTTGCAGCCAATAGCA
>RDZZ01000018.1 GCA_004293655.1 Polaromonas sp. | reverse complement strand
ACCGCGTATTGACTGACTACCCCACCCGCCCATGACCACCGAAAAAATCGACAACATCAGCGTCACAACCCGAGCCAGCGTTTACTTTGACGGCAAATGCGTGAGCCACGGCATCACCTTTGCAGACGGCACCAAAAAGTCCGTTGGCGTGATCTTGCCCGCCACCTTGACATTCAACACCGACGCGCCCGAAATCATGGAATGCGTAGCCGGTGCCTGCGAGTACAAGCTCGATGGCAGCGAGGTATGGGTCAAGTCCTCTAAAGGCGAAAAGTTCAGCGTACCGGGTCATGCAAAGTTTGATATTCGCGTGGCTGAAGGCCATACGGCGTACCACTACATCTGCCACTTTGGTTGATCTGCAGCCAATCCGTACGCTCAAAAACTCCTAAATTCATAGCTGCTTGTGCAACCCCCACAAGCGCTAGAGGCACATTTCATGTCAAACACCATTCTGCAAAACATCCCTGCTGGTCAAAAGGTCGGCATCGCTTTTTCTGGCGGCCTGGACACCAGCGCCGCGCTGCTCTGGATGAAGCAAAAGGGCGCCCTGCCCTACGCGTACACCGCCAACCTGGGCCAGCCCGACGAGGCGGACTACGACGAGATTCCGCGCAAAGCCATGGAGTACGGCGCCGTCAAGGCCAGATTGGTCGATTGCCGCCCGCAACTGGCTGCTGAAGGTCTTGCCGCATTGCAGGCCGGTGCCTTCCACATCACCACTGCTGGTGTGACCTACTTCAACACCACGCCGCTGGGCCGGGCTGTGACGGGCACCATGCTGGTCAGCGCGATGAAGCAGGATGACGTGAACATCTGGGGCGATGGCAGCACCTTCAAGGGCAACGACATCGAGCGCTTCTACCGCTACGGCCTGCTGACCAACCCCGGCCTCAAAATCTACAAACCCTGGCTGGACCAGCAGTTCATTGACGAGCTGGGTGGCCGCTCCGAGATGAGCGCCTTCATCACCGCCAACGGCTTTGGCTACAAGATGAGCGCCGAGAAAGCCTACAGCACCGACAGCAACATGCTGGGTGCCACACACGAAGCCAAAGACCTGGAGTTCTTGAACGCCGGTATGAAAATCGTCAACCCCATCATGGGCGTGCCGTTCTGGAAAGACGACTGCGTCGTCAAGGCCGAAGAAGTCAGCGTGACCTTTGAAGAAGGCCGCCCCGTGGCGCTCAACGGCATCCACTACAGTGACTTGGTTGAACTGATCCTCAAGGCCAACGAGATCGGCGGCCGCCACGGCCTGGGCATGAGCGACCAGATCGAAAACCGCATCATCGAAGCCAAGAGCCGCGGCATCTACGAAGCCCCCGGCCTGGCGCTGCTGTTCATCGCCTACGAGCGTCTGGTCACCGGCATCCACAACGAAGACACCATCGAGCAATACCGCATGAACGGCAAAAAGCTAGGTCGCCTGCTCTACCAGGGCCGCTGGTTTGACCCCCAGTGCATCATGCTGCGCGAGGCTGCCCAGCGCTGGGTGGCCAGCGCCATCACCGGCACCGTGACGCTGGAACTGCGTCGGGGTAATGACTATTCGCTACTAAACACCGAGTCCCCCAACCTGACGTATGCGCCTGAACGCCTGAGCATGGAGAAGGTAGAAGACGCGCCATTCAGCCCGCTGGACCGCATTGGGCAGTTGACGATGCGCAACCTGGACATCACGGATACGCGGGGCAAGCTGCAGATTTACTCCAATGCCGGAATGCTGGAGCTGGGCAGGGAGGATGACTTTTTGAAGCTGGGGAAGTGAGCCTCGGTTGAAGCCCCAAAGACAAAGCCAGCTGCATGCGCCCAGGGCGTTCACCTTGAAGCGGCCTTTGCAGCCAGTCGCAGGGCCTACGGCAGCCGCAGACTGCACACTGCCATGGCCGAGTGCGGTAATGGAACGCCTTTTCTTAAGTCTGGAGGTGGAGCGGGTCCAGCAAAAGGACTGTGTCCATTACGCAGAAGCTACCCACGATATTGCTGACTACATTGTTGGCTTTTACAACGCAGTCAGGCTGCACGCCAAACCGGGCAACTTGTCACCCAACGCTTCCGAGCGGGAATCGACATCAAAAGAGCCCATCAAACTGTCCGAAATTACTTGGCCGCTACACATTGCCGAGCAAGTTATAATTCGTGTCTGATCGGTGTGTGGCGCAGCCTGGTAGCGCACTTGCATGGGGTGCAAGGGGTCGAAGGTTCGAATCCTTTCACACCGACCACGACCAAGTAAAAAGGCCGCTAACAACATAGTTAGCGGCTTTTTTCGTTGGTAAATCAACGGTTTACAGTATGGGTAATTCCGTTTTCAGATCAATAGGAGATGAGGCGCGAAGCCGCAGACAGTGCTTTAACGGCCAAGGCGAGACAACAACATATCGTATTGACATGGATATGGAATAAGTACAAAGCCTGATGTTGACCGCCAGGTTACCTCTTCAGCCTGTCCTCTTGTGTCTTGGTGTTCCCCAGTATCTCCCTTTGATCTCTGCACACAATTGCAGAGGCCGACGATGCGCTTCAGACCGCTTCAAGATGTAGAGCCATGAAACCGAATTTGGTCTTTGAGTTTGTGACTGGCGTGAAACGTCACCACGCGGCGCGCCCTTATTGGAATGGCCTCACCCGTCCTGGGATTACGGCCAGGACGCGGGGCTTTTGTTTTGATCTGAAAATTTCCAAAACCAGAGATCTTGACATCAGCACCCTCTACCAGAGCGTCAGAAATCAGGTCATAAAACGTATCAACCATATCTTTTGATTCACGTTTGTTCAGGCCAATGTGTTCAAACAAAAGCTCGGCAAGATGGGCTTTTGTCAGCGCTGGCATCTCCAAGCTTTGAGAGGGAGAATCCACGAGGTTTTTGCTCTGTTTCGACATGATATTTGCTGCTTTTCCCGCTCACTAGATTCACATCATGTCCGTAAGCGTGCGTGCAACTTCAGCTGAAGGTCAGCAAACACGGCCTGCATGACGCGCTCAATAACCTCATCGGTCAGTGTAGCGATGTCGCTAGAGAACACCAGACGCACAGCCAGACTTTTCTCGCCAACGGCCATGCTGGATGCACCTGACGCCGCTGATTGCGGCCGGTAAATATCAAACAGAGTCACATTTTTGAGTAAACCTTGGGCATCTGCGCCGTAAACGGCGGCCATAAGCGCGGCATGAGTTGTGCTGTCAGGCACGATCACTGCAATGTCACGCTCGATGGGTTGCAGTTTACTGACAGCCTTGAACACAGGAACTGTGCGCTGCAACACAACATCCAGTTCAAGTTCAAACAACAGGGGGGCTTGAACCAACTCGTAGCCTTGTCGCCACTTGGGATGTAGCTCACCGACAAACCCGACCTGCACGCCGTTGGCATGGATACTCGCACAGCGTCCAGGGTGCATGGCAGGGTGCTGTGCCGATACAAACTCGGCATGGAGCGGCCCCAACAAGGCCTCAACGTCGCCTTTGATGTCAAAAAAATCTACCGCTTTGTCTGCCGCCGCCCAATGCAAGGCACTGCGCGGACCATAGGCCAGACCGGCCACACGCATGGGCTGATTGAACCCGGCGACGGTGGTGTCGGTGTTCTGGGCCAGTGCGTCACGCAAAAACACGCGCCCCAACTCAAAGACATTGACGCGCGGCGCTTTGCGGTCAAGATTGAATTTGAGCACCTGCAGGAGCGAGCCCAGCAGCGACGAACGCATCACGCTCATCTGGCTGGCAATCGGGTTCAGCAGCTTGATGGGATTCGGGTTACCGGCAAGCTCATGCTCCCAGCGCTCTTCTACAAAACTGAAATTGATGGTTTCCTGGTAGCCCAGCGATGCGAGTGCCCGGCGCACAGCAAACGGACTTCGCGCGGCTTCAGGCATCAGCTTGGCGGTGATCGGTGCCAGGGGCGGTGTATCGGGCAGGTTGTCATAGCCCACCATGCGCACGACTTCTTCAATCAGGTCTTCTTCAATCTGCAAATCAAAGCGGTAGCTGGGGGGTGTCACCGTCAGGGTGCCGTCGCCTTCAGAGACCGGCAAGCCAAGACGCACAAGCACGTTCCGGCACTGGGCCTGGGTCAGCGGCATGCCGATGACTTTGGCCGCTCGCGCCACACGCAAGGTCACGGGCGTTGCGGCGGGCAGGTTCACCTGTGCATCGTCCATGGGGCCGCAAACCGTGTCAGCTGTGCCACAAATATCAAGAATCAGCTGAGTGATGCGTTCTAGGTGCTCCACCGTTTGACCTGGGTCCACACCGCGCTCAAAGCGGTGCCCCGCATCGGTTGAGAAGTTGTAACGGCGTGAACGGCCGGCAATCGCTTTGGGCCACCAGAAAGCAGCCTCGACATACACATTTCGTGTATCGTCGGTCACAGATGTGGCGTCGCCCCCCATGATGCCGGCAAGTGATTCGACCTGGATGTCATCAGCAATCACACCAACCTTTTCATCCACGGTAACGGTGTTGCCATTGAGCAATTTGAGCTCTTCACCGCCATCCTTGCCTGGTTTCCCCCAGCGAACATCCAGCCCACCATGAATCTTGTCGAGATCAAAAATATGCGAGGGCCGCCCCAGTTCAAACATCACATAGTTTGAAATGTCTACCAGCGCCGTCACGCTGCGCTGACCGCAACGTGTCAGACGGTCGACCATCCACTGCGGGGTTGCGGCTTTTGTATTGACGTTCTTGATCACGCGGCCAGAAAAGCGGCCACATAAATCAGGCGCACTGATCTTGACTGGCAGGCGTGTTGCGTCACTGACAGCAACAGCGGGAAACGCTTGCGCCTTGAGCGCAGCGCCCGTCAAGGCAGCCACCTCACGCGCCACACCATACACACTCAGGCAGTGCGCCAGATTGGGCGTGAGCTTGAGCGTGAACAAGGTGTCGTCAAGACTCAAGTGTTCGCGAATGTCCTGGCCCAGCGGCGCGCCGGGTGCCAGTTCAAGCAGGCCGCCATGGTCTTCAGAGATCTTGAGCTCGCGCGCTGAACACAACATGCCCTGGCTTTCAACACCGCGCAATTGCCCGACCTTGATGAGAAAAGGCTTGCCATCTTCGCCCGGTGGCAAGACTGCACCGACCAGCGCGCAAGGTACCTTGATGCCAGTCCGCGCATTGGGTGCGCCGCAAACGATCTTGAGCAAGGCCCCCTGCCCCACATCAACTTCGCACACTTGCAGCTTGTCTGCGTTCGGGTGCCTGGTGGCAGACTTGATTTCACCGACGACTATTTTTGAAAATGGCGGCGCGACGGGTTTGAGCTCTTCAACCTCCAGGCCAGCCATGGTCAGGGTATCGGCGAGTTGCTGGGTTGACAGCAGCGGGTTGCAAAATTCGCGCAACCAGGATTCTGGGAATTGCATGAAGTACCTTAAATGTTTAGCTTGAAAATGTGCGTTGTGAGGTTCAGTTCTGAAATTGCGACAAAAAGCGGATGTCACCATCAAAAAACAAGCGCAGATCATTCACGCCATAACGCAGCATGGTGAGCCGGTCTGGCCCCATGCCAAAGGCAAAACCAATGTACTTTTCTGGGTCCAGGCCCATGTTGCGCACAACGTTCGGGTGTACCTGGCCAGAGCCCGCAACTTCAAGCCAGCGGCCTGCCAGTGGGCCGGTCTGGAACTGAATGTCAATCTCGGCACTTGGCTCGGTGAAGGGGAAAAAACTGGGCCTGAAACGCAGCACCAAATCGTCGGATTCAAAAAACGTACGGCAAAAATCGGTGAAAACGAACTTCAAATCTTTAAAGCTCACGTTCTCACCAATCCACAGACCTTCGCATTGGTGGAACATGGGCGAATGAGTGGCATCGCTGTCAACGCGGTAAGTGCGGCCTGGCGCGATGACTCGGATCTCGGGCATCGCACCATCTGCGTCAATCAGCACACGGTGCTTCTTAACATGCTGCACTGCGTAACGAATCTGCATCGGGCTGGTATGGGTACGCAGCAGGTTGGGCGCAGCTTCAGTGCCGCCCTCCACGTAGAAGGTGTCGTGCATGGAACGTGCCGGGTGGTCTTCAGGCGTGTTGAGTGCCGTGAAGTTAAACCAATCGGTTTCAATCTCGGGTCCTTGCGCTACATCAAACCCCATGGAGCCAAAGATGGCTTCAATGCGCTCTAGCGTGAGTGAGACCGGGTGCAAGCCGCCTTGGCTGCGTTGTCGGCCTGGCAAGCTGACGTCCAGTGCTTCGACCTTGAGCTGCTTTTCAAGCTCAGCATCGGCCAGTGCCTGGCGACGTGCGCTGAGGGCGGCTTCAATCGCCTGTTTGGCGAGGTTGATTGCAGCGCCGCGAGATTTCTTCTCATCCACACTCAGCGCCGCCATGCCCTTCATCAGCTCAGTCACGCGGCCTGACTTGCCCAGAAACAGCGCTTTGGCGTTTTCCAGATCGGCAGGCGTCATGGCCTGCGCAAAGCTGTCTTTGGCGCTATTGATCAAACCACCCAGGGATTCGGCATCGTTCATAAAAACTCTTGTGCGAAATACAAAAAACCATGAAAAAAGGCCAGAGCTTTTTCAAGCTCCAGCCCTCTACAGTCCATTATTCCTGGCGACAGCCAGCTACTTTTCAATAGCAGGCTGTGGCCCGAAAATCAGGCAGCCAGCTTGGCTTTCACCTGCTCAACAATGGCGCCGAAAGCAGCGCCGTCGTGAATGGCCATGTCGGACAACACCTTGCGGTCAATCTCGATACCGGCTTTTCTCAGGCCATTGGCAAACTGGCTGTAAGTCAGGCCACAAGCGCGGCTTGCAGCGTTAATGCGGGTGATCCACAAGCGGCGGAACACGCGTTTTTTGGTGCGACGGTCACGGTAGGCATATTGCCCAGCTTTCATGACCGCTTCTTTGGCGATACGGAAGACGTTACCGCGGCGACCGCGAGGAAGACGTTACCGCGGCGA
This sequence comes from Polaromonas sp., assembly GCA_004293655.1. Classification (GTDB taxonomy): domain Bacteria; phylum Pseudomonadota; class Gammaproteobacteria; order Burkholderiales; family Burkholderiaceae_C; genus Polaromonas. The sequence goes on along the minus strand of RDZZ01000018.1, from coordinate 8,410 downwards.
CCGCGAAAACCTTTTGCAAGGGCTAAAACTTTTTTGTGGCGGGCGCGAGCCGTTACACCACGTTTGACGCGAGGCATGTATTTACTCCTTGTTCGTCGAAAATTTAAATGCCACGGCCGGGCAACATCTGCGCCATGTGACCCATGTTGGTCTCATGAACAGCTGTCGATCCACGCAGGTGACGCTTGTTTTTGGTGGTCTTCTTGGTCAAAATATGACGTTTGAAGGCTTGACCGCGCTTGACAGTTCCACCCGGACGAACGCGAAAACGCTTTTTGGCGCCGCTCTTGGTCTTCATTTTGGGCATTAGATGCTCCTTTTCATTTGTGCTCGTGAGGCGCTGCAAAACTTATCGCAGACTTGATGGCCCCGAGACACTTATTGGTGGCGAGTTTTAAATTCGCCACTGATGCGCAAAGAGTTTGATCTCTTCACTTCTGGAAGCCTGATGTATCGCCAGGCTTCACGGGAGCGCCGTTAAACGCCCCTTGATCTTCGCAACGCTCACGCTGCTGCAATTGCAGTTTCTGCAACTGCTTTGGTACCCGGCTTCTTGCGACCCGGCGCGATCATCATGACCATCTGCCTGCCTTCAAGTTTGGGGAACTGCTCCACCACAATCAAATCTGCCAACTCGTCGCGAATACGCGCCAACAGGGACAGACCCAGTTCTTGATGCGTGATTTCACGGCCTCGGAAGCGCAAGGTAATCTTGCACTTGTCGCCTTCTTCCAGAAATCGCTTGATGTTGCGAACCTTGATGTTGTAGTCACCATCATCAGTGCCGGGCCGGAATTTGATTTCCTTGATCTCGATCACTTTTTGCTTGGATTTCGCGTCTGCGGCTTTTTTCTGCTCAGCGTACTTGAACTTGCCATAATCCATCAATCTGCACACGGGCGGCATGGCTGTGGGTGAGATCTCGACCAGATCAACATCATATTCACCTGCAAGACGCAGTGCCTCCATCAGGCTGACGATACCTAGCGGCTCGTTTTCGGGGCCTGAGAGACGTACTTCAGGAGCCATGATTTCACGGTTCAAGCGGTGCTTGCGTTCTTCGCGGTGACGGCGGTCACGAAATTCTGTAGCGATGGTTGTAGTCCTAAAACAATAGCGTTGTACTTGCTATAAAAGCTATAGCGGCTTGCACCCGTTTTTCAAGAACCAAGAATTAAGATCGTCAACGCAAGAGCTGAAAATCAAGCCTTTTGTGCGACGCTTGAAGCGACCAACTGCGAGAAGGCTTCGAGGGGCATCACTCCAAGGTCTTTGTTGCCACGGGCACGCACTGCAACAGCAGTAGCGGCCTTTTCTTTGTCACCGACGACGACAATGAATGGTAACTTTTGCATTGAGTGCTCTCGTATTTTATACGTTATTTTCTCGTTGCGCAGATCCAGGTTGACTCTAAGCCCTTGATTCTGCAGCGTTTTAGCAACTTCCCGGGCGTAATCGGCCTGGGAATCGGTGATATTGAGCACCGAAACCTGAACTGGAGCCAGCCAGGTGGGTAGCGCACCAGCATGCTCTTCAATCAAAATACCGATGAATCGCTCCAGGCTGCCAACGATGGCGCGGTGCAACATGACGGGCCTGTGGCGCGCGCCGTCCTCCCCTACATACTCAGCGTCCAGCCGCTCAGGCATCGAAAAATCGACCTGAATCGTGCCGCACTGCCACTGGCGGCCAATGGCATCTTTGAGGGTGTATTCGAGCTTAGGGCCATAAAAAGCACCGTCGCCAGGTGCTATTTCGTACTCGCAGCCCGACTGGCGCAGGCTTTCAATCAAAGCAGCCTCTGCCTTGTCCCAGCTCTCGTCAGAGCCAATGCGTGCCTGAGGGCGTGTCGCCACCTTGTAGATGATGTTTTTAAAACCAAAGTCGGTATAGACCTTTTGCAGCAGCGTTGTGAAGTCCACGCATTCAGGCAAGATCTGGTCTTCGGTACAAAAAATGTGGCCGTCGTCCTGTGTAAAGCCGCGTACGCGCATGATGCCGTGCAGACCACCTGTGGGCTCGTTGCGGTGGCATTGACCGAACTCGCCGTAGCGCAGTGGCAAGTCGCGGTAACTTTTGATACCCTGCTTGAAAATCAGGATATGGCCGGGGCAGTTCATGGGCTTCAAAGCGTATTCACGCTTTTCGCTCTCGGTCGTGAACATGTTGTCACGGTATTTGTCCCAGTGGCCGGTTTTTTCCCACAGCGTTTTGTCAATGACCTGTGGGCCTTTGACCTCCTGGTAGCCGTTGTCTTGATAGACACGGCGCATGTACTGCTCAACACCCTGCCAGAGTGTCCAGCCCTTGGGGTGCCAAAAAACAAGACCCGGCGCATGGTCGTCAATGTGGAACAAGTCCAACTCTTTACCTAGTCTGCGGTGGTCGCGCTTTTCAGCTTCTTCAAGTTGGCTCAGGTACTGCTGCAAATCATCTTTGGTAGCCCAGGCTGTGCCGTAGATGCGTTGCAGCATTTCATTGCGATGGTCACCGCGCCAGTAGGCGCCGGCCAGCTTCATGAGTTTGAAAAATTTCAGCTTTCCGGTGCTGGGCACGTGTGGGCCACGGCACAGGTCTTCAAAATTGCCTTCACGGTAAAGCGAAACATCCTCACCCGCCGGAATGCTGGCAATGATCTCGGCTTTGTAATACTCACCCATATTCTTGAAGTGGGCTACGGCCTCGTCTCGCGGTAATACACGACGGGTCACGGGCTCGTCTTTGGCGGCAAGCTCCGTCATGCGCTTTTCAATGGCTACCAAATCTTCAGGCGTGAACGGGCGTTTATAAGAAAAGTCGTAGAAAAAGCCGTTTTCAATCACGGGACCGATCGTGACTTGTGCATCAGGAAACAACTCCTTGACCGCATGGGCCAGCAAATGAGCGGTTGAGTGGCGAATCACATCCAGCCCGTCAGCATCTTTGGCGGTAATGATGGCCAACACGCTGTCTTTGTCAATCAAATAGCTGGTGTCAACTGTTGTGCCATCGACTTTGCCTGCGAGCGCTGCTTTAGCCAGGCCTGTACCAATTGATGCGGCAACTTCAGCGACAGTGACGGGCCCAGGATATTGGCGCTGGGAATGATCGGGAAGCGTGATGTGGAGCATGGGCAATGAAAATAAAAAAGCGCGGCTGGGGCCGCGCTTGTAAAAATCTTGGGGCAGACCGTATTTTACAGTCGCCTCAAATCTGTCGGACTGTCAGTGAAACTGCTCTTCTTCGGTCGAGCCGGTCAGTGCCGTCACGCTTGACTTGCCGCCCTGAATCACGGTGGTCACTTCATCGAAGTAACCGGTGCCAACTTCCTGCTGATGCGACACGAAGGTGTAGCCACGGCCACGGGCTGCAAATTCAGGCTCCTGCACTTTCTCAATGTAAGCCGTCATACCGCGTGCAACATAGTCTTGGGCCAAGTCAAACATGTTGTACCACATGGAGTGGATGCCAGCCAGCGTGATGAACTGGTACTTGTAGCCCATGGCGCCGAGTTCTTTCTGGAACTTGGCAATGGTCGCATCGTCCAGGTTTTTCTTCCAGTTGAACGATGGCGAGCAGTTGTAGGCCAACATCTTGCCGGGGTGAACTGCATGCACAGCGTCTGCAAACTTTTTGGCAAACTCAAGGTCAGGCGTGCCGGTTTCGCACCACACCAGATCGGCGTAGTGTGCATAAGCAACAGCGCGGCTGATCGCTTGGTCCATGCCCTTGTTGGTTTTGTAAAAACCTTCTGTCGTGCGCTCACCAGTGATGAACGGCTTGTCGTTTTCGTCGTAATCACTGGTCAGCAGGTCAGCGGCTTCTGCATCGGTACGGGCAATCACCAGAGTTGGTACGCCGCAAACGTCTGCCGCCATACGTGCTGCAATCAGTTTTTGGCAGGCTTCAGCGGTCGGCACCAGTACCTTGCCGCCCATGTGGCCGCATTTTTTAACCGAAGCGAGCTGGTCTTCAAAGTGAACGCCTGCCGCGCCAGAATGGATCATGGCTTTCATCAACTCAAAAGCATTGAGGACACCGCCGAAACCGGCTTCGGCATCCGCCACGATGGGCGCGAAGTTGTCGATGTAGCCCGCATCGCCAGCATCAATGCCTTTTGAATGCTGGATTTCATCGGCACGACGGAAAGTGTTGTTGATGCGCTCAACAACTTTTGGCACCGAATCCACCGGGTACAAGGACTGGTCGGGGTACATCGCTGAATAACTATTGTTGTCGGCAGCGACTTGCCAGCCCGACAGGTAAATGGCTTTGACGCCAGCCTTGACCTGCTGCATGGCTTGACCACCTGTGAGGGCGCCAAGGCAATTGACATAAGGCTCGTTGTTGACCAGGTTCCAGAGCTTTTCAGCACCACGGCGCGCCAGTGTGTACTCAATCGGGAATGAGCCACGCAGACGTACCACGTCGGCAGCGCTGTAGCCGCGCTTGATACCCTTCCAGCGCGGGTTGGTGGCCCAGTCTTTTTCAAGGGCAGAGATCTGTTGTTCGCGGCTCAATTGTTCGGTGAGGGTTTGTGGCATGGTGCGCTCCGTAGGTTAAGTAAATTAAGCAAACAAAAAGTGAAGTGGAAAACTTGAAAGACTGGACTTATTTTAAGTCTTCTACAAGACTTTATCAACTCTTATGTCTTATATAAGACAAAAAATTAAAGTCAATAAAATCAGCATCTTACGATTTTATTTTCTCTATGTGAAATTTAATTTCTTGTATTGAGAAATTTTATTGCGGTGCAGCAAATAAATTTTTACAATATGAAATTCAGATGATCCAGATCACGCTTTGAACAAAAACGCTGCGTCTGGTCCCCGGATGCGGAATGTGAGCTGTTAGGTGGGTTATGGTGTCGGTCATGAATCGAATCGTGGCTTACGTCTGCCTCGCGCTCAGCATGTCCCTGGTGGGGAGTTATGTGGCGCTTTCCAAACCATTGGTTGCTGTTTTTCCGGTCTTCTTGCTGGCTTGGCTGCGTTTTGGCATTGGCGGTCTCGCCATGCTGCGCTGGCTTAAAAAGCCTGCTGACGAGGTACCGATGACTGGTCAGACCAAGCGCTTGTTGTTTCTGGAGTCATTTCTGGGTAACTTCATGTTTTCAATTTGTATGTTGTTTGGTGTGAGCATGACCAGCGCGGTGGCTGCAGGTGTGATCATGGCAGCGATTCCAGCGGCGGTCGCGGTCATGAGCTGGCTGTTTCTGCGTGAACGCATTGCCCCCCGAGTCTGGCTGGCTGTTGCCTGTGCCGTGACCGGTGTCGGACTTGTCTCGCTATCAAAAACAGAGCAAGTAGTCCATACTGGCATTGCCGTGGGTGCCAATTTCTCAACAAATCACCTCTGGTTGGGGAACTTGCTGCTGCTGGCAGCTGTGTTGTGTGAGGCCGCTTACGCGGTCATCGGTAAAAAACTCACGGGCACACTCAGCCCCAAACGCATCACGGCGCTGATCAACCTGTGGGGCTTTGCGCTTGTCACGCCCTTCGGTGTCTGGATGGCGTGGCAATTTGACTTCAGCACGGTGGCGGTATCAAGCTGGCTGCTGCTGCTGTTCTACGCACTGGCGGCCAGCGTGTGGACTGTCTGGCTGTGGATGACCGGTTTGAAAACCATACCAGCAAACCAAGCAGGTGTTTTTACAGTGATGCTACCCGTCAGTGCGGCCTCGGCAGGCGTGCTGGTGTTGGGTGAAAGCCTCAATGCCATGCAAGTGGGCGCGTTTGCGATAGCGCTGGTGGGTGTGGTGTTGGCTACGCTGCCTGAGCGGCGTTGAGATCGTGTGTATTTTTGAAAAAAAGCTAACCCAGCGCGTACCGCTGCATCTCCCAGTCCGACACATGCCCTGCATAAGCGTCCCACTCTGCCTGCTTGCACAGCAAAAATTGCTCAATAAATGCAGAACCCACCAACTGTACAAATGTCGAGTCTGCAGCCAGGGCATGCAAAGCTGACTGCAAGTCACGCGGCAAAGCAGCAGGCATGACAGCACCCGATGCTTTGCGCTCGTACAGATCTTCTGCACACGGCGGTGCTGCAGGAAGTTGCGCGTCAATGCCGTGCAGCCCCGCCGCCAGTACACCTGCCAATGCAGCGTAGATGTTGCAGGACGGATCGGGCAAGCGCCATTCAATGCGCCCTGCGACGGTACGCACCACGCAGGTTCTGTTGTTCTCGCCCATGGCTTTCCAGACGGGCGACCAGGTGGTGCCCGACATGCTGATGCTGCTGGCCAGCCGCTTGTAGCTGTTCACGGTCGGTGCGCACAGTGCCGCCAGGGCGTCTGCGTGGTGCAGCAGGCCCGCTGCAAACTGGTGGCCCAGCGTGCTCAGGCCAAGCGCGCCCTGCTCGTCGGCCATCACAAATTTTCCTGCCCTGTCTTGCAAGCTCAGGTGAAAGTGCAGGCCACTGCCCGGTGCGCCAGTTTGAACAGCATGTAACGATCAGCAGCCGCTAGGGCATCGTCAAAACGGTAGTTGATTTCGTACTGGCCGTTGGCGTCTTCATGGTCCATTTGTTCCAGCTCAAAACCCAGCGCCGTCAGGGTCACGCGCATGTCTTCGAGGTAGTCCTGATGGCGATAAATGGCGCGCAAGTCATACGAGGGCTTGCTCAAGTCATCTTGCCCGTCCGCGACTGCCCAGCGCCCGTCCTGGCCTTTTTTGAGCAGAAAAAACTCGGGCTCCACACCGACCCACAATGTCAGACCACGCTCGGCCAGCGCATCCGTTTGTTTTTTCAGCACCTGTCGGGAGCAGGTCTGCAGCGGCTGACCGCTAGCGAATCCATTGCACACGGCGTGCGCAACGCCGGGCATGAAGGGCAGTGGGCGGATCGCGTCCAACTGCACACGGCCATAGTATTCGCTGCGCTCGCCCAGACGTGTCAGGCCCGTGCCCCAGATGCTCGGCCCTGCAAAGCCTGCACCGGTGGCAACCCAGTCGGCAAGGTTTGCGACAGGCACCAGTTTGCCCTTGCCCACCCCATGAATGTCAGCGAACTGCACCAGCAGGCTGTGAATGCCCTGAGCTTGCAGCACCGCGATGGTTTCTTGAACGTCCGGGTTGTGTGCAGCAGAACTCATGCTTTCTTTCAATCAAGGGGGGCTGTTTTAATGCGGGTTCAGGCGAATCCATGTGCTTTGTGGGTGCCGCTTGCCCACACTTCAGTGGGTTGCCAGCACTGCGGTTTCGGCCCGAAGTGCTGCGGCGACTTCACGCTCTCGGCGGCGAGTCTGGCGCGCCACCCAAACGCTGTAAGCCACGATCACAGTCGTGACGGTGACGATCAGCAGCGTTGCAGCGGCGTACACCGTCGGGTTGATGCCTCGGCGCGCATAACCGAAGATGACTTGAGGCAGGGTATTGACGCCCGGGCCTGACAAAAATTCAGAAATCACCACGTCGTCAAACGACAGGGTGAAAGACAACAGGAATGCAGCCAGAATGGCCTGGGCAATGTTGGGCAGGGTAATCAAGAAAAACACCTGCACAGGCCTTGCACCCAAGTCCATGGCGGCCTCTTCAATAGAGCGGTCCATCTCCAGCAGGCGCGACTGGATCACCACCATGCCATATGCCATACCAAGCAGGGTGTGGCCCAGCACAATGGTGAGAATGCCGCGCTCAGGCCAGCCAAAGACGTTTTGGGCGCCCACCATCAACAGCAGCAAAGACAGGCCAATGACCACTTCCGGCATCACCAAGGGCGCATTGACCATGCCTGAAAAAATGGTGCGCCCTAAAAACCTGCGGTATCTGACCAGCACAAACGCCGCAAAAGTGCCCAGAACCGCAGACAACACGCCGGTGATGGCGGCGACCTGCAATGACAACCAGAAGCCCTCAACAATTTTGGTGTCTTGGGTCAAAGCCTCATACCAGCGCAGAGAAAAACCCGTGAATCTGGCATCTTGCCGCGTGCTGTTGAATGAAAACACCATCATGAAAAACAGCGGCACGTACAAAAACGCAAACACCGCTGCCAGCCAGGCCCGGCCAAAATGCTGTTCGATGAACTTTCGCATGACAACCCCTTATTTTTTGTTGTCGGCAGCGTCGCCGCTGTAGTGGTAGTAAATCGCCAGCGGCACAATGATCAGCCCAATCATGACCACCGCCAGAGCCGTTGCACGGGGCCAGTTGTTGCTGGTGAACATTTCATCCCAGACCACCCGCCCGATCATGACGTTCTCGGGGCCGCCCAGCAAAGATGGAATCACAAACTCACCGAGTGCAGGAATAAAAACCAGCATGAACCCTGCGATGATGCCCGCCTTTGACAGCGGCACCGTCACCAGCCAGAACGCTTTGAAAGGCGAGGCTCCCAGATCGTAAGCTGCCTCAAGCAAGCGAAAATCCATCTTGACCAGATTGGCGTAGAGCGGGAGCACCATGAAGGGCAGGTACACATAGGTCAT
>RDZZ01000017.1 GCA_004293655.1 Polaromonas sp. | reverse complement strand
TCCACCACATTGAGCGTTTTGTCAGGCCCCTGCGGGTGCAGCGTGCTGACCACCAGCACGTGCGGGTACCACTCAATCATCACGTGCGGGTAGTACGTCAGCCAGATCGCGCCGTACTTGGGTGCCACGCCTTGGCGGTACTGCAGCACCACGTCGTGCCACTTTTTGTAGATGTCGGTGCCAGGCTTGCCCAGTTTGTCGGACACGCCGACGGTTTGCACCGAATAATGGGGCTTGAGTTCCCAGAGCAGGTCATGCGTGGTGACAAAACCGCCCAGGCCGGGGTGAAAAGGCCCGACATGGTAGTCCTCCAGGTACACCTCGATGAAGGTTTTCCAGTTGTAGTTGCACTCGTGCAGGTGGGTCTTGTCGAGCTGGTAGCCTGAAAAATCGAGGTCACGCATCACGGCGGGTGAGCCCATCTCGGCAGCAACATCGCGGCCATTGTCCTCAAACACCAAACCGTTCCAGGTTCTGGTTTTGTAGCGGTTGAGGTTCAGGCAGGGGTCAATTTCAAAATGCGGCGCGCCAATCAACTCCCCCGCCGTGTTGTAAGTCCAGCGGTGCAGCGGGCAGACGATATGGCTGCCTGTGTTGCCTCTGCCCTGCAGCATGGTCGATTGCCGATGCCTGCAGACGTTGGATATCAACTCGATTCCCGAGCTGTTGCGCACCAGGGCGCGGCCTTCGCCCTCATGCGGCAGGGCGTAGTAGTCGCCTAAATTGGGGACGGCCAACTCGTGTCCCAGGTAACGCGGGCCACGGGCGAACAGTTTTTGTTGTTCCCGCTGGTACAGCCCCGCATCAAAATAGCTGGAGATGGGCAGCTGGCTGGTCGCTTGCAGCAGGCGTAGGCTTAAATCAGACATGCAGTGGTGTGACGGTGGCGCAGACACCGCCGTTATCGAGAATGGTTCTCAATTTTACCCATGTGCGCTTGAGGTAAACCAGACAGCACGACGCACCACGAGGGTTCACGAGACTGCAGGTGTATTGCGCCAGGCCGTCAAGCCAGCTGCCAACCGCCTAAAATCATGCATTAATCAAAATACCATGGCCAAACCTTCCGCTTCCTCCACAATCTCCTCCGCAATCCCTGCTGCTACGTTGCCTGCACTGCCCGCCACTTATGAGGCCGCGCTGAAAGAACTCGATGGGCTTGTCGCTGGCCTGGAGTCAGGGCAGTTGCCGCTGGACCAGTTGCTCAGCGGCTACCAGCGCGGTGCCCAGTTGCTGGCGTTTTGCAAAGGCAAACTCGAAGCTGTCGAGACGCAGATCAAGGTGCTCGAAGGCACGGAACTCAAGCCTTGGGCGTAGCCTGGGTACAGCCTGGGAAAAATGCCCGCCTGAACGTCAACATCACAAAAAAACAGCACAACATGTCATTGTTCACTTTGAATGAATGGATCGCACAGCAGCTCCAAGACATCGAGCAGGCCTTGACAGACTGGGTAGCGGCTCCAAGAGGACATGCAGCTCCCGTGCCGTCAGCCGCTGGTATGGACACGCTAAGCCAGGCCATGCGCTACGCCGTGCTCGACGGCGGCAAGCGCATGCGGCCATTGCTGGTACTGGCCGCATGCGAGGCTGTCAATGGCAACCGGCATGCCGCGCTGCGGGCCGCTTGTGCAGTCGAGCTGATTCACGCGTATTCGCTGGTACACGACGACATGCCTTGCATGGACAACGACGTGCTGCGTCGCGGCAAGCCCACAGTGCATGTCAAGTTTGGCGAGGCGATGGCGCTGCTCGCCGGGGACGCCCTGCAAGCGCTGGCCTTTGAATTGCTGACCCCAGCGGATGATGCACCAGACGGTTTTGACGCGGCATGCCAAGCCCGTTTGTGCCGCCTGCTGGCCCAGGCTGCGGGCTACCAGGGCATGGCAGGTGGCCAGGCCATCGATCTGGCCAGTGTAGGCATGCACCTTGACTCGGAACAACTGCATGACATGCATCGCCTGAAAACCGGCGCGCTGCTGCAAGCCAGCGTGATGTTGGGGGCGGGTTGCGGCGCGGCATCCGGGCCGGTGCAGGTGGCCTTGCTGGACTACAGCGCGGCTGTTGGCCTGGCATTCCAGGTGGTCGATGATGTCTTGGATGTCACGGCAGACTCGGCCACACTGGGCAAAACTGCGGGCAAGGACGCTGCCCAGGACAAGCCGACGTTTGTCTCCCTCATGGGGCTGCAGGCGTCGCAGCAGTACGCCCAGGCGCTGCTTGCCCGTGCGCTTGCCAGTCTGAATACCCTCAAGAGCAGCGGCTTGCCTCGCACCGACGCGCTGCGCGCACTCGCTAACATGCTGGTCAACCGCCAGAACTGACGCTGCACTTCAGCATTTCAGCACTTCAGCACTTCAACACCTCAACGCTTGAACGAGTCGATGCCGCACAACCAACCACCCAGGGTGATCTCATTGCTTGAAAACATCAACAGCCCCACCGACATGCGCAAACTGCCCAGAGCCCAGCTCCGGGCACTGGCCGACGAGTTGCGCGCTTACCTGCTGGACTCGGTTTCCAAAACCGGTGGGCACCTGAGTTCCAACCTCGGCACGGTGGAGCTGACAGTCGCGCTGCACTATGTTTTCAACACCCCTGAAGACCGGCTGGTGTGGGATGTGGGTCACCAGACGTATCCGCACAAAATACTGACCGGTCGGCGCGAGCGCATGCACACCTTGCGCCAGTTCGATGGACTGTCGGGTTTTCCGCGCCGCACTGAGAGCGCCTACGACACGTTTGGCACCGCCCACTCCTCCACCTCGATTTCTGCCGCGCTTGGCATGGCACTGGCTGCCAAACAGAAAGGCGAGACACGCCATGCCGTGGCCATCATTGGCGACGGTGCCATGAGTGCTGGCATGGCGTTTGAAGCCATGAACAATGCGGGCGTGCATGACGACTGCAGGCTGCTGGTGGTGCTCAACGACAACGACATGAGCATCAGCCCGCCGGTGGGCGCACTCAACCGCTACCTGGCGCAGCTGATGAGCGGGCGCTTTTATGCATCGGCCAGAAGCGTTGGCAAACAGGTGCTCAGCGTGGCACCACCCCTGCTGGAGCTGGCCAAGCGCCTGGAGGCGCACGCCAAGGGCATGATCGTGCCCGCCACGCTGTTTGAAAACTTCGGGTTCAACTACATCGGCCCGATTGATGGCCATGACCTGGAGTCTTTGATCCCCACACTTGAGAACATCCGGCAGTTGATGCTCAATGGCTCTGGCCCGCAGTTTTTGCATGTGGTGACTAAAAAAGGCCAAGGCTACAAACTCGCTGAGGTTGACCCGATTGCCTACCACGGCCCCGGCAAGTTTGACCCGGCCATGGGCCTGCAGAAATCCACCACCCCCGCTAAACAGACCTTCACGCAGGTGTTTGGCAACTGGCTGTGCGACATGGCCGAACACGACAAACGCCTGGTCGGCATCACCCCGGCGATGCGCGAAGGCTCGGGCATGGTGGAGTTTCACAAGCGTTTTCCGTCGCGCTACCACGATGTGGGCATTGCCGAGCAGCATGCCGTGACGTTTGCAGCAGGCATGGCCTGTGAAGGGCTCAAGCCCGTGGTGGCGATTTATTCGACGTTTTTGCAGCGCGGCTACGACCAGCTGATTCACGACGTGGCGCTGCAAAACCTGCCCGTGGTGTTTGCTCTGGACCGCGCTGGCCTGGTTGGTGCAGACGGTGCCACCCACGCAGGCGCCTACGACATTCCTTACCTGCGCTGCATTCCCAACATGAGTATTGCCTGCCCAGCTGACGAAAACGAGTGCCGCAAACTGCTCAGTTCGGCATTCGAGCAAAACCACCCGGTGGCCGTGCGCTACCCGCGCGGTGCAGGTGCTGGCGTTGCCACAGAGCCTGACCTGGCTGGCCTGCCGTTTGGCAAGGGCGAAGTGCGCCGGGAAGGTGCAGGGGTTGCGATTCTGGCTTTTGGCACGCTGCTTTACCCGGCGTTGCAGGCGGCTGAAAAAATCGGTGAGGCGGGTGCCACAGTGGTCAACATGCGTTGGGCCAAGCCGCTGGATGTGCAGTTGCTGCTGCAGATGGCAGCTACCCACGACGCGCTGGTCACGCTGGAAGAGGGCGCCATCATGGGCGGTGCAGGCAGCGCAGTCAGTGAAGCGCTGCAAGCCGCAGGTGTTGTCAAGCCGGTGCTGCATCTGGGGCTGAAAGACGAGTTCATCGAGCACGGCGAGCCTGCCTACCTGCTGGCCTTGCAAGGTCTTGATGCGGCAGGTATCGCGGCGGCGGTTGCGGCGCGCTTTGGTGTTTTCGGTGTGCCAGCTGCGGCGGACAACTTGCCAGGAGCTGCGCCCCAGTCACTGGCCTGAATACTGTCCTGAAAGCTGTTCTGAGCGCTGTACCGAACAAAGCCCAATCGTTGCCAGAAATGAACTTGCTCGATCGTCGCCGTCTCTTCAAACACACGGGCATGGTAGGTGTCCTGGCCGCTGGCGTGGCACCGGCTGTGCATGCGCAAGCCCTCGTCCGGTGGCGACTGGCGTCGAGCTTTCCCAAGTCACTGGACACTATTTACGGCGCTGCAGAAACCCTGGCCCGGCATGTCAAGGTGATTTCAGGCGGCAAATTTGACATCACGGTGTACCCGGCGGGCGAGCTGATGCCCGCTTTTGACGTGGTCGATGGCGTGCAACAAGGCGCAGTAGAAGCAGCGCACACCGCACCGTATTATTTTTTCAATAAAAACGAGACCTTCGCCATTGGTGGAGCCATTCCTTTTGGCCTGAACAGTCGCCAGATGAGTGCATGGACGTTCCAGGGCAACGGCTTGCGGTTGATGCGCGAGTTCTACGCCAGCTACAACATCATCAGTTTTCCCTGCGGCAACACCGGCGCACAAATGGGCGGCTGGTTTCGCAAAGAAATCAGATCTCTTGCTGACATGAAAGGCTTGAGGTTTCGCGTGGGTGGTTTTGCTGGCAAGGTCATTGAACGGCTAGGCGCGATCCCGATCAACCTGCCTGGCGGCGATATTTACCAGGCGCTTGAAAAAGGCGTCATAGATGCCGCCGAGTGGATTGGCCCGTATGACGACCAGAAGCTGGGTTTCAACAAAGTCGCGCCCAATTACTACTACCCCGGCTGGTGGGAAGGTGGCCTGCAACTGGACTTGTACGTCAACCAAAAGGCATATGACGCGCTGACCCCGGAATACAAGGCGCTGATCGATATCGCCTCTGCTGCCGCGCATGTTGACATGCAAGCCAAATACGATGCCCGCAATCCGGCGGCACTCAAGCAGTTGGTAGGTGCGGGCGCACGGCTGCGGCCCTTTCCTGCCGAGGTCATGAACGCCGCTTTCAAGCAATCCATGCAGCTTTATGCAGAACTGTCTGCGAACAACCCCGCATGGGCCAAAGTTTATGCCGACTACACCCGTTTCAGGGGTGACCAGAATTTATGGTTTCGCTTCACGGAAGCCACCTTTGACCGTTTCATGCAGGGGCAAAAATTGTAGCCCTTGGCTGACAGCAGCTTGTCAGCTTCAACAGGGAAAACCCCCGCCGTAAACGGTGTCGTGCTTTCTACAATCACATCACTTGCCATTCGCGCAGGATCCCCCAAACTTTTATTGGAGATATCAATGGATCGTCGTTCCCTTATCAAAAATGCCGGTATTGCCGGCGTGCTGGCCGCAGGTGTCGCGCCCGCCGTTCATGCACAGGAAGCCATTCGCTGGCGTCTGGCTTCGAGCTTTCCAAAAGCACTGGACACCATCTATGGTGCAGCCGATACCTTTGCCAAAAAAGTCGGTGAAATGTCGGGCGGCAAGTTCCAGATTTCGGTTCATCCTGGTGGTGAGTTGATGCCAGCTATTGCGGGTATGGTCGATAACATCCAAAAAGGAACAACTGAAATGGTGCACACCGCACCGTACTACTTCTTTGGTGTGAATGATGCGTTTGCACTGGGTTGTGCTGTTCCGTTCGGTCTGAACAGCCGCCAGATGACGGCCTGGATGTATCAAGGCAATGGCTTGAAACTCATGCGCGAGTTCTATGGCAAGTACAACATCGTGAACTTCCCGATGGGCAACACAGGCGCTCAAATGGGTGGCTGGTACCGCAAAGAAATCAAAACCGTTGCAGACATCAAAGGTCTGAAAATGCGTATTGGTGGTTTTGCTGGAAAAGTGCTCACCCGAATGGGTGCTGTGCCGCAAAATATTCCTGGCGGCGAGATATACCAGGCCCTGGAAAAAGGCACGATTGATGCTGCCGAGTGGGTAGGCCCCTATGATGACCAGAAGCTGGGCTTCAACAAGGTCGCACCGTTTTACTACTACCCAGGTTGGTGGGAGGGTGGCCCACAGCTGGACGCTTTCGTGAACAAAACGGCATACGACAAATTGTCGGCAGAAAACAAGGCCATCCTTGAGTCTGCGGCAGCTTATGCCCACACCGAAATGCAAGCCAAGTACGATGCCAAGAACCCTGCGGCACTCAAGCAACTGGTGGGCGCCAAAGTCAAAGTGTTGCCGTTTCCTAAACCCGTGATGGACTTGGCGTTCAAAGAGTCCATGGCGTTGTACAGCGAGATCAGCGCAAGCAATCCTGACTGGAAGAAAATCTACGAAGACTTCTCTGAGTTCCGCAGAGACCAGAACCTCTGGTTCCGCTTTACTGAAATGCGCTTTGATCAGTTCATGCAGTCGCAAAAACTGTAAGCTGTCCGCCTGACGCCTTGTCTGGTGTCTGAAGAAACCACGCCCTGGCGTGGTTTTTTTTCGTCCTGTCGGCTTGTGGAATCTTCAATGGCACAGACTCACCCCGGTTCACCCCGGTTTGTACCAGAAAAGTTGATGCCGTTGTGTTTCCATTCCACTTTCAGGTCAACAGGAGATTGTGCGCGAAGCAACTATCGTATTGATATGAAAACGGAAACGGAAACGGAAACGGAAACGGAAACGGAAACGGAAACGGAAACGGAAACGGAA
>RDZZ01000050.1 GCA_004293655.1 Polaromonas sp. | reverse complement strand
CCATCAACCCATGAACCCAAGATTGACCGGGTAGTCTGGCCGGCCCGCCGCCGCGCCAAAATGCCTGAGGTTGGGCAAGATGCCCGCCAGCTCACTGTCTGCCACACCAAACCACTTGGCCAGTGTGGCGGCGTATTGGTCAACGGACGTGCTGGGCAGCAAACGGCCCTGGCCGACGTGCCACTGGTCATCAGCCAAGGCCGTTCTGCCCACGCTGACAGGGGGCGCCGTGCCATAGAACGCTTTGCCCTTGACAGCCCCGCCCACCATCAGGTGGTGGCTGCCCCAGCCGTGGTCAGAGCCGTCGCCGTTTGACGCCAGGGTGCGGCCAAAGTCTGAGGCGGTGAACGCAGTGACTTTGCTGGCCACGCCCAGCTCGACGGTGGCGTTGTAGAAAGCCGTCAGGGCGCTGCTGACACGGCCCAGCACGCCAGGGTGCTGGGAGATCAGGTTGTCATGCAGGTCAAAGCCGCCAATGGAGACCAGAAACACCTGCCGCCGGGTGCCCAGCGCGCTGCGTGCGCCAATCACGCGGGCCACCACCTTGAGCTGGTCGGCCAGGTTGTTGCCGGCCGGGAAAGCTGTGGCCAGGCTCACGCCCGCCAGACCAGAGGTGATGCGCGCCTCTGCGCTGATGGCACGAGCCGTGACCCGGTTGTATTCGTTTTCCAGCGTGTGGGGGCGGCTTTGTTGCACCAGTGTGCTCAAGGCTGCCTTGACTGCGCTGGAGTTGTACACATTGTTTTTCACAGCGTTGATCGGCACGGCCCCGCCGGTGCTGCTGAGCTGGTAGGACAGCGCACTGTCGCCCGATAAAAACACGGCGTTTCCGGTCACATTGATGCAGGTAAACAGCGATGTGGCGTTGCTGCCCAGTGCCAGGTCACCGATGTTGCCACCCCAGCCAATCGTCGAGCCTTCGGGCGAGGACGATTGCCAGATGGACTGCTGGTCGTTGTGTGAAAACAGTTTGGGCGGCAGTGGGTAGGTTTTTCGGTCAGCACTGCTGTACTGCGCCTTGGTCAGCGGCACCACCAGCGGCCCGACATTGAGCTGCACGGCTGCCTGGCCCGCATTGAACAAGCTGGCCAGCCCCGTCATGGAAGGGTGCAGCGCGTACTGGCGCCCGCCGGCCAAAGCGGTGGTGGGCTGCAAGAGCGTGGCGGTCAGGTCAGACTTGGCCAGCGCAATGCCGCCTGCCGTCTGCCCGGCTCCGCCACCCCGCACGGTGCTGTAGGCGTTGTAGCTGGGGTCGTCATACGTCACCACGGTGTTGGCGTAGTCGTTGCCACCATACAAAAACACGCACACCAGCGCTTTGTAGTCGCTGGCGTCAAAGGCAGCGGCTTCGCCCATGGCGGCCAGATTCAGGGCAAATGGCAGGGCTGTACCCGTCAGGGCGAGCTGGCCTGTGCGGCGCAAAAAGGCGCGGCGGCTGTGGGCTTGGGGGTCAATGAAGTGCATGGCAGCTCGCTTATTTTTGAATCAGGTATTCGCTGGACGCCATCACCAGCAGCACCGCTGCGGCCACGCGGTCACGCCGGGCGTTGTCGGTGCTGATGGCGGTCACGGGGGTGGCATTGAGGGCATTGACGATCAGGCTCTGCGTGGCGCTGGACAACTGCCCGGCGCACAGCAGCAAATTGAGCCGCCTGACCAGTGCCGCAGCGTCGAGCGCCAGTGCCAGCTCGGCGGCGTAGCTGGCAGTGATGTCAAAGCCGTTGTTGGCGTTGCTGGTGGTGTTGGGCATGTCGGGGGCGTTGACGAAAATGCCGCTTCGCACCACGCCCTGCAGGTAGTTCAGGTAGCCGCTGACGCTGGACTCGTTGACCAGCTGAAATTCGGGCGCAGGCGTCTGGGACGCACTGAGCGCAGTCGATGGCGGCACATAGCCAGGCCGGAAAAAATTGAACACGCTGGGCGAGCGCAACGGGGTCTGGCCCAGCTGGGTGGCGGGGTTGCCCAGGTCGCCGATCTTCCAGCTGCCGCGTGCCGACGTGATGCCAAAGGTGCGGCCCCACTGCACCAGGCGCAGCATGGGCTCGCGCAATTTGCCAAAGCCGTTTTGCGTCAAACCACTGGGGCCGCGCGCTTCCTCGTCAAGCAGCACGGCTGAAAACACCGCGCCCAGGTCGCCACGCACGCCCGAGCCGTTGTTGTTGAACACGCTGGCGACCCGCGCCACATACGCCGGGCTGGGGTTGCTGGTGACCAGCCGCTGGATCATCTGGCGGCCAAAAAACGGGCCGACGTTGGGGTGGTTGAACAGCGTGTCCAGTGCCGCTTTCAGGGCGGGCACACCGGTGGTGCCAGCGGCTACGGTGGTGCCTAAAAACGTTGACTGCAGCGTGGAGTGGTTCGCCTCGTTGAGCCGCATCGGCAAACGGGTGTAGGCGGTGTTGGGAATGGTGCGGTTTTGTACCGGCTCCAGCGTGGCCACATTCTGGGTGTTGTCCACGTCCCAGCCGGTGAACATGCGGGCCATGTTGCTCACATCGCTTTGGGTGTAGCTGTCGATCTTGTTGCCGCTGGCATCGCGTTTTTCAGTGCCGTCGAGGTTGAGCTGGCTCAGGCCGATGCTGAAGAGCTGCATCACCTCGCGGGCATAGTTTTCGTCAGGTGCGCCGCCCGTGGTCAGGTTTTCTTTTCTGTTGCCCTTGGTGTTGAGGTAATACCCCATGGCAGCGTTGAGCGTCACGCGCTCCAGCAGCGTGCGGTAGTTGCCCGTGGCATTGCCCACCAGCAAGTCCCACCAGGCGGCAATGCCGTGGCTGCGCCAGGCAAAGTCCAGCCCGGAGAGCGAGACCACAAAAAACTCTGACAATGCCAGCGCCAGACGCTTGCGCACGGCGTCGCTCGACGTCATGAGCTGACTCCAGATCATGTAGTCGCCGGGGTAGCTGTTGTCGTAGTAGCGGGTGGCGTTGTCTATGGTGGCGTAACCACGGGCGTCCAGCCAGTCCAGGCCTGACTGGCTGGCGGGCGCGCGCAGTTGCTCGCTCAGGTAGGCGGCGTAACCCTTGCTGCGCACGGCTGCAATGTCCGCATCAGAGGCGCTGAACTGGGCCTGCAGCAAAAAGCGGGCAGCATCCTCGTCAGTGATGGCTGCAGGCGCGGGGCTGGCTGCAACAACATCGGCAAACTGGGCCAGCGTGCCGACGTTCCTGACGATGTTCTGGGAAATCGGGCCCAGCACCAGCACGTCGCTGCCAGACACACCCAGGTAGTTGCCACTCTTGGGATAAAAGCGGTAAACGATATTGCCCGCCGCCTGGTTGGTCTGGCGGTCAGGAAAGTATGCCGGGTAGGCACGTTCGGCCCAGTCCATCAATTGGTCGGCTGTGGGCAATGCGGCTGCAGATTGTGCGGCCAGCCGCGAGGGTGCCGGTGCGCCCAGTAACGGCTGGTAAGGCGTGCTGCTGGCATGGGCACTCGCCATGATGCTGCCGCCTGCATCGCCATCGCCCCCGCCGCCACAAGCGGCCAGCAGGGCTGCCGCTGCCAGCGCTGCTGCAGGGCTTGATGTGGCTACCGGCTCTTTTGCAACGGGCGCTGCTGCCTGCGGATGTTCTCGCTCAAGCAGGGCGGTGTTGGGTTTGTTGATCTTGTTGGTGTCCGCCATGCCGAATTTCCTCACAGGAAAAAGATGACAGATTACACGCAAAGTTTGATGCTGATTGTGAAAATTTCGAGCAGCGGTGTGTCAAAAGTTACCGGAGGCTACGGAACGCCGCGCACTGCCTGGCCAGGCTGGCGCGCCCTGGATTGTCTCGTCGACATCCAGAGGCCCTGCCTTGGCCAGCAGTGTCAGGTTCGCATACAGATAAACCGTGCGCAGATCTGCAGCCATGGACACCACATCACCGAAATCTCAGAGACCTGCACACAGCTCTTTGATGCCCACCGTCGTGCCAGTGGACTGGATAGGCAGTTTGTAGCCCGCTTGACCACGCGCAAACGCCAGCATGGCAGCACTGACTACTGGCTCGACGGTGTCAGACCCGCTGTGGTGGAACTGCGCCCATGCATTGCCCGCTGTGCCCATGCCCATGAACATGCCCATGAACATGAAAAGCAAAAACCAGCGACTCGATGGGCGGGGTGTTCGAGCGGCAAATGATGACGACAACATACGGAAAACCTTAATTTGCACCAATTAGTAAATAAGATGCGAATAGTCACACTGTTTGCGTTTGTTAGCCGCGCCGCTCAACCGGGTATCCTTTATGGAAACTGGGTAACTTGTCACATCTGGTCAGGCCGTTTTGCTTCCAAGGCACCCCTACCGCTGGAGTCAGCAGCGCCTACTCGCTGCCAGACGGCCATCAATGCCCAGTTCGTTGCGCCTGCTCCGCTGTCCACCCTTTGCAAGCCAAAGCCATGTAGCGCGGCACCGCTCTTTTGCCTGAACCGTAGGCGCTGATGGTTCGGGTGCTCACGCCCAGCGCCTGGGCTGCGTTGGCCAGTGACAAGCCGTTGCGCGCCCGCCATTGCGCAAAAATACGGGTGTTTTCGTCAGGCGCGTTTTGCGCTTGTGCGTCCAGCCACAGCGTGTCAGCGCCGATTTGAATGTCATGTTCAGGCCACACCACAGCCCAGCCTTCGCCGTCTATCAGTGTGGCCTGGGCAAACACGGCAGGGTCTCTCAAGGGAGCCAGACCTTTGGATTCAGCCAGCAACAGCCCAAAATCAACCGCATAAGTGCTGCCATCCACAAATTCAAGCTGTAAACCAGGGCTTGACTTGCCTTGAAGCACCTGGATGCTTTGAAGCCGGGGGCGTTTCATTTGTGCCATTTTTTCCACTCTTTCCATAGGTCATCATTGTGGGCATTCACCCAAGCCATGACTTCAACTTTTAACCCTGCAGGCCATCGGCCTGTGCAGCGCAGCGTTTCAAGTTCGATGAGTACATCAATATTTCCGCCCACCAGATGGCAATGGGCTGGACCGTGATCGCGTTCTCTGATTTCAAGTCGGTACTTGTTGCGAAAACGCGCCTTGGTCGTCATCAGCGTCTGATTCTATGGAAAAAATGTCTATATCGAAAAGTATCGGTTTATGCGTTGCCAACACGACCTACGTCTACTCAAAGCTGTCGAACTGGAAGGAATGTTTGGTCTCTCATGGGCGTAGATCCGGTCGGTGCAAAACCCCATTTCACGATCAGTCCAGCTCGACTTGATTCGACAACTGCTTCAATTGAACAACCCTCGTGGGGTCGGTAGAGTCGGATTACCTCCGCGTGCTTTAGCCGTATTGGAGCTACGTTTTCGATAGTGTCTTTTCCAAACGGAAGGTACAAAACCTTTCCTTCACGAATATAAAGATCCTCAAATCGTGCGAAATCACTGAAATCCCATTCTGCACGGGAAGAAAAGTTGATCTGTATCGAGTGGTCGTGTGCGCGCGCAGGCGGCTCCAGTTTGCAGATCAATTCCTGAGCATGGCACAGCAGAGCAGTACCGAAATAAATAGCGATGATCCCTCTCTTCACATAAGCCCCAACGTGATCTGAAAAGCATCACATCGCAGCGAAATCACCTCGTCCCCCGCGCAGCCTGCAACACATCCCGTGTCTTAACCGCTTCTCTCCGCGCCGACTCCGCAAAATCATCACCACCAGACGCATACAAAATCGCCCGCGATGAGTTCACGATGATGGGCGCGTCTGGCCGCCAGCCTGCGCGCACCGTGGCCACCGCGTCGCCGCCCTGCGCACCCACGCCCGGAATGAGCAGCGGCACGGTCGGGGCTACTGTGCGCACGCGTTCGATCTCTGCCGGATACGTGGCACCGACCACCAGGCCGAGCTGGCCGTTCAAATTCCACGGGCCTTGCGCCAGTTGGGCGATGTGTTCATAGAGCAGCGGCTGGCCTTCGATGGAAGCCAGGCGCTGGTTTTGCAAATCGTCGCCACCGGGGTTGGACGTGCGGCACAGCAAGAACGCGCCCTTGCCTTGGTACTTCAAGTAGGGCGCGACCGAGTCAAAACCCATGAAGGGCGAGAGCGTCACGGCGTCTGCGCCGTAACGCTCGAAGGCTTCTATGGCGTACTGCTCGGCGGTGCTGCCAATGTCGCCGCGTTTGGCATCCAGAATGATGGGCACTTGTGGCGCGACTCGGCGCATGTGCTGCACCAGGCGTTCCAGCTGGGCTTCGGCGCGGTGGGCGGCAAAGTAGGCGATTTGCGGCTTGAAGGCAATCACCAGATCGGCGGTGGCGTCAACAATCGCGGCGCAAAAGTCATAAATCTTGCTGGCATCACCCTTGAGGTGGCCGGGAAAGCGGGCCGGCTCCGGGTCCAGGCCCACGCACAGCATGGAATGGTTTTGGCGCTGGGCGGCGCTGAGCATGTCGAGGAAGGTCAGGGGCTGGGTCATGCAGCGATTGTAAGAAGGCCGCTGATGCTCAGCTGGTGCTCAATCAGGCTGCAGCACGCTCAAGGCCCGACACAGGTCTTCCCACGCCCTGGCTTTTTCCAGCGGACTGCGCAGCAGGTAGGTCGCATCAATGGTGGCGATGGCAGGGCTGCCGTGCAGGCTGTGGACCTGGCCGCGCAGTTTGCCAAACGGCGTGCTGGACTGCAACACAGCCTGCGCCGCCAGACGGCCCATGACCAGTACCACATCGGGTTGCACGGTTTGCACCAGGCTGGCCAGTGTGGCGTGAAAGTCGCTGTTTGCACAATGATGAGCCGCCTCATGGCCCATGCGTCTGACCAGAGGGGCCAGCACGACGCTGCCGGTTTGATGCAGCTTGACTGCGCGCAGCATGTTGTCAAGCAACCTGCCAGCCTCGCCGTCGAACGGGTTGAACAGCGCGCTGGGGTCCAGGGCTTGTGCTTGCAGAGCAGCCGCAGGTGTCTCGGCCAGTACCAGCCAGCGCGGGCCTGGGCTGGGGCGGGGTTGTCCGGGCAGCGGTGCGTACAGTGCCAGCGCCTGGCCTGCGCTCCAGCTGGCGGTGCTGCTGTCGCGGTGGATGTCGTTGTGCGTGTCATTGCGCGCACTGGCCTGGGGTGGCGCAGGCGGCTGCACGGGCACTGTTTGAGGGCGAAACTGAGGACGAAAAGTGCCTCTAGCGCCTGTCAAACCTGCACCACCTGCTACGGAATCAATAGCATTTTTTGCCTCCAGCGGGGCTGGGGCCAGGGCTGAATCCGCGCTTTTCAATGCTGGTTTGAGCGGAGGGGCCACCCATGCGGCGGGTTCAGGTGCCAGGGGCTGCCAGACATGCACGCCGATTTCGCGCAGCATGGCGCGCTGGCGTTTGTCAAGCATCAAGGCCGGGCTCACTTGGAAATGTTTGCAGGGCAAGACTCATCACCAGTGCATCTTCGCGCCTGGACAGGCCCTTGCCCCCTGAAGGGTAGTAGGCGCGGCGCAAACCGACGTTGCGAAAGCCGTAGCGCTCGTACACCGCCTTGGCGCGTGCGTTGCTCACGCGCACTTCCAGCCACAGCCACTGCGCGTTCTGCCCGCGCGCCCAGATCGCCAGCGCGTCCAGCATGATGTGTGCCCAGCCCAGCCGTTGATGGGCTGGTGCGACAGTGATGTTGAGCAGATGAACCTCGCCGGGGCCTTTCATGGCCACAAAGTAGCCCAGCAGCGCTGCCTCGCCGCCAGCGTCGCCTGCGGTCAGCAACTGTGCCTGGTAGCCCGCATTCAGAGAATCGCTGAAGTTGGCACGCGTCCAGGGGTGTGCGTAGGCGCTGTTTTCTACCGCCACCACGGCGTCCAGCCAGGCGGTGGTCATGGGCTCGAATTGCGCCTCCAGGGGCTTGAGAACGGCGCTCATTCGGGGGTGTGGCTGGCTGATGCGGGGCCGGCCAGCGCGGCCTGGGTTTTGGCCCGTTTTGCCTGATCCCGCTCCTGGGTGGTCAAGGCGACTTTATCCCGGACATAAAGCGGCAGGGCCAGCGCTGCGTCAACGCATTGCCCGGCAGCCGCCAGCGCAGGGGCCAGGCGCAGCAAGGCCGTGGCCGTGGGCAGGGCTGGGGCGCAGGTCAAATGTGCTGCAGCTGAAGGCAGGCGGTCGCAATAGACGTCAAACACGTTGCCTGCCAGCAGCAGGCCGTTGCCCCGGGCGACATCAAGCGGGCTGTCAAGCCAAAGGTTTTCAGGCCGAATCAGCCTGCAGCCATCGACTGCCTTGCAGGTGCCGTGGCTGAACTCATAGCTTTGAACATACATCTCGTCCATGCGCGCATCCAGCAGCGCGGTCACGCACAGCGGCGCATGGGCTGGCCAATCGCTGGCATGTGTAGAACGCGCCTCTTCAGCCAGCGCCATCAGTGTGTCAACGGGCAAGACGCGCACGCCTGCACCCAATGCCAGCCCCTGCGCGACGGCGCAAGCCGTGCGCAAACCGGTAAACGAGCCAGGGCCGCGTCCGAACACAATCGCGTCCAGCGCGCCGAGTGTGAGCCGGGCCTGGGTCAGCAACGCCAGGATGGCCGGGATCAGCGTGGCAGACGACTTGGCCCCGCCCGGGCCGGTGTGCTGCCACACGCGCTCACCGTCGGTCACGGCAATCGACATCACGTGGGTGCTGGTGTCAAAGGCCAGGAATTTCATTTTTATGCATAAAAAAGGGCTCTACGGCAAGAAGTACGGGGGCTATCAGCTATCAAAACATGAGCAATCAGGTGCTGTCAATACTTTTGACTGTGTGCCCTGTGCATCTGTGTTGGGATGTAGCGCTGATTATCCGGCTTTGCGGCGGCAGCAGTTTGATGCGGCGTGGCGCCTCCTACAAGGGCCACACAAGCGCCCTACTTGTCGTGGCGAATCTCGCGCACGTCAACATCCACCACATCGCCCGCCCTGGGAGGGCTGTTTTTCGCCCCTGACCCCGCACGGCCTGGCCACACGCCCTTTGGCGAATAAGACCGGAAACGGTTGAAAATCATGGCGATGGGGGGCTTTTTGCCGGTGATCAAGGCTTTGAGGAGGCTCAAAACCACGATCACCGCAGTCGCTGCCAGCAGGCTGAGCACAAACACCAGGCCAAACAAGGCCAGTATCAGCTTGAAAATGAATCGAAAAACCTTGTTGACAAGATCAGTCACATGCGTCCTTGAAAGCACTCAAGTGACGGCGTGCGGGTGATTTTCAAGCCTTTTATCCATCCCTTCATGCCAGCAATGCCTGCGCAAACTCCCGCGCATTGAAGGTCTCCAGGTCTTCAAGTTGCTCGCCCACACCAATGAAATAAACCGGCACCGGCCGCAACTGGGGTGAAGCAGCCTGGCGCTCACGCGCCCACAGCGCAATCGCGGCGAGCACACCGCCCTTGGCCGTGCCGTCGAGTTTGGTGACGATCAGGCCCGTGAGGTGCAGCGCCTCGTCGAACGCCTTGACCTGGCTCAGTGCGTTCTGGCCGGTGTTGCCGTCAATCACCAGAAGTATTTCGTGGGGCGCTGTGGCCTCGGCCTTTTGCACCACACGCTTGATTTTTTTCAGCTCTTCCATCAGGTGCAATTGCGTCGGCAGGCGGCCAGCGGTGTCCACCAGCACCACGTCTTTGGCGCGCGCCTTGCCAGCGGTGACCGCGTCAAACGCCACGGCAGCCGGATCGCCCCCTTGCTTGCTGATGATCTCTACCGTGTTGCGGTCAGCCCACACCGCCAGCTGTTCGCGTGCGGCGGCCCTGAAGGTGTCCGCTGCGGCCAGCAACACCGAGGCACCCTCATGGGCCAGGTGTTTGGTCAGCTTGCCAATCGAGGTGGTTTTACCCGCCCCGTTCACGCCCGCCACCATGATGACGGTGGGCTGCTGCTCGCCAATGACCAGGGCTTGCTCAAGGGTTTTAAGCAGCTGGGCCAGCGCCTCGGTCAGGATGTTTCTCACAGCAATCGGGTGCGTCACGCCGCTGCTGGCCACCCGGGCCTTGACCTCTTCCAGCAAATAAGTGGTGGCCTTGACGCCCGCGTCAGCCATGAGCAAAGCCGATTCAAGGTCTTCATACAGCGCATCGTTGATTTGCGTGCCGGTGAAGACTGCTGAAATGCTGGAGCCGGTCTTGCGCAGGCCCGATGTCAGTTTGGCCAGCCAGCGTTCACGCTCGGGGCTGGCCGCGCTGGCTGCACTGGCTTCGAGAATTTCAGCAATATTCAGTGGCGTGACCAGCGCGCTGCCTATCAAGCTTGCACCCGCGAGACTGCCACCCGTGGGGATGGCGGCTGGGAGTGCTGAAGCTACGGGGGGCGCGGGGGGCGTTGCCAGTGCCGGCAGCGCAAGAGGTGCCGCCTCGGGCGTCGCGTCAAGCTCTGGTGGGGTCGGCGCTGACGGGGGGGTGGAGAAAAATTTTTTCTTGAAGAAGCTGAACATGGGGCCTGCTTTGGAGTGACCCTATTCTATGAAACCTGTGCTGGCCACGGGCCAGGGGCCATGCGGGTCTTTGGCAACGCTCTTGGAGCCGTCTGCATATCTGAGAAAATGGATTCCATCACTTTGTGCGAAACCCATGAAATACACAGCCCACGCAACCAAACCCTCACCCGCTGCCGTGCCTGACAACAAGCCAGAGAAAAAAGCCGCCAGGTCGGGCAAGGTGGTGGGCCGCAAAACCGTGCCGCCCGGCGAGGTGCGCATCATCGGCGGGCTGTACAAGCGCAGCAAGCTGGCCGTGTCTGACCGGCCCGGCCTGCGCCCCACGCCTGACCGCGTGCGTGAGACGCTGTTCAACTGGCTGGGCCAGGACCTGACGGGCTGGCGTTGCGTCGATGCGTTTGCGGGCACGGGTGTGCTGGGTTTTGAGGCGGCCTCGCGCGGCGCCACTGGCGTGTTGCTGTGTGAGCAAGACCCG
Organism: Polaromonas sp.; assembly: GCA_004293655.1. Taxonomy (GTDB): domain Bacteria; phylum Pseudomonadota; class Gammaproteobacteria; order Burkholderiales; family Burkholderiaceae_C; genus Polaromonas. Next base: position 18,021 of record RDZZ01000050.1, on the reverse strand, counting down.
GTGCTGGCAGAAAAGCTCAAAAGCAGCCAGCTCAAGCTCAAGGCCAGCATGGTCACCGTCGAGCGTGGCGACGGTGTGAGCCTGCTGCGGCGCCTGCCTCCTGGCAGCTTGCAACTGGTGTTTCTGGACCCACCATACGACTCCAGCCTGTTTGAATCTGCATTGAGGGCTGCGGCACTTGTCATCAGCACGCCTGGCTTTGTGTACCTTGAGGCACCCAGGCCGTGGAACGACCAAGCGCTGGCTGACTTTGGCTTGCGCGTGTACCGCTTTGGCAAGGCCGGTGCGGTGCATTTCCACCTCTTGATGCGCCTGCCTGCGACTGAAGGCGCATAATTTCACCATGTCCTCACCTGTGCGTATTGCCGTTTATTCAGGCACGTTCGACCCCATCACACTGGGACACACCGACGTGGCTCGCCGTGCGGCGGGGCTGTTTGACCAGCTGGTCATTGCAGTAGCCGTGGCGCACCATAAAAAAACACTTTTTAGCCTGCCACAGCGCGTCCAGCTTGCCCAGGCAGCTACTGATTCGATAGCAAACGTGTTGGTGTTGCCGTTCGATGGGCTGATCATGGATTTTTGCGCTGCGCAAAACGCCTGCGCTGTGGTGCGCGGCATCCGCAACCTGACGGACTTTGACTACGAAGCCCAGATGGCCGCCATGAACCGCAAACTGCGCCCTGACGTTGAGACGGTGTTCTTGCTGCCAGACGCGCCACTGCAGTGCATCAGCAGCACGCTGGTGCGCGAGATCGGCAAACTGGGGGGCGATGTCAGCCAGATGGTCAGCCCAGATGTGCTGGCCGCCTTGACAGCCGCATCGAAAGGCAGCTGAGCATGGCACTCCTGATTACTGACGAATGCATCAATTGCGATGTGTGCGAGCCTGAATGCCCGAACCAGGCGATTTTTCTCGGCCCTGAAATCTACGAGATTGACCCGAACAAATGCACCGAATGCGTGGGCCACTTTGACGAGCCGCAGTGCGTGCAGGTCTGCCCGGTAGCATGCATTCCCGTCAACCCCCAATTTGTGGAAAGCAAACCTACGCTGTGGCAGAAATACCATCGGTTGACGGGGACATCACCCCAGTCGCCCTGCGCGTCTTGAACGCTGCGCGCCCTGCCCGGCAGTCGCTGGCCATACCTGCACTGCCTGCCGCGCTGACGGCAGAGCGCCTGGAGCTGGGTGAGGCGGGCGGGCGCGTCAGCTACTACCGCTCCTGCCCGTCGCACCCGTCGGCGTTGACACCTTTGTTGCTGGTTCACAGCGTCAACGCTGCAGGCTCTGCGGCTGAGGTCGCGCCGCTGTTTGAGCATTACCGCGCAACTCGCCCAGTTTATGCCCTGGACCTGCCCGGCTTTGGTTTGTCAAGCCGCACAGACCGCGCCTACACCCCACGCTTGATGACCGATGCACTGCTGGCCGTCATCGCGCAAATGCGGCTTGACCACGGCTGCAGCGCGGTGGATGTTCTGGGCGTGTCACTCGCTGCAGAGTACGCAGCGCGGGCCCAGCGCGAGGCTCCCGGCAGCGTTCGCCGTCTGGTGCTCGTCAGCCCAACGGGTTTTAGCGGCTCCAAGCGGCGCTACGGCCCGCCAGGCTCTACGCTGGGTTTGGCATGGCTGTACAACACTTTCACCTGGCCATTCTGGGCTGATGGCATTTACCGCAACCTGACCCGGCCTGGGGTCATTCGTTATTTTCTGCAGCGCACCTGGGGCGCTAAAGTCATTGATGAGGCACTGTGGCGTTACGCCGTGCTGACGGCCCGGCAACCCGGCGCCAGACACGCACCTTTTTACTTCGTTTCGGCTTACCTGTTTAGCAACGACATCAATACGCTGTACGAAGCCATTGATTGCCCGGTCTGGGTCTGTATGGCCACACGCGGTGATTTCACCGACTACCGTGGGCGAACAACTGTTGCCAGCAGACCCAACTGGCAGTTTCATGCCGTCGATGGCGGTGCCTTGCCGTACTTTGAGGATTTGACATCGTTCACGTCGGCACTGAGCCTGTTTCTTGATGCTGTTTAGCCGCCCCAGCAATGAGCACCGGGGCTGATTGCTATTTAAATAATAGCAAATCATGCTTTGGCACGTGCTTCGCGCAGGTCATTTTTTCTGCAGGTTCAGGCTGGTGCAGCCGAGACCCCTAACCGGGCGGTGCAGTAGGTGGTGCAGTGGGTGGTATGTCGGACGGCGGGCCAGCTGCGGTCAAAGGTTCACTCTTGCGCGGTGGTTTGGGTCTGGCTGGCGTGCGGGTGTGAATCAGCATCGTGGCCTGCTCCATCTGCCCGGCAAGCAAAGACGGAACGGCCTTGAGTGAGCGGGCAATGCCGTCTTCAATCAATACGCGGTGCTCCTGCATGGGTTTTCTCAACACCCAATCGACGACCGCATCTTTGCTGCCGGGGTGACCGACTCCCAGGCGCAGACGCCAATAGTCGCCCGTGCCCAGCTGGGCATGAATGTCACGCAGGCCATTGTGACCTGCATGGCTGCCGCCAAACTTGAGTTTGACCTGACCGGGGATGATGTCCAGCTCATCATGGACGACCAGAATCTCTTCCGGTTTGATTTTAAAAAACCGGGCCAGTGCAGCGACTGACTTGCCTGAAAGGTTCATGAAGGTTTGCGGCGTCAACAGCCACACCGTCTGGCCGCTGACAGCGACTCGGGCGACCTGGCCAAAATAGCTTTTGTCAAAGCCCAAAGGCGCTTTGAACTCGCGCGACAAGGCATCTATCCACCAAAAACCGGCGTTGTGGCGAGTCGCTTCGTATTCGACACCCGGATTGCCGAGGCCAACGAATAATCTGATCATGCTCAAAGGTCCATCGTCCAATTCCAGGACGCGTGTGATGGTGGCAGGGTTGCAAGGCGCCATCAAAAACAGGACAGCCCATACCTTCTTGCAAGGGTATGGGCCGCAGTTCTCAGGCTCGAAGTCTTTCAGGGTGAAAAGACTTCAAAGCCTTGGGCAAAGATTACTTCTTCTTGGCAGGTGCTTTGGCCGCTGGTTTTGCAGCGTCTTTGGCAGCAGCGGCGGCTTTGCCAGCTGCAGCTTTTGGGTTGGCAGCCGCAGCACCAGCCGCCGGTGCCGCCTCAACCTCTTCAACAATGGCCGTGACCGACACCAGAACCGGGTTGACCTGACCCTTGGCAACGAACTTCACGCCCTTCGGCAGCGTGATGTCTTTGACGTGCAGCGAGGTGCCTTTTTTCAGACCGCTCAGGTTCACTGCAATGAACTCAGGAATGTCTGCGGGAAAGCACGACACCGTCAACTCGGTCAACACGTGGTTGACCAGGCAGTTCTCAGCCTTGACAGCAGGTGAGTCTTCTTCACCGCTGTAGTGCAATGGCACCTTGACGGTCATTCTGGTCGTGGCTTCAACGCGCTGGAAGTCAATGTGCAAAATCTGTTGCTTGAAAGGATGCATTTGCAAATCGCGCAACAAGACCTTGTGGTCTTGACCACCGAGTTCCATCTCAAGGATGGAGGCGTGGAAGGCTTCTTTCTTGATGGCGTGAAACAGCGAATTGTGATCAATTTCAATCAGCAATGCATCACCGGTGCCACCGTAGACGATACCGGGCGTGCGACCGGTGATGCGGAGACGGCGGCTCGCACCCGTGCCCTGCTTGGCGCGCTCAAAAGCGACGAATTTCATAGTTTTACTCCTTGAAGGGGCGTACCGCGACCAGTTCACCCCGGTTTAAAAGGCTGCTCAGACCAGGCGATTGAACCGCCGTTGCGCAGCCACTTTTTGTTTCAGATCAAAACCGGCTGGTCTTGGTCTGAAAACAAACTCATGACTGACTCACCATTGGCAATGCGCTGAATGGTCTCAGCAATCAATGGCCCCACGGAGAGTTGTCGAATCTTCTTGCAATTTTTGGCGTCCTCGCTCAGGGGAATGGTGTTGGTAATCACCACCTCGTCGAGTGCATCGCCCTGGGCAATACGCGCAATCGCCGGGCCCGAAAATATCGGGTGTGTGCAGTACGCGTACACTTTTTTTGCGCCACGCTCTTTGAGCACTTCAGCCGCCTTGACCAGCGTGCCTGCAGTGTCGATCATGTCATCCATGATGACGCAGTTGCGGCCCTCTATGTCACCAATGACGTGCATGACTTCTGACACATTGGCTTTCGGGCGGCGTTTGTCGATGATGGCCATGTCGCAGCCCAGCTGTTTGGCCAGGGCGCGGGCACGCACCACACCGCCAACGTCAGGCGAAACCACCATCAAATCGTTGTAGTTTTGCTGGCGAAGGTCTCCGAGCAGTACCGGGGACGCGTAAATGTTGTCAACCGGAATGTCAAAAAAACCTTGAATCTGGTCGGCGTGCAAGTCCATCGTCAACACGCGTGACACACCCACGGCTTGCAGCATGTTGGCCACCACTTTGGCAGTGATCGGCACACGCGCCGAACGAGGGCGGCGGTCTTGCCTGGCATAACCAAAGTACGGTATGACAGCGGAGATGCGCTCTGCAGATGCACGCTTGAGTGCGTCCACCATGATCAGCAGCTCCATCAGGTTTTCGTTGGTAGGCGCGCAGGTGGACTGCACCACAAACACGTCACGCGCGCGCACGTTTTGCTGGATCTCTACGGTGACTTCGCCATCAGAGAACCTGCCTACATGAGCCGCACCCAGGGGAATGGCCAGCTGTTCGGCAATTTCGGCAGCCAGGCTGGCGTTGGCATTGCCTGTAAACAGCAGAAAATCAGGGTGTTGTGGCTGCATGTGGAGCCCAGCTTGTATCGACATTTGACTCTCGGCTGAAATTTTAAGAGGCCACTGGGCCACGAACACACCTCAAACACGCAGACCCGCAGCGAGCGGGTCTGTGATGTCGGTCTTGCCCGTCAGGGCTGACCTCGTTGATGCTTTTATCTGGCCTCTAGACCAGATAAAACCTTTCCCATGCGGAAAGGACGAAAAATTTGGCAGGGGTGGAAGGAGTCGAACCTGCGAATGCCGGAATCAAAATCCGGTGCCTTAACCAACTTGGCGACACCCCTACGCGGGACAGCTGCCAGACTTGTACTCTGGCAGCCAACCCATTAACTTGTTACTTCACTACCTGTTTGCTTACCTACTGAAAATCACCATCAACCTATTGTCTTACCAACCGGCCAAAGGGTGAGCTTTCAGATTGCTGCATTGACGAATCTTACAGTCTCGCATGGACTCATCATGTGAACCCATACCAGCATCTGTATTTTCCGATCCATACGACAAATGTACAGGCAAATGTACGGGCAAATATGCAAATACTGCGCTGCCCGAACCTGTCATGCGCCCCTGAAGATTTTTCGTCTTGAGCCAGTCAAGTGACTGGCCCAACTGCGGACATAAATTCAGGGCCACTGGCTGAAGGTCGTTCCTTCCAAATTCATAGATTGCCTTCAGGGCAATGTCTGAGCAGGTCGTTTGACTCTCATCCAATTGAGTATCAGCAGCAAAGCCCGAGATTGTAGCAGTCTCGGAATCTCTTTTAAGCGTTGGCGCATTAAAAATCATCTGCGTTGACAACCCGGCATTCGGTTTGACAACCAGAAAGCGGGCCGCAGGCAGGCACAGTGGTGTGATGCGCTCGCCAATACCTTCGACCCAGGCGTGGCCACCCGACAAAAAAAACGGAACATCAGCGCCCAGTGACAGCGCCAAGGCCAGCAAGTCGCTGCGCGGCAGACGGACACCCCACAAGCGCTGCAAGGCCAGCAGACAGCTCGCGGCATCTGACGAGCCGCCGCCCATTCCGGCCTGGGAGGGAATCCGCTTTTCAAGGCTGATATGCACACCCAGAGACGTACCGGTGGCTTTTTGCAAGGCGCGCGCCGCGCGCACCGTGAGGTCTTCAGCGGGCAGAAGTTCTGGAGTTTGACCGCCAGACACCGGCAAGTCGCTGCGGCTGATGACGCCGTCACGGCGCAACTCGAAATGCAGTGTGTCGCACCAGTCGATCAACATGAACACGGACTGAATCAAATGGTAGCCGTCGGCCCTGCGACCGGTGATGTGCAAAAACAAATTGAGCTTGGCAGGCGCAGGCACATCGTAGAGGGCCTTGAGCGGTGCGGACGTGGCAGGGGGCAGAGCGGTGAACATCGGGGCGTTGGAGATTGCGTGAAAGCAAGCGTTAGGTTGTTGCAGGCTATTGATCCAGCACGATGCGAAGCTGGGCCGGTGGTGCAGGCGCGTCCCGGGTTGCCACAATACGCCCAAGAGCGAGCCGGGAAAGATCGGCCGACCAGCCACTGAGCCGGGTGTTGACGCCTTTGAGCCAGTCAAACAACGCCGCCACAGGAATGGCTGCGCCTGTGGTTTGCGCCAACAAGGCATCAACCGAGGAGAAGCGTTTGACCTCGTTGCCTGACTCCAGTACGGCTTGATCGGGTGACCAGCGCATGAGGCCCAGCACGTTACCGATGGGGCTTGTCAGCAAAAGCTCGCCGCGCGCTGGGTTCCCGTTCAGCTCGAAACCTGCGAAAAATGCCTGGGGCGGATCGCTTTGTGTCTGCAGGCTGATGCGGCCTGTCCAGAGCTTTTTTTCTGCATCATTTATGTTGCTACGGCTTGTTGTATGAGCACATCCTGCTATTAAAAAAGTAGCAACCAATAACAAGCCCAGGGCAGCGCTGCGCCGGTCTGGTGCATCCGAGGGCCGATTCAAGGCTCGCATCCAGAATTACAACTTGACCTGAAAGCGCTTGAGCGTCTCCAGCAGCGTTTCGTTTTCCGGGTTCAACAACTGACCTTCGCGCCAGACTGCCATGGCCCGGTCACGCTGGCCAGCAGTCCACAGCACCTCTCCAAAATGTGCGGCGATTTCTGGGTCTGGCTTGGCTTTGAAAGCGGTTTCAAAAATTTTGACAGCCTCTGCGAGGTTTCCCAGCCTGAACTCCACCCACCCCAGGCTGTCCTGGATGAAGGGGTCAGATGGCGCATATTCCAGGGCCTTGCGGATGAGCTCGCGGGCCTCTGGCAGGCGGATGTTTCTGTCTGCGAGCGAGTAACCCAGTGCGTTGTAGGCGTTGTAATAATCAGGCCTGGCAGCGATGACACGTTTGAGCAGGCGCTCCATCTCTGCCAGATTGCCCGTTTTTTCAGCCATCATGGCCTGGTCATAGACCAGCTCTGTTTCTTCGGGCAGCTTGACAATGGCCTGGCTCAGCAGGTCATAGGCCAGCTGGTATTGCTTGAGGTCTCTGAGCAGACCAACTTCGGCAATCAGTTTTAAGCGCGCGTCCCCGGGATTGCGCTCGGGCAGCGCCTGGATCAACTGTCGGCCTTCGGCAAGCCTGCCTTGCCCCGCCAGAATCGATGCGCGCCGGGTCTGCGCTTGCATCATGTCTTCGGAGTTCTGGATTTTTGCAATCCAGGCCTCGGCAGCGGCGAAATCCTTGCGCTTTTCAGCGACCTGCGACAGCGCCAGATAAGCCTGCGACAGACCCCGTGCAGCGTCTTCTGCACTGAGCTGCTGGCTCGCCAGCGTCACAAATTTTTCGAGCGAAGTCTGTGCAGGCGCCAGCAGATTGTCCTGGAGCTGCAAGGAGCCCAGAATCAGCCAGGCGGGTGCCAGGTCAGGCTTGTCGCGAATGACGCGCTGCAACTGCGCCGTCGCTTCTGCATAGCGCTGTGCATCGAGCAGCGCCCGCGCATAGGCCATGCGGATGTCGGGCGCGGCCTGCTGGTTGCGCGTGAAATAGTCCTGGACCAGTGCTTCTGCTTCTGGCAGCTTGGGGCCGATCAATTCCATGGCCAGCAGCGCCGAACCCTCGGCATTGGGGTCAGCCAACTGGGCTTTTTTAGCCGCGTCCAGGGCACCGGCAGCGTCACCAGCGGCCAGTCGCATGCGCCCCACAGTGGTCCACGACGCATTGGCAGTCGCTGGGCTGACAAGGTAGGGAGCCAGCGCTCGTTCAACCACTGCACTGGCTTGCTTTTTATCACTCACACGTGCATAGGCTCGGGGAATGGATGAGATCACCCCGGCGCGGTCAGCGGCAGCCGCCAGTCCGATCTCGGTTCTGACAGGCTCAGATGTCTCAGGGATGCGGTTCAACGCGATCAGAATTTGCAGGAGATAGCGGTTGGCCTCACGCGACTGCGGCTGGGCCTGTTGCCAAGCCTTGACGGCTTGCAGTGCCGAGTCGCCCGAGCGGGACTGCAAGGCAATGTCTGCAGCGCGCTGGTAGAGCTGGGCATCGTTGGTTTTTCTGGCTGCATCCAGAATCAGGGCATAACCAGCACCAGGCTCACCACTTTGAATGCTTATTTCACCCACCAGCAGTTGGTAGAAAAGCTCAGCATTCAAAGCAGAATTGGCGACCGGTGCCGCAACCGATGCAGGCAGGCTGACAGGCGTCGGTGGTAGCGGCGCTTTTGTCTGGGCCATCAGCAGTGGCGCTGCAAGCCACAAACCGGCCACAACGCAGATCAGTTTTTTCTTCATCGGGCCATGATAATTGATGCTTCTTGACTGTGCAGACTGTGCCATTTGTAAAGCACAGCACTTATCCATTTTTATGCCCGAACTACCTGAAGTTGAAGTCACGCGCCTGAGTTTTGCTGACCGCATCGTCCACGCCCAGATTGAAAAAGTCCAGATGGGCAAAGCATTGCGCTGGCCACTGGGCTGTGAGCCGGAGGCACTTCAGGGTTTGCAGGTGCTTGGCGTGCGCAGGCGTGGAAAATACCTGCTGGTTGACCTGAGTGCCGGCTTGCTGCTGATTCACCTGGGCATGTCTGGCAGCATCAGCTTTGGGACGGATTTGCCTTTACCCGGCAAACATGACCATTTCGAGATGGTGACCAGCCTGGGTACCTTGCGCCTGCATGATCCGCGGCGCTTTGGCGCTGTGGTGTATGCACCTTCTCAAGCGCACCCGGCAGCGGTCAGACTGCTGGCTCGACTGGGCGTGGAGCCCCTGACAGATGCGTTCGACGCCAACCGGTTTCACAGCGCTTTGAGACTCAGAAAAACGCCCATCAAGCAGGTGTTGCTGGCTGGCGAAGTCGTTGTAGGCGTCGGAAATATCTATGCATCCGAGACACTTTTTATGGCGGGTATCCGGCCCACGACACGTGCCAATGCCATCAGCAAACCCCGCGCAAAGCTGCTGCACGCAGCCATACAGGAAGTATTGGCGCAGGCGGTGGCCCAGGGCGGGAGCACTTTGAGAGACTTTTCAGATGCACAGGGTGAGTCAGGCCATTTCCAGCTCCAGGCCATGGTGTATGACCGCCAAGGCCTGCCCTGCAGGGTTTGCGGCAGCCCGATTCGAGGCATGCGACAGGGGCAGCGTTCGACTTTTTACTGCAGCACCTGCCAAAAGCCCTGAGACACGTTTTACCCGATATGCAACAGGCTACGTCGTGCAGCGGATGGCTCTTTCAGATGCGCAATGCTATATTGGCTTTTCAAAAGTAGAAATCAAGCATGTCTTTTAACAAAAAATTTGACCAGCATGGGGCATGGCGGCGCGAATTTGCCCTGCGCCTGAAGCTGCTCGCTCAATGGATGAAAAGCCATGACCTGCTGGACGCCGCTGTGGAAGAGCGCTTGCACAGGCTGGAGTCGCAAGTGCGCTCGGACAAGGTCATGGTGGCATTTGTTGCCGAGTTCTCGCGCGGGAAATCAGAGCTGATCAACGCCATCTTTTTCGCCGGCTATGGCCGGCGGATCATGCCCGCAAGTGCTGGACGCACCACGATGTGCCCAACTGAGCTGGGCTATGACGCTGATGTGCTGCCATGCTTGAGGCTGCTTCCCATTGAAACCCGCCTGCAAAGCCAGGCCCTGATGGAGTGGCGGGCCACACCAGAAAAGTGGACTCAGATTGAGCTTGATGTCAATGACCCTGCACAGCTTGCAAAAGCGCTTGAAAAAGTCGCCGAGGTTCGTCACGTCAGCAAAGACGATGCCAAAGCTTTGGGTTTCTGGAGCGATGAGCATCTGGATGACAACCCCATGGTCGGGGCGGACGGCTCCATTGAAGTGCCCAAATGGCGTCATGCGCTGATCAATATTGCCCATCCACTGCTCAAACAGGGGCTGGTCATACTGGACACGCCGGGCTTGAACGCCATTGGCGCTGAGCCAGAGTTGACGGTCAGCCTGATTCCCCAGGCACATGCGGTGGTATTTATTTTGGCGGCTGACACAGGCGTGACCAAGTCAGACCTGGCGATCTGGCGTGAACATCTGATCACAGGCCCTGAAGAGAGCATTTCGCGTCTGGTGGTGCTCAACAAAATTGACACCTTGTGGGATACCCTGAGTTCGCCAGAACAGGTTCAGAGCCAGATTGATCGCCAGCGTGCAACATCTGCTGAGGTCTTGAAGCTACCCGAGTCGCAGGTGATTGCAGTATCGGCACAAAAAGGACTGGTCGCAAAAGTAACAGGGAACCAAGAGCTGCTCCAGGCCAGTTGCCTGCCAGAGCTAGAGCTTGCGCTGTCAGAAGGTGTGATGGGCCAGCGCCAGAGAATTTTGCGCTCTGCGGTAGCCAGTGGTATCGCCGAGTTGCATGTTCAGGCCGGTCGCGCCATTCACATTCGCAAGCGCGATCTGGCCGAGCAAATGGACGAGCTTCGAGGCCTGAGGGGCAAGAACTCCTCAGTGATTCAACACATGCGCACACGTATCGAGCAGGAGCAGCTTGAATTTGATGCCAGTGGTGCCAGGATACATGCGGTACGCTCTGTTCACCTCAAGCAGCTGCGCGAGGTGCTCAATCTTCTAAGTACACCAACACTGAAAGCTGAGTTGGCAGAACTGACGGTCTCCTTGAAGCAGCCCGGCATCAAATTAGGGCTTAAAAAAGCCTATGGGAAAACTTTTTTGCGTTTGATCGAAGCTGTTCAAAAAGCGCAAATGCTCAACAGTGACATACAGGTCATGCTGACAGCTTCGTTCAAGCAACTCAATGCTGAGTTTGGTTTTTCTCTTCAAGCTCCAAAAGAGCCAGATCTGATGGCGTACAAGGTCGAGCTGGAGCAAATCGAGCGCAGTCACCTGCAGTATCTGGGCATCCGGAATTTGCTGAAACTCTCGCAGCCTGACTTCTCCGAGCGGCTTGTTCGAGCACTTGGAACGCGCTTGCGCGTGGTGTATGAGTCTGCAATGGGTGAAGTCGAGCTCTGGAACAAATCTGCTGCGTCCCAGCTTGACGCCCAGCTGCGTGAGCGGCGCCGCAATTTTGGCAGGCGTATTGAGGCGATTGAACGTATCCAGAGCGCTGCGTCAGGTCTGGATGAGCGTATCGGTGAAATCAGCGCGCAAGAAACAGCGCTTGACGCGCTGGACGATAAATTGACCGAGCTGACATCCCATCTGGCTAGTGCGCCACTGGAGCCACCGCTGCAAACCGATCCACCAGAGGCAACGCCAGGCAAGTCAATGCGTGCGGGTGCGTAAAAGTTCAGTGCCATCCAGTACGCTGGAGGCAGAGTATCCTGGCCTTAAAAAACGCTTTTCGCAAACGCTGGTGGTGTGGCAAAAAGAGCATGGTCGCAACACTTTGCCCTGGCAAAACACGCAAGACCCCTACCGGGTATGGCTGTCTGAGATCATGCTGCAGCAGACCCAGGTGACGACGGTACTGGACTATTACGCCAAATTTTTACAGCGTTTCCCGACAGTAAGCGACCTGGCAGTTGCACAAACCGATGAAGTCATGGCTTTGTGGAGTGGACTGGGTTACTACAGCCGGGCACGCAACATGCACCGCTGTGCGCAACAGGTCATGGCCCTTCATCAAGGGCGGTTTCCCAACAACGCTGACCAATTGCAAACACTGCCCGGCATCGGGCCATCGACTGCGGCCGCGATTGCTTCGTTTTGTTTTGCAGAACGTGCCGCCATTCTTGACGGCAATGTCAAACGCGTGCTGACGCGGGTACTCGCTTTTTCGGGTGATCTGGCGCAGTCCTCGCAAGAGCGGCAGCTGTTGAGTATCGCCAACAGCTTGTTGCCGGAACAAGACCTGAAAAACCAGATGCCGCGTTACACCCAGGCTTTGATGGACTTGGGTGCGACAGTCTGTACGCCCAGACGACCGCAATGCGCTGTCTGTCCGGTTCAAGACCTGTGCCAGGGGTTTGCTGGGGATGCGGCTGAAAAGTATCCGGTTAAAACTAAAAAACTCAAACGCAGCACACAAACACTCGCACTGCTGTGGGCAGAGCGGCCCGATGGGTCGGTGTGGCTAGAGCGCAGACCTGCTTCAGGGATATGGGGCGGGCTTTACTGTCTGCCTGTATTCGAGAGCCAAGATGCCTTGATGTCTTTCGTGCCAGAACATTTGCATGTGCGAATGGCATCACTCGCACCGTTAAAACATGCCTTGACCCACAAGGATTTATATCTATATCCTGTCATGACGGGATTTTCAGTCATGGATGACATGCCCCAGAGGATTACAGCGACCTCGCCTGCACCAGCGGGTGCCTGGTTCGCGCCTGATGTCTGGCCAGGCCTCGGATTACCGGCCCCTGTCCGCAAGCTGCTCCAGCGCGACACCGCTTAACTGCTCAAACCTGCAGGTGCATGGGGCCTGGTTTTGGTATCAAGTTCGCGATGGCGTTTAAGGGTGTTCCATTGTTTGCCAAAGCGAAACGTCAACGCCTCCACAAGATAGACAGAGCGATGCTGACCACCGGTACACCCAATGGCTACCGTGACATAACTGCGATGATCTTTGACCAGGGCAGGCAACCAATAGCTGATGAAGTGTTCAATGTGGTGAAACATTTCATTGACCTGAACCTGCGAGCGCAGGTAATTGGCCACGCCCTCGTCTTGCCCCGTCAGGTGGCGCAGGCCAGGCTCGTAATGTGGATTGGGCAGCATGCGCACATCAAAGACATAGTCTGCATCAAGCGGAACACTGCGTTTGAACGCAAAAGACTCAAACACCAGCGTCAACTGGTTCAGGGGCGCAGACACCAATGATTTGACATAACCTTGCAACTGTGACGAGACAATCATGCTGGTGTCTAAGACATGGGCTTGTTCACGTATGTCGTACAGCAGCTCGCGTTCAGCCTCAATGGCGTCGACCAGTGTCCGGTGCTGATCAGACCCGTCAATACGTGAGAGGGGGTGAAATCTGCGTGTCTCTGAAAAGCGCCGCACAAGAGTCTCGGTTTTGGCATCCAGAAAAAGAGACCGGACAGCCACGCCTTGCGAGCGAAGATGTTTGAGCTGCCCCGGTACGAAGTGCAGGGAAGTCGCGCTGCGTCCATCCATGGCAATGGCAACCTTGTGAGTGCCCAGCTGTTCTTGCAACAACACAAAAGGAGGCAGCAATTCAGGTGGCAGATTATCAACACAATAGTAGCCAGCATCCTCCAGAGCATTCAGTGCAACTGACTTGCCCGAGCCTGACATACCGGTAATCACCACCATTTCCAGAATACTCTTCATGGGCTCAACATTTCTTTTGCATGCGCCAGCGTGGTGTCAGAGAGCTTTTCGCCGCCCAGCATGCGAGCGATTTCCAGCACGCGTTGCTCGTCGCTGGCCGATTCCACTGTACTGAAAGTTTTGCCTTTTTCTGTCCGTTTGGCCACCACCAGGTGCTGGTCAGCGCAGGCAGCGACTTGCGGCAAGTGCGTCACGGCCATGACCTGACGGTCTTTGCCCAATTGCCTCATCAACCTGCCGACAGTTTCAGCAACTGCGCCGCCGACACCAGAGTCAACCTCATCAAATATCAGGGTTTGCGCTTCACCCAGCTGACTGGTGGTCACGGCGATGGCCAATGCAATACGGGACAACTCGCCACCAGAGGCGACTCTGCCCACAGGGCGCGGCGTGGTGCCACTGTGGCCCGCCACCAAGAATTCAATGCTTTCCTGACCGTGTTGGGAGGGTTGCTCCAGCATGTTTAACGCAACATCAAATCTGCCGCCCTGCATGCCCAGACCTTGCATGGCCTGTGTGATGGCCTTTGCCAGCGCTGGTGCAGCTTTGGCACGCAATTGAGAGACTTTTCCGGCTTCCTGAAAATACGTATCACGGGTATTTTTTTCATGGTCAGTCAGGTTGTCCAGATCCGAAGCCTCATCAAGGGTTTGCAGCTCAGCACGCCAGGACCGCAGCAGTTCTGGCAAATCTGCAGGAGCGCGCTTGTACCGCCGTGCCAGACTGATCCACAGGCAAAGGCGCTCGTCCAGGTCTTGAAGGCGTTGGGGTTCTGGCTCTGCATGCCTGGCGTAGCCATGCAAGGAATGCACGGTGTCGGCAGTCTGCGCCAATGCACTGCCCAGTACGTCAATCAGCGCCTTGAATTGGGGTTCAATATGTTCGTGGCTTTGAAGCACCGTGAGCGCCCGGCCCAGCAGGCTGCTGGCGTTTTGCTCAGACTCCTCCAGCACATCAAGCGCAGTCTGTACAGCATCGCGCAGGGACTGTGCGTTGGATAAGCGCTGGTGTTGCAGGTTCAGGCTGTCCCACTCATCAGCGCCTGGCGAGAGCTTGTCCAGCTCGCCAATCTGCCAGGTCAAACGATCCTGCTCACGCTGCAGACTGTGCTGTGCGCCCAGGGCATCGGCCAGAGCTTTTTGCGCCAGCCGCCATTGCTGCCAGTACTGGGTCAACAAGGCGGTAGATATGCCGCCATAAGAGTCCAGCAAGCCGCGCACAGCATCAGGTCGGGTCAGACTCTGCCAGGCATGCTGGCCATGAATATCTACCAACAGGTCAGCAATACCCCTGACCTGTGTGGTCGTGGCTGCGCTGCCATTGATCCAGGCCCGGCTCTTTGCCTGCACGTCAATCGTGCGGCGGAGCAGCAGGGTATCGCCAGGCGCAAAGCCGGCTTGGTCCAGCCACTGCATCAAAGAAGGCGAGCATTCGAACTCGACACTGATCTCGCAACGCTGTGCGCCCTCACGAACCACACCTGCATCTGCACGCGCACCCAGAGCAAGTTGCAGGGCATCAATCAATATGGATTTACCGGCACCTGTCTCGCCAGTAAGAACTGTGAACCCACTGTCCAAGTCAAGATCAAGCGCCTGGACAATGACAAAGTCACGCAGTGAAATACTTTTCAGGCCCATCTTCAAGCCACGCCTTCATTCCAGTGCAATTTTTTACGCAGTGTGTCAAAGTAACTCCAGCCCTTGGGATGGAGAAACCGCATTTGGTGCTCTGATCGACGTACCGTGATTCTGTCCCCATGCAGCAAGGTGGCGAAAGACTGCATGTCAAAACTGGCGCTTGCATCCCGCCCGGCCACGATCTCGATGGTGATCTCACCGCTGTCTGACAGCACGATAGGTCGATTTGACAAGGTATGGGGCGCAATCGGCACCAAAACCCAGCCTGCAATTGAAGGGTGCAACAAAGGCCCGCCAGCAGACAGCGCATATGCGGTTGAACCTGTAGGCGAGGCAATAATCAGGCCGTCGGCACGCTGGTTAGCCACAAAGCGACCATCGACTTCTACGCGCAATTCGACCATGCCTGAGACTGCACCACGATTGACCACCACATCGTTCATGGCGGTGGCATTGAAAACGCAGCGTCCGTCGCGTACCACTTTAGCCTGCATCATCCAGCGACGGTCCTCTTCAAATTCGCCGCGCAACATGGGCTCCAGCACAGCCGGATAGTGCTCAAAGGCAATGTCTGTCATAAAGCCAAGCCGACCCTGGTTGATACCGATAAGAGGTATGCCAAACTGCGCCAGCAAGCGACCAATACCCAACATGGTGCCGTCCCCTCCGACGATCAGTCCTAAGTCACAGTGCGCACCTATGCTGGCCACATCCAAGATCGGATACTGCGTCAACCCTGTGTTACTGGCGGTATCTCTCTCGATGGCGACATCGCATCTCTGGGCGCTTAAAAACTGTGCAATGCTCTCCAAAGCAGCGCGTGAACCATGCGCGTGGTATTTGCCTATAAGCGCTACATGGTGAAATTGCGACTTCATCATCAAATTACATCACAACATTTGTGTCAAGCTTCGTAGAATGGCTTCATGCTTGATGACCGTGCCAGATTGTTGTTGAAAGCGCTGGTTGAGCGCTATATTGCCGATGGCCAGCCGGTAGGCTCACGCACCTTGTCGAAGGCGTCCGGGCTTGATCTGTCCCCTGCCACCATTCGCAATGTGATGAGCGACCTTGAAGAGTTGGGCCTTATTGTCAGCCCCCACACCTCGGCAGGGCGCATTCCAACAGCCAAGGGTTATCGAATTTTTGTAGATACCATGCTGACGACTCAGCGCGATCCGTTCTCCAGCAGTGGTGGCATGAATGCACAGGTTCTGGCACCTGATCAGCCACAAAAAGTGCTGAGCAATGCGGCACATATGCTTTCAAATTTATCTCAGTTTGTAGGTGTCGTGATGGCGCCCCGGCGCAGTTCAGTGTTCCGCCATATTGAGTTTTTGCGACTGTCTGACAGGCGTTTCCTTGTGATCATCGTCTCGCCAGACGGTGATGTACAAAACCGCGTGATCTTTACTGAAGCTGATTACACACAGTCACAACTGATCGAAGCATCAAACTTTCTCAACTCCCACTATGCTGGCATGGCGATGGAAGGGGTACGCGAGAGACTCAAAAACGAAGTCGAAGCGCTGCGCAGCGAGATTGCCGTTTTGATGCAAACCGCTGTGCAGGTCAGCTCTGAAGCCATAGAGTCGCGCGATGAGGTCGTCGTCTCAGGTGAACGCAATTTGTTGACGATCAGCGACTTTTCGAGTGATATGGGCAACTTGCGCAAATTGTTTGATCTTTTTGAGCAAAAAGCACAACTCATGCGACTGCTCGATGTGTCAAGCCGGGCAGAAGGCGTGCGTATTTATATTGGCGGGGAAAGTCAGGTGATTCCATATCAGGAGTTATCCGTCGTGACGGCACCTTATGAACTAGATGGTCAGGTCGTCGGCACGCTCGGCGTGATCGGGCCCATGCGCATGCCTTATGAAAAAATGATTCAAATTGTCGATATAACGTCCAAGTTGGTCAGTACTGCGCTGAGTCACAGCAAGTAGCCCTCTACAATAACAAATTGGTTTGGGGCGTTAGCTCAGTTGGTTAGAGCAGAGGACTCATAATCCTTTGGTCGTAGGTTCAAGTCCTACACGCCCTACCAGCCCTCTTAAAGTGCCATAAAAATATGGGTTACAATAATCAGCTTAGCGGCTGTAGCTCAGTTGGATAGAGTACTTGGCTACGAACCAAGGGGTCGTGGGTTCAATTCCTGCCAGCCGCACCATAACAAAAATGTTATAGAAAAACAGCCTAGGGATCAAAAGTCTCCAGGCTGTTTTTTTGCGTTCGGTTTTTGCCGCTCGTGTCCGAGCGGTGTCCGAAATTGAACGGATCTCTGCTGGATGTCCAGACCCCGTAGTGGACAACCTGGCTAATTCCATATCCATACGGTATGTTGTTGCTTCGCCTTGGCCGTTAAAGCACTGTCTGCGGCTTCACGCCTGATCTCCTATTGATCTGACAACGGAATAAGCGCCTGTTCACGATCTTTCCTATGAGAGAGATGCTAAACAGATATGCACTTGCCCCTGTTGGACATACCTCTCAGCCGTTCATTTATACGGCCTTCAATAGCTATGCGGCGTGCCAACTTTTCTCATACTGCATTGGACTGACATAGCCCAACGTCAAGTGAATTCTGCGGTGGTTGTAGAGCATCATCCAGTCAATGACTTCGTCCATGGCCTGCCTGCGCGTCCCGAATTTCCCTCCGTACAAGCGGCCCACTTTCAGCCGCCCCAGAAGCGTTCCGTGGGGCATTCTCCCAGCAATCGCCCTTGCGACTCATCGAGTTTTTTGCAGGTGATGTCACCCGCGTGCACCCGATCTCAGTTTCTTGCTGGTTAAAACGAAACCGCTCTAGTGTCCTGTCCCGGAGACAAATGGCATTAGTCTTGCATGCTGATGCGGTATCTTTGGAATGGAGATACCGCGATGAGAACAGGCAGACCAAAGGCTGAATTGGTGTTGAGCGAAGCG
>RDZZ01000016.1 GCA_004293655.1 Polaromonas sp. | reverse complement strand
ACGCAGAGAAAGACGAGTCAGAAAAAACGAAACAGAGAAAGTCAATGTCATTTTTCTTCCCTCTGCGGTCCTCTGCGTACTCTGCGCCTCTGCGTTGAATGCCCCCCCGATCCCGCATTCAAGAATAAATCTCGCTCCCACCCTCACGGAACTCTTTGGCTTTTTCTTCAAACCCGCTGTCAATCTGCTTGATGGCAATCACGCCGGGCTGTGCGGCGAGTGTGGTGGCAGCCGGGTTGAGCCGCGCAAACTCACGCACTTCTTGCGAGATTTTCATGGAGCAGAATTTCGGCCCGCACATGGAGCAGAAATGCGCTACTTTCGCGTTTTCCTTGGGCAGCGTTTCGTCGTGGTATTTCATCGCCGTGTCCGGGTCAATCGCCAGGCGGAACTGGTCTTCCCAGCGGAACTCAAAGCGCGCTTTTGACACCGCGTTGTCCCACATCTGCGCGCCGGGGTAACCCTTGGCCAAGTCGCCCGCGTGGGCGGCAATCTTGTAGGCAATCAGGCCCTGCTTGACATCGTCGCGGTTCGGCAGGCCCAGGTGCTCCTTGGGCGTCACATAACAAAGCATGGCCACGCCGTACCAGCCAATGTTGGCAGCACCCATCGCTGATGAGATGTGGTCGTAGCCGGGCGAGATGTCAGTGATCAGCGGGCCGAGTGTGTAGAACGGCGCTTCAAAGCAGGCCTCTAATTGCTTGTCAACGTTTTCCTTGACCATCTGCAGCGGCACATGGCCGGGGCCTTCAATCATCACCTGCACGTCATGCTTCCAGGCGATTTGCGTGAGTTCGCCCAGCGTGTGCAGCTCGGCAAACTGCGCCTCGTCGTTCGCGTCGGCAATCGAGCCGGGGCGCAGGCCGTCACCGAGTGAAAAGCAGATGTCGTACTGCTTCATGATCTCGCAGATGTCCTCAAAGTGCTCGTACAAAAAGCTTTCTTTGTGGTGCGACAGACACCACTTGGCCATGATGGAGCCGCCGCGTGAAACAATGCCCGTCAAACGGTTCGCCGTCAGTGGCACATAGGCCAGGCGCACCCCGGCATGGATGGTGAAGTAGTCCACACCTTGCTCGGCCTGCTCGATCAGCGTGTCGCGGAAGATTTCCCACGTCAGGTCTTCGGCCTTGCCGTTGACTTTTTCCAGCGCCTGGTAGATCGGCACCGTGCCAATCGGCACCGGGGAGTTGCGCAAGATCCATTCGCGCGTTTCATGGATGTTGTCGCCCGTGGACAAATCCATCACTGTGTCTGCGCCCCAGCGAATCGACCAGACCAGCTTGTCAACTTCTTCTTCAATGCTCGACGTGACGGCAGAGTTGCCGATGTTGGCGTTGACCTTGATCAGGAAGTTGCGGCCAATGATCATCGGCTCGCTCTCGGGGTGGTTGATGTTGTTCGGGATCACGGCCCGGCCACGCGCGACTTCATCACGCACAAATTCAGCGGTGATTTGCTCGGGAATCGATGCGTTGAACGAATGCCCCTTTTTCGGCATGCGCTCGGTTGCCAGGCGCTCAGCGAGTTGTACGCGCACCAGGTTTTCACGAATCGCGATGTATTCCATCTCGGGGGTGACGATGCCTTGGCGGGCATAGTGCATTTGCGAGACGTTCATGCCCGCCTTGGCGCGGCGCGGTACCGGGGCTTTGGCCATGCGCAGGGCATTCAGCGCGGGGTTGTTCAGACGCTCTCGTCCGTAGGCGCTGCTGATGCCGTCAAGCGCTTCGGTGTCTTGCCGTTCGTTGATCCACGCACCGCGCAGGGGCTGCAGGCCGCGTGTCACGTCAATGCTCACATCCGGGTCGGTGTACACGCCCGATGCATCAAACAGGCGCAGTGGCGGGTTGGCCTCACGCCGCGTTTGCGTGCCCTCGGCAACCAGTGTGTCGGTCAGTGACACCTCACGGAACGGCACGCGAATGTCAGGGCGCGAGCCTTCGATGTAGATTTTGCGCGAGCCTGGAAAAGGCGTGCGTGTGATGCGGCTTAGCAGGTCGGCGGTGTCAACAGTCAGTGATGTTTTTGCCATGTCGGGTCTCCGTGAGTCCAGGGGTGGGGTGCCTGCCTGGGGAGCCCATCGCCCTTGTGAAAAGGGACTGCGGGAGCCAAAAAGCGTTGTTCCCTACGCGGGAATGACCCCGATCAGGTTCAGCGGGTCTCGCTTTATCACCAAAGCGATCTCAGCCCAGGCATTCATGGGCACCCCGACAAGCTGCAGGCATTGTAAGCAAACCAGGGATCATCGCAAGACACGCACATCAAGACCCGTCACGACCGCATTAAAAGGGCGCTGTGTCAAAGTCCCCTGCGCCACCCTGCGCGCCTGTGGCAACAGTCATCGCAGCCCCAGCCACCATCTCCCCACCCAGCGACGCCAGCAGGTCGGCAATGAGCTGGCGAATCTCGCCCGTGGCAATGGCGGCATCGGCATCAAAGCGGTCGTCTTTGCCGACAGAGGCGTCGTCCTGGAACACGCCTTCAACAAACTGCAGTTTTTTGATCTGCAGGGTACCGGTCAGCATGAAGGACACACGGCCCTGCCAGGTCAGGGCCAGGCGGGATGGCCGCTTGCCCTGCGTGATGTGCTGCTGCACCTCTTCAATGTCGAGTGCATGGTGGGCATAGCGCACCACCGCTTTGGAATCATCTGCCGCCTTGAGCTCGCATTCGCGGTCAATGCTGAAACCGGCTGGCGGCTCCTGGCTCAGCAGCCAGTCAGACATCGCTGTCACCGGTGCGATATGGGTTTGCAGCAGCATCGCGCCCAGGCCCTCCATGGCGGTTGACAGCGCGGTCAACGCCGCGTCGGCCTTGCCCTGGCTGGCAGCATCCAGCACCAGCAGACGCGCGACGGGGTCTATCCACACCAGCACAGCGCCCTGCTTGGTGAATGCCATTGGCAAAAGTTCAAGCCGGGCTTCGTCTTTGAGATTGCGGGTTTCCTTTTTGCCGGGTTTGCGCCCCGTTGTGACTTCGATCTGCGTCGCCCGCTCCTTGACCTTGCGGTTGATCACCGAGGCGGGTACGGCCTTGCTTTCCAGCATCAGCCTGAGCAGCCACTGCCCGCCGATGGACTCGACAAATGCGCCGTTGACCTCACCGCGCGGCGGCGTCCAGCCGACGGACTTTTCCTGCGTCAAGCCGCATTCGACAAACGGCGCGGCCTGCAGATTGGCTTCAAGCTGCTCCAGCGACATGGCCCACGCAGGGCCGATGCGGTAGATCGTCACGTTTTTAAACACACAAGACCTTTTGACTGTTGAATTGACGGGCAGAGACCTCGACACACGCCTGGCGTACACAAGGGGTCTGAATGCTGGGCATCGTCTTTTTGCTATGTTTTTTATAGCGTTTGACGCTTGATTTACGTGCTGTGGAGGCACTTTTTACCTGTAAATCAAAGCCCGCCTGTGCCGTCACTGTAACAAACCTGTCGTGGCTCGATGCCATCGACATGGACAAAGCGGTGTCACATAACGTGCAGACAACTTTACAAACCATCACCGCTGCGCCATCGCGCCGATACATGCACCCACCACACTTGACACCCAGCCCAAGCCGGTCTTCTCAGCGGTCATACCAAGGCAGTTGGCGGTCAAGCCTGAGCTGTGTTCACTTTGTCGATCCTCTTCTTATCTTTTTTATCTTCTTGAAAGGAATCTTCCATGAAATCCGTGTACTCCGCTTTCACCGCTTTGCCTCGCCTCAACCACCTCATGCTGGCTGGTCTGCTGGCCACTGCGGGTGTCAGCGCCATGGCGCAGTCAGCGCCTGCAATGGCTCCCACACCGGCTGGCCATCCAGAGGGCTATTCAGGCCAGCGCATGGGCCATCAAGACCCCGCCAAAATGCAAGCCAAGGCAGCCAAACGCCAAGCGGCCATGAAGGCCAAACTGAGCATCACGCCTGCACAAGAAGGTGCCTGGACGAACTTCACGGCCGCCATGCAGCCACCTGCTGGCATGCACGCCCGGCCAACGCCTGAGCAACGCGCCGAGTTTGACAAACTGGCTACGCCAGAGCGCATCGACAAAATGCGTGCCATGCGTACACAGCGCATGGCAGCCATGAGCGCCCAGATGGACAAGCGCGGTGAAGCCATCAAAACCTTGTATGCCGCACTGAGCCCGGAACAGCAAAAAGTCTTTGATACCGAACAACAAAAACGAGGCAAGCACGGCGGTCATTGGGGCCATGACGGCCGTGCCCATCAGGGCATGTCAGGCCCCATGAAAGGCTGACGGGTTTGGCGTTTGAGCGGCCGAGGCTTAGCCCTTGCTGCCCGCCAGCATGGTCTTGAGTTCACCGCTGGCAATGAGTTTGTCCAGGTCATTGGCACCACCGACCAGCACGCCGCGCACAAACACCATGGGCAATGTGGGCCAGCCGGTCCACATCTTCAGGGCGTTGCGCTCGCGCCATTGGCTCAAGTAGTTGCCATAGTCCAGATCGTGGTGGGCCACACCGGCCGCGTCCAGCGCACGGCGGGCTTTTTTAGGAAACGGGTTCGCACCCATGCCCACCACCACCACCGCATGCGCGGCAATCGCGGCCTGCACCTCACGCACAATCGCCTGGTGGTGCGTGGCCACCCTGTTGCGTATGGCGGGGTGAATGTGGGCGTCGTCAAGCAGCGGGCGGGGCATGGTGAACTCCTTGGTGAATCGGCAAAGCAGGCAGAGCAAAAAGGGCTGAAAAGCGTGCAGCATAACGCGGCCAGGCAGGGATCGACCGCGTCGAGTACCGACATGCTCAGCAAAACACCTCTTGTTCGCGCTGGGGCCTGCCATCAGGTCCAGCCCGCCGCGCCCGGTACGAGCCAGAGCGATGTTGTAGAGTTGTACGATAACTTTGACACCGTTTTATGGCCACACAATTTCAATCCATCACCCCGGGTGCGCGGCTGTCTGTACAGGTTGCGGATGCACTTTCAGCAGAAATACGCACATCCCGTATGGCAGAGGGTGACCGTCTGCCCACAGAGGCGGCCCTGGTCGAGCAATTTGCCGTCAGCCGCACCGTGGTGCGTGAGGCGGTCTCGCGGCTGAAGTCCCTCGGGCTGGTGGAGTCGCGCCAGGGCAGCGGCGTTTTTGTCAAGCGCGCAGCGTTCTCGCCGCTCAACTTTGATGCGGGATCGGCAGTTTCAAAGCAGGCCGTGATCCAGATGGTGGAGGTTCGCCGCGCACTGGAGGCTGAAGTCGCTGCGCTGGCTGCTGAGCGGCGCAGCGAAGCCGATGTCAAACATATCCGGCAGGCCATGGGCGCGCTCGACAAAGCCGTTAAAGCCGGCGGTGATGGTGTGGAAGAAGACGTGAGCTACCACCGGGCCATCGCCGATGCGGCACAGAACCCGTTTTTGATCAGCACGCTGGACTACCTGCGCCAATTCCTGCGCGGTGCCACCCGCGTGACCCGCGCCAACGAAGCCCGCCGGGCTGACTTTGCACGCCAGGTCCAGCGAGAGCACGAAGCGATAGCCCAGGCCATCACCCTCGGCAAAGTGGGCCAGGCGCGCCAGGCCGCAGCACGCCACATGGACAACGCCATCCAGCGCATCGAACAAGCCGACCCCGCATTCTGGCAACAAGAGGGCGTGCAGCTGGCCAGTGCGCTGGTCTCGGGCAACGCAAACCAGCCCGCCACAACGCTTGGCAACACTGAATGAGTACACACCACAGCACAGCCATGCACAGGACTTGCGGGAAAACCCCTGACACAGATCACTCATTAATTTGTATGATGACCTGACAAATTTTGCATCTCCCCATATTTACTCGTCACCAGCAAACTCGATGAAAAACCATATTCAACGCCGCTCCTTTCTCACAGGCAGTGCAGCAGTGCTGCTGGCTGCACCTGGGTTTGCCACCGCGCAGACTTTTCCCTCCAAACCCATCAAACTGGTGGTGCCCTTTCCGCCCGGTGGCCTGATTGACACCATGGCACGGCTTGTCAGCACACGGCTGGCACAAGAGTTGGGCCAGGCTGTGGTGATTGACAACAAGCCCGGTGCAGGCGGCAACCTGGGGGCCGCTGAAGTGGCGCGAAGCACGCCCGACGGCTACACGCTGCTCATGGCGTCACCCCCCCTGACCATCAGCCCGGCGTTGTACACCGCCTTGCCGTACAAGCCAGAGCAGATTGCGCCCGTCGGCTTGATCGGGCGTGTGCCCAACGTGCTGTTGGTCAACCCGAAAAGCGGCATCACTTCAGTAGCAGATTTGCTGGCCAAAGCCAAAGCCAAGCCGGGCAAGCTCAACTACGGCTCCAATGGCAACGGTACATCGCTGCACCTGAGCGCCGAGCTGTTCAAAAGCGCCTCTGGCACCTTTATCACCCACATCCCCTACCGTGGTGCGGCGCAAGCTGTGACAGGGCTGATTGCGGGCGAGGTTGACATGATGTTTGAAAACCTGCCATCCGTGATTGGGCAGATTCAGGGGGGCAGCGTCAATGCCCTGGCCGTCACCACCAGACGGCGGAGCAAAACCATTGCCAATGTGCCCACACTGGCAGAGTCTGGCATGCCGGACTTTGACGTGAGTGCATGGTATGGCCTGGCAGCGCCTGCAGGCACGCCGGCAGAGGTGGTTGCACGCGTCGGGCAAGCGATTGAGAAAATCAGCCGTGACCCTGAAATCGTGCGCAGCATGGAGTCGCGCGGCGCAGATGTTGGCTTTCTCAATGCCCAGCTGATGGGTGCCTTCATGTCAGCCGACGCTGCCAAGTGGAGGCGCGTTGCCAGCTTTGCAAAAATCACGCTGGGCTGAGCCATGGCTTCGGAAACTGGTCTGGTTGGTCTGATTGGCCTGGGTGCGATGGGCAGCGGCATGGCGCAGTCGCTGCGCCGTGCCGGGCACACGCCGTTTGTATTTGATGTGCGCAAACAAGTCGCTGAAGCCTTTGCGGCCAGCGGAGGCACAGCCTGCGCGTCACCCGCCGAGCTTGCCAGCCGGTGCAATGTGGTGGTGTCCGTTGTTGTCAACGCCGCGCAAACTGAAAGCGTGCTGTTCGGCGAAGCAGGTTGTGCCAGCGCGATGACGCCCGGCAGTGTGTTTGTGATGTGCTCTACCGTGGACCCCAA
>RDZZ01000015.1 GCA_004293655.1 Polaromonas sp. | reverse complement strand
AAAAGTCGTCATCGCCACCCGTGAAAGCCGTCTGGCGATGTGGCAGGCCGAGCATGTCAAGGCTTTGCTGGAGTCGCGCCTGGGCTGGCACGTCGAACTGCTGGGCATGACCACGCTGGGCGACCAGATTCTGGACCGCTCGCTGAGCAAGGTCGGTGGCAAGGGTCTGTTTGTCAAAGAGCTGGAAGTCGCGCTGAGTGAAGGCCGCGCCGATATCGCCGTGCATTCACTCAAAGACGTGCCGATGGATTTGCCCGAGGGCTTTGCGCTGGCCTGCGTGCTGGCGCGCGAAGACCCGCACGATGCCTTTGTCTCGAACCGCCATGCCTGTCTGGCCGATCTGCCCCAGGGCGCGGTGGTGGGCACGTCCAGCCTGCGGCGGCTGGTGCTGCTCAAGGCGCTGCGGCCTGATTTGAGGATTGAGCCTTTGCGCGGCAACCTGGACACGCGCCTGCGCAAACTCGATGAAGGCCATTACGACGCGATTGTGCTGGCCGCTGCCGGCCTCAAGCGGCTGGGGCTTGAAGAGCGCATCCGCTGCAACTTTGCCACCACCGACATGTTGCCCGCCGCCGGGCAGGGCGCTCTGGGCATTGAAGTGCGTGCCGACCGGGCTGACCTGCTGGCGGCGCTGGGTACGCTGGCAGACCAGTCCACCTGGCTGGCGGTGACGGCTGAACGCACGGTCTCGCGCGCCATGGGGGGCAGCTGCTCCATGCCGCTGGCGGCGTTCACACGTGGCCCGGCCTCGGGGGGCGTCGATGGCATGCTGCTGCAAGCCGCCTGGGGCGACCCGGTCAGCAGCGATTCAACCAGCAGTGAAACAGGCACGGGTGTTGCACCCACACCGCTGGTGTATGCCCAAAAAACGGCCAGAGTGCGCAATTTTGAAGAAGCCCAAGCCCTGGGCGAAGCGGTGGCTGCCGAGTTGCGTGCCGGTGGTGCCGTGTGGGCAGCCAACCCGGTGGCTGGCCCCGATGCACTGCTGGATGCCGTCACACCAGTCACACCCATTACGACGTGAGGCCCGCTGATGCCGTGGCACCCCGGCGCGTCATCGTCACCCGGCCCCTGCTGGACGCAGGCAACTGGGTGCAGCAGCTGCAACAACGTGGGTTCGGTGCCGAGGCTTTGCCACTGATAGAGATTGCCGCAGCATCAGGTGCTGCAAATACCCAGGCCATCACGCAAGCCTGGCAAGGCATTGGCAGCTACGCCGCCTGCATGTTCGTCAGCGGCAATGCCGTGCGCTTTTTCTTTGAACAAAAACAGGCTCCAGCGCATGTTTTACGGGGGTCATCCGCTATTAATTGCGTAGCAAACAAAGCGTTTGAAGCGCTACCACCCAGCCTGCGTTTCATGGCCCCCGGCCCCGGCACTGCCGCCGCGCTGCTGGACGCTGGTGTGCCCGTCGGGCAAATAGACACCCCGCCGCCGGATGCGGATCAGTTTGACTCTGAAGCCCTCTGGCGTCTGGTGGGTCAGCGCGATTGGCGCGGCCGCCGGGTGCTGATTGTGCGTGGGGTGACGGGTCAGGATGGCCCAGACAGTCAAGACAGTCAGGCCCGCCAAGCGCCTGCCCCGTCATCGGGTCGCGACTGGCTGGCGCGCCAGTGGGCAGCTGCGGGCTGCAGCGTTGATTTTTTAGGGGTGTACGAGCGCCGCGCACCGGTGTGGCAGCCCGGGCAGCTCCAGCGCGCCCGGCTTGCCAGCGCAGACGGCTCGGTGTGGCTGTTCAGCAGCTCTGAGGCGGTGCAGCACCTGGCAGCCATGCCGGCGCTGCAGGGTGTGGACTGGCACCGCGCAGTGGCCATTGCGACCCACCCGCGCATCACGGCAACGGCTCGCGCCATGGGCTGGGGCCGGGTTGCAGAGTCGCGCCCGGCGCTGGCCGATATTTTGGACACGCTGGTCTCGCTGCCGTCCAGCCTGTTTTAAAGGGCACGGATGCGCGCCTTGCAGCGGCAGCCAGTGGCCCTGCTGAAGTGTTGTTACAGCGTCACGTCCAGCCCCCGCAGACAGCTGGGCACGCCCTGCGCTCGATAGAATCAGGCCACCCATGAGTGACAGCCCATCTGACTTACCTTCCCCGCCTGCATCGCCTGCGCTGCCCGCATCGTCACCAGCGTCGGCAGCGCCCACAGCGCCAGATGCACAGACAAGTACACAACCCAGTGCGCAACCAGCCGCGCAAGTGCTGGCCGTTCCCCGGTCTTTGGCGATTGCCGTGGTGGTGCTGGCCGCTGGCGGTTTGCTAGCGAGTGGCATGCTGTGGCAAAAGCTGGGCAACATTCAGGAAGAGCTGGCCCGCCGCAGCCTCGATTCGGCATCGCAAGCCATTGAGGCCCGCACCCTGGCAAAGTCTGCACAAGACAGCACGCGTGACCTGTCCGTGCGGCTGGCACTTCAGGAAACCCGCATCAGCGAGGTCAGCCTGCAGCGCAGCCAACTTGAAGAGCTGATGCAAAGCCTGTCACGCTCGCGCGATGAAAACCTGGTGGTCGATATTGAGTCTGCCCTGCGCCTGGCCCAGCAGCAGGCACAGCTCACTGGCAGTGCCCAGCCACTGATTGCAGCCCTGACCAGTGCCGAGCAGCGCCTCTCACGCGCTGCCCAGCCGCGCCTGAACCCTTTGCAACGTGCGATTGTCAAAGACACCGACCGCATCAAGATCGCCAGCCTGACCGATGTGCCCTTGCTGCTGATCAAACTCGACGAGCTGGTGCGGCTGGCCGACGAGCTGCCTGTGGCCAATGCCATGGTCGATAACCATGCCGCAAAAGCCTTGCCGTCTGCCCTGCCAGAGCGGCCCTTCAAAACGCGGCCGGCGGACGCCGACAGGCTCCTGCCTTCCTGGCTGAATGGCGACATGTTTCGCAGCTGGTTGCGTGCTGCGCTGGACAAGCTGCAGGACGAAGCACGCAAGCTGTTGCGGGTCAGCCGCATCGAGCAGCCAGAAGCGGCCTTGCTCTCGCCCGAGCAATCTTTTTTTCTGCGCGAAAACCTCAAGCTCAAACTGCTCAACGCACGCCTGGCGCTGCTGTCGCGCCAGACCGACACGGCACGTGCCGACCTGGCCAGCACCAGCGTCTGGCTGGCCAGATACTTTGATGCGACTTCGCGTAAAACGCAAACAGCAGCGCAGTTGTTGCAGCAAGTGCAAAGCCAGCTCAAAACCAGTG
Source organism: Polaromonas sp. (assembly GCA_004293655.1). GTDB lineage: Bacteria > Pseudomonadota > Gammaproteobacteria > Burkholderiales > Burkholderiaceae_C > Polaromonas. Next base: position 3,948 of record RDZZ01000015.1, on the reverse strand, counting down.
AGCTACCACGCCTGGACGACACCCTGGCTGCGCTGGCCACAGCCGCTGCCGGTCGATAAGGAGGGCACAACAGCATGCGCGCCGCTTTCTGGCTCCTGACCCTGTTTGCCATTGCGGTGGCGACTGCCTTGGTCGCTGGCAACAACCAGGCGGTGGTCACCATTTTCTGGCCGCCTCACCGGATTGATGTTTCATTCAATTTGATGGTGCTGTTGCTGGCCGGCTTTTTTCTGGTGCTTTATGTGGCACTGCGTGCGCTGTCGGCTGTGGTGTCTTTGCCGCTTGCAGCCAGGGCCTGGCGTGCCCAGCAAAAAGAGCGCGCCATGTACGGCGCCCTGATGGACGCGCTGGCGCACCAGCTGGCCGGGCGCTACATACGCGCTGCCCGGTCTGCGCAAACAGCGCTGGCGCAGGAAGCCAGTCTGGCTCAGACCGCCGCGCTGTCGGGCCAGGCAGGCGGGCACAGTGCCAGCCGGTCCAGTCAGCTGCAAGCCTTGGCGCATTTGCTGGTGGCTGAAAGCGCGCAGTCCCTGCAAAACCGGGCGCTGCGTGACAAGCACCTGCAACTGGCGCTGCAAAGTACCCTGCCACGTCACGCCCAGGAAGTGCGTGAAGGCGTGCAACTGCGGGCCGCACGTTGGGCACTGGACGACCGCGATGCAAGCGCCGGCCTTGACTGGCTGGCACAGTTGCCGCAAGGCGCGGGCCGCCGCACGCTGGCATTGCGTTTGAAGCTCAAGGCCGCCCGGCAACTGCGGCAAACCGTGCAGGCGCTGGAGACTGCCCGCCTGCTGGCCAAGCACCGGGCGTTTTCCCCGGCGGCAGCACAAAGCATGGTGCGCGGCCTGGCGCTGGAGTTGCTGGCCAGCGCCCACGACCCGGCGCAATTGCAGCAGGCCTGGTTGTCGCTGGACGACAGCGAACGCGACATGCCCGAGGTGGTGGTGCATGCGGCTTCACGCCTGAGCGCGCTGCACGGCGATGTGGCGCTGGCGCGCACCTGGCTGCTGCGTGTGTGGGAGCGCGCCATGCAGCCCCAGTCGGACATCAGCGATGGCCTGCGCATCAAGCTGATTGGCGTGCTGGAGTCAGGTGCTGACTCGCTGGACGCCGCCTGGCTGGCCCGCATAGAAGCCGCCCAGATGGGCAGGCCGCGCGACGCCAATGTGCAGTATCTCGCGGGTATGGCTTTTTTGAGCCGTCAGCTCTGGGGCAAAGCCACACAGTTGCTGTCGCAGTCGGTGTCCAGTCTGCAAGATGCCGCGCTGCAGCGCAATGCCTGGCGCGCCCTGGCCGTGCTGGCCGAACAGCGCGATGACCCTGAGGCGGCAGCCCACGCCTACAAACGCGCTGCTTCGCTGTGAGGTTTGGCATGACATCTGCCTGACCCGTGGGCTGCCATTGCAGTTTTCAAGAAAAACGACAACTGCGTGACTTCGCCTTGTTCTCGCTTCTGTTGAGGACTGGAGAAAACGGGGAAAGACGGGAATCAGCCCATCACGGCCCGAGCTTGAGCAGCCCGGTTGACAGTGCCGTGCCGCAGACAATGACGCCCGCGCAAAGCAGCATCCAGGCGGTGACGGCTTCGCCCAGAAAAACGGTGCCGTAGAGCACGGCAAACAAAGGCACCAAAAACGTCACCGACAAGGCTTTCGCAGGCCCGGCGTTTTTGATCAGTCTGAAAAACAGAAGGTAGGCCAGGGCGGTACACACCACGCCCACCAGCACCAGCGCCAGCCAGGCCCGCAAACTGGGGTTGTGGGCAGGCCACAGCCAGGCAGCGGGCAGCACCAAGCCTGCAGACGCTCCCAGCATGCTGCCTGCAGACGTGACCAGGGGCGGCACACCCGCGAGATAGCGCTGGGTGTAGCTGGCCGACAGCGCGTAGCACACACAGGCCAGCAAGCACGCCAGCACGGCCCAGGCCGGGGCAATGCCTGAAGCGGCGGGCTTGAAACTGGCCGCGTCCCAGGCCAGCATGGCCACCCCTGCAAAGCCCATCAGCAGCCCCACAATGCGCGAACCGGTAGGCTTGTCCTTGAGCCAGACCCAGGCCACCACCGCCCCAAACATGGGCACAGACGCATTCAAGATGGCCGACAGGCCGGTGGTGATCGACAGCAGCGCGAACGCGAAGCAGGCGAACGGAATGCCTGAATTGAGCAGGCCAATAAAAGTCACTTTTTTCCAGTGCAGCCGCAGTGCCGGCATCTGGCCGCGCCACCAGACCAGCGGCGTTAAAAGCAGCGCCGCCACCATCACCCGCACCGCCGCCGTGGGCAGCGGGCCAAACTCCACCGCGCCCATGCGGGTGAACAGGAAAGAAGCGCCCCAGATGGCGGCGAGCACAACAAAGTCGATGGCCCAGGCGCGGGGCGGGCGGGCAAGTGGCAAAGCGTTCACAACATTTCTTTTTGAAGCACGCCCTCAAGCGCGAGGAGTGCGGTTTTACGGTTCAGCCCACCGGCATAACCTGTCAGTGAGCCATCAGCGCCCATGACGCGGTGACAGGGCACGATGATACTGACTGGGTTGCGCCCTACGGCAGCACCCACGGCGCGCGCTGCAGCGGGCTTGCCAATGCAGCGGCTGATCTGGCCGTAGCTGACGGTTGCGTCGGGCGGTATGGCCAGCAGCGCCTGCCACACCGATTGCTGAAAAGCCGTGCCGCCTGACAAGTCCAGCGGCAGGTCAAACCGGGTGCGCTGGCCTGCGAAATAGGCGGTGAGTTGCTGCATGGCTTGTTTTAAAACCGGGTGACTGGGGTCGGTCGGCCACACGCCTGGGGCTGTCGATGCGGCCAGCAACTGGGCAGGCAAATGTCGTTGGCCCTCAAACCACAGCCCGGCCAGGCCCTGCGTGGTGGCGGCCAGCACCATGGGGCCGAGGGGGCTTTGAAAATGTGTCTGAACGATGGATGGGTGGAATTTCATGAGGGGTCTCTTTGTGTTTTAAAGGTAGCTACAAGACCAGAAAGCAGGCAAGTCATTCAACGCAGAGGCGCAGAGAACGCAGAGAACGCAGAGTTACGCAGAGAAGATAAACAAATCTGCTTTGTAACTGCTCAGCTGGGTAACTAAAACCAGCTTCCAACGCGAAGTCGCAAAGATGCAAAGGTCGCAAAGCCTCAAGAAATTCAATTCTTTACTTCGATTTCTTCACGTTCTTTGCGCTTTTGCGTCTTTGCGTTGGAAACTTCCGCTGACTCCTGAGCAGTTACCTTATTTTTCACTCTGCGGCCCTCTGCGTTCTCTGCGCCTCTGCGTTGAAGGTTTTCTATCCGTTGTCAAGCCAGGCGCCACTCCACACCCGCACCACCGCATAACTGCGCCACGGTTTCCACGTCTGCGACGCTTGCTCGGCCAGCCGCGCCGGGTTTTTCAGCCCCTGCACACCCAGCGCCTTGTGCAGTGCCACATCGCCTGCAGGAAACGCGTCAGGCCAGCGCAGGGCGCGCATGGCAATGTACTGCGCCGTCCAGTCGCCAATGCCGGGCAGGGCCTTGAGGGCTTCAACCGTTCTTTGTACATCGGCACCGCCATGCAGCTGCAAGCCGCCAGCTACCGCCTTGGCCAGACCCACGATGGCTGTCTGGCGCTGCCGGACGATGCCCAGCTGGCCCAGCGTGTCGCCGCTGGCGTTGGCCAGAACCGCAGGTGACGGAAAAAGCCGCGTCAGCTCAGGCCACGGCGTAGCGATGGGCTCGCCCAGCGCGTCCACCAGGCGCTGCGCCAAGGTGCGCGCCGCCGCCACGGTGATCTGCTGGCCCAGCACGGCGCGCACGGCCAGCTCAAAACCATCGAGCGCACCGGGCACGCGCCAGCCATCGCCTGTGGGAAAAGCGGTGTGCAGCACGGCGTTGATGGCCTGGGGGTCAGCGTCCAGATCAAACGCGGCACGCACCCGGCGTATCACCACCGGCAGCACATCGCGCAACGAATCACTGAC
>RDZZ01000014.1 GCA_004293655.1 Polaromonas sp. | reverse complement strand
GCCAGCGTGGAACCGGCTCCGCCGGGCCACAGACGGCGCCCCCTGGGGGGAGACCCTGAGCAGAGCTGTCGCCGGGGTTTTACTGAGCTGGTCTTTTTTGCGCACAGCTGCTCCCTTTACCAAGGCCAGCGTGGAACCGGCTCCGCCGGGCCACAGACGGCGCCCCCTGGGGGGAGGCGCCAAAGGCGCCACGGGGGAGAGCCATATCTAGAGCGCGGGGTCCCGCAGCTCCCAGCGAATTTTGTCAATCTCGGCCAGTACCTCGGGGCTGAGGGTGGTGCCGTAGGCATCAAGGTCTTCGTCGAGCTGCGCCACTGAGGTCACGCCGATGATGGTGCTGGCGACCTGCCATTTGGTGTAGCAAAAGGCCAGCGCAAACTGGGTCGGGCTCATGCCGTTGGCACGCGCTAAGGCGTTGTAGCGGCGCGCAGCTGTCAGTGATTCCGTGCGGCCCCAGCGCTGTTTGCGCATGGACTCGTACTTGGCCATGCGGCCTTCTTTGGGAGACCCGGCGCCGTCGATACCTGGCTCGTCATACTTGCCAGTCAGCAGGCCAAAGCCCAGCGGCGAGTAGCCCAGCAGCGAGACTTTCAAGCGGTGCATGGTTTCGTCCAGGCCGTTTTCTACCGTGCGGTTGATCAGGCAGTAAGGGTTTTGCACAGTGGCAATGCGCGGCAGGCCATGCTGCTCGGCCAGGCGCACAAACTCATGCACGCCAAACGGTGTTTCGTTGGACAAGCCGATGGCGCGCACTTTGCCCGCTTTGACCAGCGTGGCCATGGCCTGCAGCTGTGCATGGATGGATGCCAGCGCCGGGTTGTCTTTGGTCGGGTCAAAGTACAGCACACCAAAAGCGGGCACGTGCCGCACGGGCCAGTGAATCTGGTACAGATCAATCGTGTCAATTTGCAGGCGCTTGAGGCTGTCGTTGCAGGCCCCTTCAATCTCTTCTGCGGTCAAGTCGGCGCTGCCATGGCGAATCCACCCCATACCGCGCATCGGGCCAGCCACTTTGGTGGCCACCACCCACTGCTGGCGTGCTGCGGGGTTTTTGGCAAACCAGTTGCCCAAAATGGTTTCGGTGTGACCAAAAGTTTCAGCCCGTGGGGGCACTGAGTACATCTCTGCCGCATCGAGAAAGTTGATGCCCCGTTCAAGCGCCCGGTCAAGAATGGTGTGGGAATCAGCCTCGTTGACCTGTTCGCCAAAGGTCATCGTGCCCAGACAAACCGGGGTGACATGCAAATCGCTGGTGCCTAATTGAATTTTTTTCATCACAATTCCCGAGAAACCCCAGCCTTCAGGCCAGGGAGGTGGAGGGCGAACGCATGACGTTCGAGCTGTTGGTTTTTATGCAGGGTACTGTCAATATTCACAGTGTATTTGGTGGTCGGCGCGGGATGGGCTTGCCAAGGCATCTTTTTGCAGCCTTGTAGCACAGCTATTGGCAAGAAAAGCAACGCAGCAGACCGCCCGAGTCTGGCTATCCATAGGCCGCAGGGAGTTATGCAGAGGCTTCTTAAGCATGGCGCATGGCTGGAAGACGTCAGCGAGAGTTATACAACCCAGACCTGTTCGGATGGCGGCGCTTTGCCCGATTCGAGGCCGAAAGGTGTCGCAGGTCTTGGCATAAGGAGCTGGGTTTGTTCGCAGTGCGGCGGTGTGCATGATCGTGATGTGAATGCTGCTAAAAATATCCTGAACAAATTTCGCTCCCGTGCCGGGCATGGCATGACAAACGCAGAGCGTTGAGTTTAAGGGCGTGTACAAGGCGCTGCAGCAGACACTTTGAATGTTGCCCGTGCAAGCGCCTCATCCATTTTGAATCACTGCCAAAAGTCGGTAATTCCTTACATAAAAATACTTTTTAATACGTTAACCTACAGATCAGTGACCTTATTATTTTGAGTCTTGTTGCAAACTCCACAGACCAGATAAACGGCACATCACAACGCATCACAACACAACAACGACTCTTTTTTAGGAAAATTTTTATGAAAACCATTTTTTCTTCCATGACCTGCCTCACACTGGCGGTCGGCGTGCTGTCGGGCTGCGCCAACATGAGTGAGACCCAGCAGGGTGTTGCCAAAGGCGCAGGCATTGGCGCGCTGGCTGGTGTGGTGCTCGGTGCTGCCACGGGCGGATCCAAAGGCGCGGCGCAGGGTGCCGTGCTGGGCGGCGCTTTGGGCGCAGGTGGTGGTTACCTGTGGTCGAAAAAGATGCAGGAGCAAAAGGCGGCCATGGAGCGAGCCACCGCAGGCACAGGTGTTGCCGTGAGCCAGACGGCAGACAACCGCTTGAAGCTCGACATTCCAAGCGACGTGTCGTTTGACACAGGCCGCTCAGCGATTAAATCGAACTTTGCACCGATTCTCAACCAGTTCGCGACCAGCCTGAACCAGAATCCGGTCACCACCGTGACCATCATTGGTCACACCGACAGCACTGGCTCCGATGCTGTGAACAACCCGCTATCGGTTGACCGTGCCGATGCCGCCCGTGACTATCTGGTCAGCCGTGGTGTGGCCCGCACCCGCATCATGACCGATGGCCGTGGCTCGCGTGAGCCGGTGGCAGACAACTCAACGGCGCAGGGCCGGGACAAAAACCGCCGGGTCGAGATTTATGTGGCCGAGCAGGTCGCAGCAAAATAAGCTGGAGCGGATGACGTAGAAAGGCCGCCCTGAGGCCAATGCTGGCACTGCGAGCTGCTGCAAACACACGCGCATGGCGATCGACTCATCAGCATGCCCATCCCGCCCAGAGCGCGCAGTGACGACATCCGCACTTGCCAGCACTGGGAGATTGAACTGGGGTTTCGTGAAATCAAACAATCTCTGCGAGGCTGCAAAAAGCCACCTTGGCAATCCCGTCCCGACCCGACTGCCACAGCCTCGCCAGAGTGGTGCAGAAAATCCCTAGTCTTCGACGAAGGCCTCTTCACGCTTGTTCTTCACGCTCGGCAAAAGAACAATGATCAGCATCAGCAAGCCCGCTGCCAGCAACCCGGCAGACAGCGGACGCGTGACAAACACGCTCCAGTCACCGCGCGAGAGCAGCAAGGCCCGGCGCAGGTTCTCTTCCATCATGGGGCCCAAAATAAAACCCAGCAGCAATGGTGCAGGCTCACAGCCGAGTTTGACAAACAGGTAGCCGATCACGCCGAACGCACCCACCATCCACACGTCAAAGGTGTTGTTGTTGGTCGAATACACACCAATGGCACAGAACAGCACAATCGCGGGAAACAAATAGCGGTAAGGCACCGTGAGCAGCTTGATCCACATGCCAATCAAAGGCAGGTTCAAAATAATCAGCATCAGGTTGCCAATCCACATCGAGGCAATCAGGCCCCAGAACAGCTCAGGGTTGCTGGTCATGACCTGCGGGCCGGGCTGAATGTTGTGAATCGTCATGGCTCCGACCATGAGCGCCATCACGGCGTTCGGTGGAATGCCCAGCGTCAGCAGCGGAATGAACGAGGTTTGCGCACCGGCATTGTTGGCTGACTCGGGGCCGGCCACGCCGCGAATGTTGCCTTGCCCGAAAGCGACTTCACCCGGCTTCATCTTGATTTTCTTCTCAAGCGCGTAGGCGGCAAATGCTGCCAGCAAAGCGCCGCCACCCGGCAAAATACCCAGCGCGGAACCCAGAAAAGTCCCGCGTAGCATGGCAGGTGCCATATTCTTGAAGTCTTCCTTGGTCGGCAGCAGGCCGGTGACCTTGGCCGTGAAAACTTCGCGCTCGTCAGAGGGCTGGGCCAGGTTGCTGATGATCTCGCCATAGCCGAAAACGCCCATCGCAATCACCACAAAACCGATGCCGTCGGTAAGTTCAGGAATATCGAAGCTGAAACGGGCCACGCCTGAGTTCACGTCAGTGCCAATCAGCCCCAGCAGCAGGCCCAGCACAATCATGGCAATGGCTTTGAGCAGCGAGCCTGATGCCAATACCACAGCGCCGATCAGGCCCAAAATCATCAAGGCAAAGTACTCGGCAGGGCCAAACTTGAAGGCCAGCTCAGTGAGCGGGGGCGCAAAGGCCGCCAGAATCAAGGTACCCACGCAACCGGCAAAAAACGAGCCCAGACCCGCAGCCGCCAGTGCCGGCCCCGCGCGCCCTCTGCGCGCCATCTGGTAGCCGTCAATGCAGGTCACGACCGATGACGACTCGCCCGGCAGGTTGACCAAAATGGCAGTGGTCGAGCCGCCATATTGTGCGCCGTAGTAAATGCCAGCCAGCATGATCAGTGCCGAGACCGGCGGCAGCGCGTAGGTTGCAGGCAGCAGCATGGCAATCGTTGCCACCGGGCCAATGCCGGGCAGCACACCAATCAGCGTGCCGAGTATGCAGCCAACTAAGGCATACACCAGGTTGATCGGCGTGAAGGCTACGCTAAAGCCGAGCGAAAGATTTGCAATCAGATCCATGATGACTCCTTAGCCAGTGATAAAAGCTGGCCAGACTGCAAACTGCAGCTTGAGCACTTTGACAAACGCAACATAACTGCCCACAGCCAGCACCGTTGCAAGAATGAGGGTGTTCTTGAGCTTCCAGCCCGACTCGGCCATGCTGGCAACAAAGGTCAACACATAGATGCCGATGATCAGGCCCATGGCGGGCAGTTTGATGCTGGGCAAGCCGCCAAGCAACACGCCAAACAGCAGGTTGGCCGCGATGACATAGACCAGTGGCTTCCAGGCCCACCTGCCTATTTTGTCGCCACCTACCGTCTCGACGACCAGCGACTTGAACGTGATGGCCATGCCCAACACCGCCATCAGTACGCCCAGCATGAGCGGAAAGTAGCCCGGCCCCATTCGGGCACCTTCACCGACCTTGTAAGTGGTTGCACCCCAGGCAAAGGCGATGCCGACGCCCATGAACATGAGGCCGGAAAAAAAGTCTTTTTGACTCTTGATATTCACAGCTTGTCTCCTCTATAAAAAGTTAGATGAGCGCATTATGTGAGTAATCGTGCGAAGCCTTCATGTGGCTTTCACTTATAGCCAAAGGTCTCTGGTCATCGCCCGCAAGCGCGCCAACCGCTGTTTTTCTGGCTAAAACCCACCTCAAGAAAGGGGGGGTGTGACCGCCAGAATCTCTTCAATCGTGGTCACACCTTCAGCCACCTTGAGTGCCCCCGCCAGTCGCAGCGGGCGCATGCCGTCGCTGACAGCCTGGCGGCGCAGAGCCTCCATGCTGGGCTCTTTGGTGACTTTGTCCTTGTAGCCCTCTGTCACCGACAGCAATTCATAAAGCCCCATGCGACCCCTAAAGCCGGTCATCCGGCAGTCAACGCAACCGACCGGTTTGTAAGGCCGGTAGCCACCATTGACTTGCCAGGGCTTGACCATCTCGGCCAGCGCCTCGCGCGAGGCGCTTTCGTCTTTGACCTTGCAGTTGCTGCACAGCGTACGCACCAGCCGCTGGGCCAGCACCCCCAGCAGCGTGGCGTTGATCAGGTACGAGGGCACACCGAGTTCCATCAGGCGCGACACCGCCGACGGCGCATCGTTGGTGTGCAGGGTGCTGAAAACAAGGTGACCTGTGAGCGCGGCTTGCACTGCCATGTCAGCGGTTTGCAAATCGCGTATCTCGCCGACCATGATGATGTCCGGGTCTTGCCGCATCAGTGCGCGCAGTCCCTCGGGGAAGTCAAAGTCAAGATGCGGCTGCACCTGGGTCTGGTTGAACGAGGCCTCGATCATCTCAATCGGGTCTTCAATCGTGCTGACGTTCACCGCCTCCGTGGCCAGGCGTTTGAGCGTGGAGTAGAGCGTGGTGGTTTTGCCCGAGCCAGTTGGCCCGGTCACCAGCACAATGCCGTGCGGCTTTTGCACCAGCTTTTCCCAACGCTCGGCGTCGTGGTCTGAAAACCCCAGCGCATCGAGGTTTTTAACCGTGGTGTCCGGGTCAAAAATACGCATGACCATTTTTTCACCGAAGGCCGTTGGCAGCGTTGACAGGCGCATTTCAACCTCGTCGCCGCGCGGATTGCGGGTTTTGATGCGGCCATCCTGCGGGCGGCGTTTTTCCACCACGTCCATGCGGCCCAGCAGCTTGATGCGCGCCGTCATGGCGTTGTGGACACCCATCGGCAACTGATACACCGGGTGCAGCACGCCATCGATGCGAAAGCGGATCACGCCCTGCTCACGCCGTGGCTCCAGATGAATGTCACTGGCACGCTGGTCAAAAGCGTACTGCCACAGCCAGTCCACCACCTGCACAACGCCCTGGTCGTTGGCATCGAGCTGCTTGCTGGTTTTGCCCAGCTCCACCAATTGCTCAAAGCTCGCAGCACCCGCATTGCCGCCCGACTTCATGGCGGCCCGCACAGACTTGGCCAGCGCAAAAAACTCGACCGTGTACTTGGCAATGTCCAGCGGACTGGCCACTACCAGGCGCACGCTGCGTTTGGCCTGGCGCTCGACCTCGGGCAGCCAGTCGGTAATAAACGGCTCAGACGTGGCAACCACCACCTCCGAGGGCGTGACCTGCACCGGCAACACCTTGTGCCGCTCGGCGTACACGGCCGACATGGTGTCAGCGACCTTGCCCACATCCACCTTGAGCGGGTCAATGCGCAGGTAGTTCAGCCCGGCACGGCCTGCCAGCCACTGGGTCATGGTTTCAATGTCCAGCGGCTTGCCGTCAGACAAGCGCGTCATGCTGACGCTGCCCAGTCGAATCAAGGGCGGCTGGGCGCTTTGCACCTGGGCGCAGCGGGCAATCGTTCGGGCAGCCTCCTGAGCACTGATCACGCCATCTTCACTGAGCCACTCGACCAGCTTGCGCCAGTCCAGCGGGCCGATATGCGGCAATTGGGGAGCGGGTTTTCGAGAAGGCGTTAAAGAGGTGGGGGGTACAACTGCACTCATGATTTGACTTTAACTGATACAGGTGTAGTTAAAACCATCACACCGCTGGCTTGAAGAGCCGCAGCCACTTTTTGGCAGGCAAGCCCCAGCGTGATTCGATCTCACCAGCGCGAAGCAACAGCTCTGCCCGTTCGGGCCGGGTTGGCTCGCGCTGGGCCAGCACCACGGTATTGCCCTCTCGCGTTGGCCGGAAAGCCCACACGGCCTGCGGCCCAAAAGCCTCGGCAATTTTTTCAAGCGACTGCTCATAGCTGGAGTCGCGGCCAAACAGGTTGACCGTCATCACGCCGTCTTCTGCCAGCAGGGCGTAGCAATGCGCATAGAAATCAGCGCTGTCCAGCAC
>RDZZ01000049.1 GCA_004293655.1 Polaromonas sp. | reverse complement strand
ACCGCAGGCGCAATCGACTCAAAAGCAGCGGGCGGCTTGTACGGATGGTGAATCAGGGTAGTAGATGTTTCAGTCATCACCGGATGTTAACGGCAAGCTTGAAACGAACGGCTGTCGAAACACCAAGAACGCCTGTCGAAACACCAAGAACGCCTGTCCTTTGCAGTTTGTCTTCACCAGCAGGGGCCGCGGAACTGGCTTCGCCAGGCCGCAGGCGCAGCGGCCCCCTCGGGGGGCAGGAAGCTACACGCAGTGAGCGACCGTGGGGGCTATATCTTCCACTTGGTCAAAAGCTGCTCAGGCGACAGCGCGTCATAGCTCTCAAACGGCTGATGAATCCAGGGGTTGGTGGGCAGCAGCTCCACGGAATAGTCAGGCTCAAAGGTCGACACGCCTTTGGTCCAGATCACGGCACTGCGCAGCTCGGTGATGGGCTGGTAGTTGTTTCGCAGTTGGTGAATCACCGCATTGAGTGTGTGGCCCGTATCGGCCAGGTCATCGACCAGCAACACCCGCCCGGCAATCTCACCCTTGGGCGTGGTGATGTAGCGGGCAATGTCGAGGTTGCCTTGCGTCATGCCAGCGTCGGCACGGTAAGAGCTGGTGGACATGATGGCCAGGGGCTTGTCGAAAATACGCGACAAAATGTCTCCCGGGCGCATGCCGCCGCGTGCCAGGCAAAGAATGGTGTCGAACTGCCAGCCAGACTGATGCACCTTGATGGCGAGTTTTTCAATCAGGTTGTGGTACTCGTCATAGCTGACGTAGAGATGTTTGCCGTCTTCGGTCAACATGTAAAGTGCTCCTGATTTAATAGCTGCTAACCCTTATATAACAAGCGCTAGCAGTCTTTTTGATGATGAAAGTAGCTCAGGCTGCGAGAAACGGATGTTGCAGCATGATGGTGTGGTCACGGTCGGGGCTGGTCGAGACCATGGCAATCGGCACACCCGTGACCTGCTCGATGCGCTGCAGGTACAAACGCGCGTTGATGGGCAGCCTGGCATAGTCGGTCACACCCACGGTGGTGTCGCTCCAGCCATCAAGCGTTTCATAAACCGGTGTGCAGCGCGCAATGTCGTCCGCGCCCATCGGCAAAATATCGGTCATCTCACCGTCCAGCTCATAGCCGATGCACAGCAGCAGTTTGTCGATGCCGTCGAGCACATCCAGTTTGGTGATGCACAGCCCGCTCAGGCCATTGACCTGGGCCGATCGCTTGAGCAGTGCCGCGTCAAACCAGCCGCAGCGGCGGTAGCGCCCGGTGACAACGCCGCGCTCTGCCCCGACCGTGCTCATGTGGTAGCCAGGCGTGCCGGGCGTTTGCCAGTCCAGCTCGGTCGGAAACGGCCCACCGCCCACGCGGGTGCAGTACGCTTTGGTGATGCCCAGAATGTAGTGCAGCATGCCCGGGCCAACGCCCGAGCCCGCTGCCGCATTGCCCGCCACGCAGTTGCTGGACGTGACATAAGGGTACGTGCCGTGGTCCACATCCAGCAGCGTGCCTTGGGCGCCTTCAAACAGCAGGTTGGCACCGGCTTTGTGCGCGTCATTCAACTCCCGCGATACATCTGCCATCATGGGACGCAACGCCTCTGCGTGGCTCATGGCCTCTGCATACGTGGCTTCAAAATCAATGGCAGGTGCATTCAGGAAGCTCGTCAGGACATGGTTGTGCAGGCTCAGCAACTCGCGCAGCTTGGCAGCGAAGCGCTCCGGGTGTTTCAGGTCTTGTACGCGCAGGGCGCGGCGGGCGATCTTGTCTTCGTAAGCCGGGCCAATGCCTTTGCCCGTGGTGCCGATCTTCTCGGTACCGCCCTGCTCGCGCAGTGCCTCGCGCGCGGTGTCGAGTGCGGCGTGAAAAGGCAGGATCAACGGGCAGGCTTCGCTGATGCGCAAGCGTGAGCGAACTTCGACGCCTATGGCTTCAAGCTGGCTGATTTCCTTGAAAAGGTGCGTTGTGGACAGCACCACGCCATTGCCGATGTAGCATTTCACGCTGGGCCGCATGATGCCGCTGGGAATCAGGTTCAGTGCGGTCTTGACGCCATTGATGACCAGGGTGTGCCCAGCGTTGTGGCCACCCTGAAAGCGCACCACGCCCTGGGCTGACTCCGTCAGCCAGTCCACCAGTTTGCCTTTGCCTTCATCGCCCCATTGGGTTCCCACCACCACGACGTTGCGTCCTGCGGCAGCAGCTGGTTTGTTTGTCATCTTCGGTTTCTCTTTAAGGGTTCGTGGGTTAGAAAGCCTGACTGCGGCCATACCATTAAAAATATGGGCAATTCCAACGGCCTGTTCGCATCAGGAGGGCTGGCGCAAAGGCTGGACGGTCCAGCCAGCGGCGAGGTGAACCAGTTCACGGTCACAGTTAAATTCGTTGACTTCATGTTCGTGGCCTGGCAGCACGCAAACAACGGTGTCACCCGCGCCGCGCAAACGGGCAATCGCTGCACGCAGGCCGGCGTCGTCTGCTGCCCAGGGGGCTTGTACAGCGGCCCTCAATGGCCGGGGTGGCAGCACGCTGACCAGCTCTTTCAGATCAAGGCTGAAGCCAACTGCCGGGCGCCTGCGGCCAAACACGGCTCCGACCTCGTCATAACGCCCGCCCCGTGCCAGTTCGGCACCCTGCCCGTAAATGGCAAAGCGTATGCCGCTGTAGTAGGCGTAGCCGCGCAAGTCTGCCAAGTCAAAACTGACCTTGACATCACCCAGGTGAGAGGCCAGCCATTTAAGGTTAGCCAATGCGTCCTGCACGCCCGGAAAGGCTTTCAAGACTTGCGATGCTTGATCGAGCACTTTCTCATCGCCATACAGTTGCAGCAAGGCAAGAAGTCCCTGGCGTGCGGCAGCGCCAATACCATCACCCAGGCTGGCAGTCAGGCTGTCCAGTTCGCTGGCATCTTTGGCGGCCAGGGCGGCATGTATCAGTGCCAGAGTTTTGGCAGGCATCTGCACACCTGCCAGGATGCTGCCGACAATACGGACATCGGCCATGTCCACGCTCAAAGTCTGTAGCCCGGCAGCTCTTAAGGCTTCGAGGGCCAGCACCTGTGCCTCAAGATCGGCTTCCAGCCCCGCGTGACCATAGATTTCCGCGCCAAACTGCAAGGGCTCACGGGTAGCGTGCGGGCGCTCAGCGCGGGTGTGCAACACAGGGCCGCAGTAGCAAAGACGGGCGACGCCGCTGCGGTTGAGCAAGTGTGCGTCAATGCGGGCCACCTGCGGTGTGGTGTCTGCACGCAGGCCCAGTGTGCGACCGGAGAGTTGATCGACGAGTTTAAAGGTTTGCAGGTCCAGCGTTTCACCGGTGCCCGTCAACAGTGACTCAAGGTTCTCTAACAAGGGGGGCATGACCAACTCGTAGCCGTAGCTGCGGGCTGCATCGAGCAACAAACGACGAAGCTCTTCGATGTGACGCGCCTCGGAAGGCAAGACATCGGCAATTTGATCCGGCAATTGCCATGATGACGACCAGGCGGGCATGTGTTTGGGGAAATCCGTGAAAAGCAGGATTTTACCGGGCTTAAGGCCTATTTTTGAACAGCGCGGGAAAGCGTGATGGCGCACAGCCTAAAAACAACTGCACGCAGGTGCGACAAGCAGATTGGTATTGGGGAGGTGCGGCTTATGGCAATCAAAGCAGCATGAGGTATGCCCAGTGCCTGAATTGGCAAGTCAGACCATCAAATGCTGCTGTTGCATGGCTTGAAGGGCTGTTTAAAACAGCGCAAGCTTGCAACATGCAGCTTTGAATCATCCACAGACAGTGGCCCATCACAGGCCAGCAGCATGCGTGAGATTTTTACTTTTTAGCTGCAGCTGGTGCAGCACTCGCGCCAGAGCCGCGCATGACTTTGAAGAACTCGGACGAAGGATCAAGCACCATGACATCACTTTTTTTGTTGAAAGTGGCTTTGTAGGCGTCCATGCTGCGGTAGAACTGGGCGAACTGCGGGTCTTTCCCAAACGATTCGGCATAAATACGAGAGGCTTGTGCATCGCCTTCACCTTTGACTTTCTGGGCATCACGGTAGGCGTTTGCAATGGTCACTTCACGCTGCCTGTCAGCATCAGCACGAATTTTTTCACCTTCGGCTGCACCCGTAGAGCGCAGCTCGTTGGCAACACGCTGGCGCTCTGCCACCATGCGTTTATAGACCGAGTCCGTGATGGTTTCGACATAATCCACGCGAGTAATGCGCACATCAACGATATCTACACCATAAGGCTTGGCACCCTTGACAGCTTGCAGTACCTCTTTCTTGACATCAGCCATCAATGCCTCCCGTTTGGCTGACAGCAAATCTTTAACAGTACGTTTGTTGATTTCTTCCTGGAAGGCATTGCGTACAACGCGGTTGAGCTGGTTTGCTCCAGCTTTTTCATCCAGACCGACATTACGAATGTAGTCAGTCGGCTGGGTGATGCGCCAGCGAACGTAATAGTCAATGACCACACGCTGCTTTTCCAGTGTCAGCATGGGCTCGGCTTCCGAACTCTCAAGGGTCAGCAGGCGTTTGTCAATATAAGAAACATTCTGAAAGGGCGGTGGCAACTTGAGGTGCAGTCCCGGCTCAGTCAGTACTTCCTTGATTTGGCCGAGTGCAAACACCACCCCGAACTGGCGCTGATCCACTACAAAAAGCATGGAACTTGCAAGGGCAAGTACCACCAGCAACGTTGACGCAATAAATCCAACTCTGTTCACTTTGATATTCCTTGACGATGGTGGTTCTGATGAACTCTGATTAACGCGTGCGCGCATCGCGTGTGCGAGGGTCAGTCGCCGGGGTGGGTATTGCGGTAACAGGTGCAGGCAGCGCAGGCGCGGGGGCAAGGCCCATTGCAGAGTCGCTGGCTGAAGTGGTCGCACCAGAGCTCGTTGTTTGCATGATTTTGTCAAGAGGCAAATACAGTAGGTTTGAACCCTGACGTGACTCCACCATGACTTTTGTCACACTGGAGTAAACCTGCTGCATGGTGTCTATGTAGATGCGGTCACGCGTGACTTGCGGTGCTTTTTGGTATTCGGCCAGAACTGATCTAAAACGCTGCGAATCACCTTCAGCCTGAGCCACGATTCTGGCCTTGTAGGCATCTGACTCTTCCTTGAGCCGAGAAGCAGAACCCACTGCCCGAGGAATCACGTCATTGGCATAAGCCTGCGCTTCGTTTTTAGCGCGCTCCCTTTCTTGTCCGGCTTTGAGTACATCGTCAAATGCAGCTTGAACTTGCTCCGGTGGGCGAACACCGCTTTGCTGCAAGTTGATGCCCACCACTTCAATGCCGACTTTGTACCGATCCAGAATGGTTTGCATCAGGACACGGATTCTGGGTGCGATTTGGTCGCGTTCTTCAGCCAGAGCAGAATCCATCTTCATCTTGCCGACCACTTCACGCACAGCGGTTTCTGCCGCCTGGACGACAGCACTGGTAGGGTCTTTGCTTTCAAACAGGAAAGCCCGTGCATCGTTCAAGCGGTATTGCACGGCAAATTTGATCTCGACGATATTTTCGTCTTCAGTCAACATGGCCGAGTCGCGCAGACCCGTTGCCTTGATGACTGTGTCGCGACCAATATCCACTGACCTGATCTGCGTCACGACAACCAACTCGTGACGCTGGATGGGGTAAGGCAAGCGCCAGTTGAAGCCTGCACCAATGGTCGAGTTGTATTTGCCGAACTGGGTAATGACAGCCTGCTGGCCCTCTTGGACAATAAAAAAGCCCGTACCCAGCCAAATCAGCACGGCAACACCTGCGATCAAACCCACGCCGATACCTGCACTTTTCATATCAGGCTGAAAGCCGCCACCGTTACTACCACCTCCCCCGCCGTTACCGGTATTGCCGCCATTATGGCGACCGAAACCACCGGTTTTTTTGCCTCCAAAAAGACCATTCAGTTTACGGTTGAAGTCACGCCACAACTCATCAAGATCAGGGGGACCTTGGTTGGTACCTTGAGCCTGGGGACGCTTTTCGGGCTGTGGTGAATTGTCGGATGGAGATTTAGGCTTGGACTCTTCGTGAGCAGATTTGTCATCATCACGCCCCCAGCGGGGATCATTCAGATTGAAAACGCCAAGAGCGTGTCGCTTCAAACGTCCGGGAAACGCTGTCAAAGTCTGCAGCACAGGGTTCAGATTCATGGGGTCGAGCTCACTTTTTTCATTACTTCGGTATTGTGCCAAATTCAACGTACAAATCAGTCAACGACCTCAAGGCTTGGGAGGGTATCGCCTGTCAGTCTCATGGCGGCGTGCTGAACCAGCAACTGACGCAGGTCAGGCAATCCATCGCCTGTTCGCGCGCTCACAAAGACCCTTTGAACACGTTTGACGGAGTCAGAAAAAGCATCCTTGATTTCAAACATGTCACTCAACTGCAGCGGCCAGCGGGATTTTTCAAGGGTGTCCAGCTTGTTGAACACCAGAATTTGCGACACGCCTGCGGCGCCTATTTCCTCGAGTACGCGCTGGACTTGTTCGATCTGCTCTAGGTAGTTGGGGTTGGCTGCATCGACCACATGCAGCAATAAATCGGCATCTGCAGCCTCTTGCAGTGTTGCAGCAAAGGCATCCACCAGGCCATGGGGAAGATCGCGGATAAAACCTACAGTATCGGACAGGGCTACTGAACGATTGGCATCGCCTAGGTAAAGCTGCCGGGTTGTGGTGTCAAGCGTGGCGAACAACTGATCGGCCGCATAAGCCTTGGCTTTGGCCAATGCGTTGAAAAGCGTGGACTTGCCAGCATTGGTGTAGCCGACCAGAGAAATATTGAACGAGTTGCGCCGCTCCCGCTGACGACGTTGCGTTTGCCGCTGTTTTTTGACTTTGCTCAAGCGCTCTTTTGTGCGCTTGATGGACTCGCCAATCATGCGCTTGTCAAGCTCGATTTGTTTTTCGCCTGGCCCACCCCGCACGCCTGCACCGCCGGTTTGACGTTCAAGGTGTGACCAGCGCCGGACCAGCCGCGTTGACAAATACTGAAGGCGTGCCAGCTCCACCTGAAGTTTGCCTTCGTGGCTGCGTGCTCTCTGGGCAAATATCTCAAGGATGAGCAGCGTCCGGTCATTGACTGGGAGCTCTAGGTGGCGCTCCAGGTTGCGTTGTTGCGCTGGACTCAAGGACTGATCGAACAGCACCTCGGTAGCACCCACCTGGCTGGCGAGTATTTTGATCTCGTCTGCTTTGCCACTACCAATAAACAATGCAGCATCGGGCGCCCTGCGCTTGCAGGTCACGCGCTCGATGGGTTGCATGCCTGCGGTTTGTGCCAGCAGCCCAAGCTCTTCCAGGGTGTGATCAAAGTTAGGGGCACCCAGATCGACACCCACCAAAATGGCCAATGGCCTGGTGTGGCCAGGAAAATGATCGGGACTCAGTTGGCAGGGCTTTCTTCAGAATCTGCTGCCGAGAAATTCACAGCCCGCCCTGGAACGATGGTGGAAATCGCATGTTTATAGACCATTTGAGTCACCGTGTTGCGAAGCAGAACCACATATTGATCGAAAGACTCGATCTGGCCTTGCAGTTTGATCCCGTTGACGAGATAAATGGAGACGGGAACGTGCTCTCTACGCAAGGTATTGAGAAACGGATCCTGAAGTAACTGACCTTTGTTATTGCTCACGATATGTTCCGTGTTCAAGAGTTAAGAGAACCACACCTTAGCACAGCCAACCTGCCCTTCACGCAAGCTTATTTCGATTCCTTGTCCGTGAAGGGGTTGTGTGAGGTCTTCATCTGGATGCGCATTGGTGTACCCACCAGATCAAACTCTTTGCGAAAGCGCCCTTCAAGGTAACGTTTGTAGGACTCACTGACGTGCTCCAGCGAGTTACCGTGCACGATGATGATGGGCGGGTTCATGCCACCTTGATGCGCGTAACGCAGCTTGGGGCGAAACACACCAGAGCGTTGTGGCTGCTGGAACTGCACCGCCTCAAGCAGCAGGCGTGTCAAAACGGGTGTGGACATTTTTCGGTTAGCAGAGGCGTGTGCCTGGACGATGGACTTCCAGACTGGCCCCAGTCCCTGACGTTTGATGGCCGATATCTGATGGATGGCAGCAAACTTCAAAAAAGCCAGACGGGTTTCAACAGAGCGCGCCAGCGTCTCGCGCTGGTAGGCATCTACGGCATCCCACTTGTTGATGGCCAGCACCACAGCACGACCACTTTCCAGAATGTAGCCAGCAATGTGCGCATCCTGGTCGGTCACGCCCTGTGTCGCATCGAGCAACAGCAAAACGACATTGGAGTTCTCAATGGCCTGCAGGGTTTTGACGACTGAAAACTTTTCAATGGCCTCAAACACCTTGCCTTTGCGGCGCAGGCCTGCAGTGTCAATCAGTTCGAACTTTTGACCATCGCGCTCGAAAGGCACTGAAATGGCGTCCCGCGTGGTGCCGGGCAAGTCAAAAGCCACCAAGCGCTCTTCACCCAGCCAGGTGTTGATGAGCGTTGATTTACCCACGTTCGGACGCCCGGCGACTGCCAATCGGATGATGGACGGGTCTTGCGGCTCGGCTTCTTCAGGCGAGTCAGGGAGTTTAAGCAAGGCCAGTGCGTTGTCCACCAGTGTCCGCATACCCTGCCCGTGTGCGGCAGACACGGCCAACACCTCGCCCAGTCCCAGCTCAAAAAACTCGGAGAATTTCACGCCATCTGTCATACCCTCGGCTTTATTGGCCGTCAAAATGCAAGGCTTACCCAGCTTACGCAAGTATTTGCCAATGTCATAGTCCTGCGCGCTCACACCAGCACGCGCATCTACCACAAACACCACAACATCAGCTTCGGCGACCGCCTGCCGGGTTTGCTTGGCCATTTCTTTGTAGATGCCACTCTGCGCATCGGGCTCAAAACCACCCGTATCGATCACGATGTAGTCGTGTGAGCCAAGGTTTCCGTTGCCGTAATGACGATCACGCGTCAAGCCAGCAAAGTCAGCAACGATGGCGTCGCGCGTCTTGGTAAGACGGTTAAAAAGAGTGGATTTGCCTACATTGGGGCGGCCAACCAAGGCAATAACTGGTTTCATCAAAATATTTCAGGCGACCTCAAAAGGTCATTGGGGGTCATTCAGGTACAAAGCCGTAGATACCGCCGTTGCGGGTCACGGCAATCAGGGTATTGCCAGCCAACACGGGGGCTGCTGCTATGGCAGAACCGTCTGTGGTGAGCCGATTGAGCGCGGTACCGTCTTCACGGGATAGAAGGTGGACAAATCCGGCAAAGTCGCCAACGGCAACAGAGCGACCCACAACAAGGGGTGCTGTCAGGCCACGATGGCGCAAGCTGTCGGTTGACCAGGCGCGTTCCCCATCAGAGCGACGCCATGCCTGCACGGCGCCATTGGATTCAGTGCCAAACAGCAAACGATCATCGCCGTGAATGCCCTCAGAGCCATTGGCGGACTTGGCCCACAACAGATTGCCTCTGGCTGTATTGACGCACCCTACTGTGGCCTGAAAAGCACGGGCACAAACAGTCTCGCCATCGCGACTGACACGGCCTACCAAGTCAACCAGTCGCTCTACGTCATTGACACCTCTTGGGGATGCGACAGGAGCCTCCCAAAGAACATTGCCATTCAATGGATTCAGGCCTGCCAGACGACCGGACAAGCCCACCACCAACACATCGCCAACCGCCACAATGACACCCGACTGCCGCAGCACCAAAGGCTCACTTGGGCGTTGCTGAGTCCACAAGGGGCGGCCCGTCTGGCCGTCAAATGCATTGACAGACCTGTCAGCAGCCAGCACAAAAACACGCCTGCCGGCCACCAAGGGCGATGTATAAGCCTGTGCGCTGAGCTTTTGACGCCAGATTTCGCGTCCATCCTGCAGTGCCACCACATTATTGGACTGGGTGATGACGGCAGCCACGTTGCCGTCACTGCCCACGCCGGCAGCAACAGGAGAGCCCACATTGGTGCGCCACACGTCCGCACCCGTACGTGCGTCAAGTGCCGCCACGGAGCCATCGCTGCCCGCCACAAATGCAGTAGTGCCTACGACGCGTACATCCAGCGGAAAGTTGACCTGCCCGACACGGGCGCTCCACGACTGCCTGGCCGATACCGCACCACTGACAGCTTGCAGGGCGGCGGGTTCAGGCTTGCTCGGGCTGCCGAACATTGAACAACCAGCAAGAGGCGCTACTAAAAGTATAGCTAAAAAGACCCTGAGAGGTTGCCAGGGAGAGCGAAAAGACTTGTAATTTTTGAAAAGTCGGTGGCTCATTTTTTTACCTCTACAGCGGTAGTGGGTGGCACCGTATTTGGGCTGATTGCTGCAGGGTCTGCCCCCAGCGCATTGAGCTTGACTTCAACCAGACGCCGGTATTCGGTACGCTCGTCCAGTCCTTGATAAGCCTTCTCATAGTCTGCTTTGGCTTCGGTTTTTTTGCCCTGCGCCATCAGGATGTCGCCACGGCGATCGGCTGCCAGAGGTGCAAAATCCTTGGGGAGTGAGTCAGAGACCAACTTCAAGGCCTCGTCGTAGGCTTTGGCCTCAAGCAGCAAGCCAGACAGCCGTAATTTAGCGACGGCCTGGTAACCCTTGTCAGCGGTGCTGCCAGTCACCCAGGTCAGTGCTGCTTTAGCAGCATCCACATTGCCCTTGTCGTACTGCGCCTTGGCCACCATCAGCCCGGCTTGTTGCGCATGCACAGTGTTGCCAAAACGCTCTTTCATGTCTGCCAGTGAGCGCTCCAGGCGAGCTGAGTCGCCCAGCTTCACCGCACGCTCGACCTCTTCATACATGCTGGACGCTTGAATGGCTTGTTGACGCTGCCAATACTGGTAGCCATTCCAGGCAGCGATTGCGCCGAAGACAACAATCAACACCCAGGTGATCAGATTGCCATAGCGCTTCCAGAAATGCTTGAGTTCGTCAAGTTGCTCCTGCTCTTCCAAATCAAGGTGTTTTGCCATAAAAGTCTGTTTTTTCTGCCCCGAAGCGGCGCAAAGTATCCTGCTGTGATTGTAAATGCCCAGCAAAGGCTCGCTTGAGCGCTTGTGCGCCGCTTGTCAGGATCGCAGCGTATCTGCCCAGGTGACTACATCATCAAGGCGCTGCAGCGTCTGTATCGGTGCTGTACTGTTCTTCTCAAGCCGCAATGGTTTGACCGCCACACAACCCTGAGCCAGCTCGTCCGCACCGAAAATCAACGCAAACCGTGCACCGCTGGTATCGGCCTTTTTGAATTGGGACTTCATGCTGCCCATACTGTCCGTGGTCGCGCTGGCATGCATTTGCACATGAATGCCTGCTGCACGCAGACGCTGCAGTGCGAGCGAAGCCACGGGCAGGGCACTTGCGTCGGAAATCACGGCATAGACATCTGGCGCTGGCGTAGCCACCACATCACCTTGCTCTTTGAGCAACTCCAGTACGCGCTCCACACCCAGCGCCCATCCCACTGCCGGGGCAGGTTTGCCGCCTATTTGCTCTATCAGATAGTCATACCGGCCACCTGCGCAAATGGTGCCCTGTGCGCCCAGCCGGTCCGTGACGAACTCGAATACCGTCAGGTTGTAGTAATCGAGTCCGCGCACCAAACGGTGGTTGAGTGTCCATGCGACATCGTTGGCGTCAAGAATGGTTTTAAGACGTTCAAAGTGCGCCAGAGACTGCGCCCCCAGAAAGTCAATCAGACGCGGAGCGCTTTCAACCACCGCCTTCATGGCGGGATTTTTAGTGTCGAGAATGCGCAAGGGGTTGCTGTGCAGTCGTCGGCGCGCCTCTTCGTCCAGCAGGTCCGCGTACTGCTCGAAATGGGAAACGAGTTGCGCACGATGCTGCGCGCGTTCTTCCGGCTGACCCAGGCTGTTGATCTCAAGGCGCCAGTCGCTCAAACCCAGTTCTGTCCAAAGTGCGACAGCCAACAAAATCAGCTCGGCATCAACTTCGGCACCTGCATACCCCAACGCCTCAGCACCGATCTGATGGAACTGCCTGTACCGCCCCCGTTGCGGCCTCTCGCGCCGGAACATGGGGCCCATGTAATACAGGCGCTTGCCTCCCTCGTACAGCATGTTGTGCTCGGTGACTGCCCGCACCACGCTGGCAGTATTTTCGGGTCGCATGGTCAGGTGATCGTGATCGCCGTGCTTGTCAGACCGGTCTTCAAACGAGTACATTTCTTTTTCGACAATGTCAGTCACTTCGCCAATACCGCGAACAAACAGCTGGGTGTGTTCGAGAATGGGTGTTCGGATGTTGCGGTAGGCATAGCGCGCCATCAGTGTGCGCACTTTGCCCTCAAGCCATTCCCAACGCGCTGAATCTGGTGGCAATATGTCATTCATGCCCTTGACGGCAGCGAGCTTTTCGACGGTCAATTTTTCAGCCATGACTTCATTCAGGCAACAGTTGCGTGACGCGAACCGAAGCGGTTTTCAATATAGTTTTCAACAATGACACGGAATTCCTGTGCAATACGCTCACCACGCAGCGTCACGCTTTTCTCACCATCAATATAAACAGGTGCAGCCGGGGCTTCGCCAGAGCCGGGCAGGCTGATACCAATGTCAGCATGCTTGCTTTCGCCAGGGCCATTGACAATACAACCCATCACGGCCACCTTGAGCTTTTCCACACCGGGGTACTGCGCCCTCCAAACAGGCATTTGCGCCCTCAGAAAATTGTCAATTTCCTGGGTCAGCTCCTGAAAAGTGGTGCTGGTGGTGCGCCCGCAACCTGGACAGGCCGTGACGCTCGGCACGAAACTTCTCAAACCCAGTGCCTGCAGGATTTCAGATGCAACCACAACCTCCTGCGTACGCGCTTCACCCGGCTGTGGCGTGAGAGAGACGCGGACAGTGTCCCCAATGCCTTCTTGCAACAAGATGGACAAGGCCGTCGCAGAGGCTACCGTCCCCTTGGTTCCCATACCCGCCTCCGTCAGGCCAAGGTGCAGCGCGTACCTGCTGCGTTTAGCCAGTTCGCGATAAACAGAAATCAGGTCCTGAACGCCACTGACCTTGCAAGACAGGATGATCTGCTGGCTGGGCAGTCCCATTTTTTCAGCCAGGCGGGCCGAATCGACTGCAGATGTGATCAATGCTTCGTACATCACCTGTTTGGCGTCCCAGGGCACAGCCCGTGCGCTGTTTTCGTCCATGAGACTTGCAAGCAGCTCCTGATCCAGACTGCCCCAGTTAACACCGATGCGTACCGCTTTGTCCCATCGAATGGCCGCCTCAATCATCTGGCCAAACTGCCTGTCGTGCTTGTCACCTTTGCCAACATTGCCTGGGTTGATGCGATATTTCGACAATGCTTGTGCACAGTCCGGGTAGTCCGTCAACAAGCGGTGGCCGTTGTAATGAAAGTCACCGACCAAAGGCACATCAATACCCATGCGGTCAAGCTGCTCACGAACATAAGGCACGGCTTGCGCGGCTTCAGGGGTGTTGACTGTGATGCGAACCATCTCGGAGCCAGCCAGTGCCAGCTCTTTAACCTGAATGGCTGTACCGATGGCATCGACGGTATCGGTGTTGGTCATGGACTGCACACGCACCGGTGCATCACCGCCAACAGTCACGACCCTGGTACCCCACACAACGCGAGCCTGAAGCGAGTGACGCGGCTTGGGTGCTACGACATCAATGGGTTGAATAATATCCATTATTTCACCTCGAATCTGGCTACATTGTCTTTGGCCACAGCAGACAGATCGAATGCGTTTCCGCGAATTTGCACCTGCGTAGCATCCGCCTTGCCGACAATAGCTGAAAGTGGGAGCGCACCGGTTGCACCTGCGACCTCTCCCGGAGCGAGGGTTCGGCGTAGAACGACTGTCCCCTTTGCATCCGATACCTGAACCCATGAAGCACCCTTGGCTGTGAACACCACAATGCCTGTTGACACAGTTGAAGCAGCAGTGCTGGCGGCACGGTCGGGCGCAGGCACAGCCGAGATGACAGCAGACTGCGAAGGCACCACCGGTGGCGGCATCGGTGGCGACAAAAGCTGAGGCTCTTGGGGCGTTGCAGATACATTGCCAGCAGCCGTCTCCATCGCTGGCGATACCACGGGCTGTTTGTCCGTATCACCCAGAAAGACGTCCACACTTTTCGCATCCATAGCGGTCCTGAATGCAGGCAGAAAAATCAGCACCACAGCACCTAGCAGCAAGACCAGACCAGCCAGCATTGCAGGGCGGGAAACCTGTGCCCACAGGGAAGGCCCCACCCTGCTGTCACCAGACTCACGAAACGGCGTATTGATGCCCCGGCTTTGATGGGCCATGTTGCTGTTGCTGGCCTGAGGTAATTTTTCAAGCACGACTGCCGAATCAATTTTGAGGTTGCGGCATACACTGGATGCCAGCGCTCTTGCAAAAACGGCATCAGGCAACAAATCAAAACGATCCGCTTCAAGTGCTTCGAGTCTTTTGACGGGTACTTTGAGCAGTACAGCCAAGGTGGCAATATGCAACCCGGCAGCTTCCCGAGCCTGCCTTAGCAAACTGCCAGCGCTCGCTGTCACCGGTGCAGTCTCATCAGAACTCAAGGGCAAATGCTCAGGTGTAGATAAGTCACGTGCATCACTCATTGAACGCGCCTTTTTCATAAAAACCGGCCTGGCGAGATTGTCCATAGCGTTTTTTCAATTGCTCTCCGAGCTGCAACATGGCCTCGCGATTGTTGAGTCGCTGCTCAATCTTGACGCCCAGCCAGAGCGTCTCTGCGTTGGCAAGTTCGCTGTTGTTTAACCGCCGAATATAGAACTGCGCGCGCACCAGCTCACCACGCTCGTAGAGAAGGTTGGCCAGGTTGTACCCGATGACAGGGTTGCTGGCATCAATCTGGTAGGCACGCGTCAGGCTTTGTTCTGCCTCGGGTTTCTGCCCAGCGCGTACTTGGCAAATGCCTTGTGCCATCAAGCTTTTGCCCTGTCCTGCGTAAGTCGGGTTTGCGATGGCTTGCGCAAACAGCACAAAGGACTCACTGTAACGCGCCTGCTGGCACAATAACCAGCCATAGTTGTGCGCCACACCAGCGTCACGGGGGTTGAGTACCAACGCGCGGCGAAAACTGTCTTCAGCCAGGGCAATGTCGTTCAAACGCATGTAAACCAGCCCGCGCAGATTGTAAGCATCAGCAAAACCGGGATCAGCATTGAGCGCCTGTTTGAGCTCATCAAGCGCAACATTGGTCTGCCCTTGCTCAAAATAACCCGTGGCAAGCTCAAGTCGCAGACGTGCCCTGCGCCGACTGTCAGGCTCATCAGAGTCGGTGACAACATCGGACTTACCGTTGGTCACACTGGATGCGTTTTGCGGTCCAGCGCACCCTGTCAACCATACGACACCTAGAAAGACAGGAATCCAGACAGCAGTGTTGGTAAAAATCATGCGCTTGTTTCCCTGGCCATTACAACCTTTATCCCGCCCAACATACCCTGTCTTTGTGACGCCATGCGCCGTACCACGTCAGTGCGGTCCTGAACGTCTCCTGCCAGTTGTCCGCATGCAGCGTCAATATCATCACCACGGGTTTTTCGTACCGTTGTGATGATGCCTGCATCCAGCAAAATTTTGGCAAATGCCATCACCTGCGGCATAGCCGATCGCGTCAAACCAGAGGCAGGAAATGGATTGAAAGGAATCAGATTGATCTTGCATACTAGCCCGTCTTTTGCGTGGTGCTGCATCAGGGCAATCAGTTGACGCGCATGCTCAGACTGATCATTAACACCATCGAGCATGCAGTATTCAAAGGTCATGAAATCACGGGGCGCAAACTGTTGATAACGCGCGCACGCTTGGAGCAGCTCCGCAATGGGATATTTTTTGTTCAAAGGCACGAGATCGCTGCGCAAAGCATCAACGGGTGCATGCAGTGAAACCGCAAGTGCCACAGGACAGTCTTGGGCCAGACGATCCATCATGGGAACGACACCCGAAGTTGATACCGTGACACGTCTGCGCGACAAGCCGTAGCCATGGTCATCAAGCATGACGCGAAGCGCAGGCAAAAGTTGCGCATAGTTTTGCAGGGGCTCGCCCATCCCCATCATGACGACATTGGAGATAACCCTTTCTTGCTGCTTGAATTGCTGGCGCAGGCAATGCTCTGCAAACCACAACTGCCCAACAATTTCAGCAGTGGTCAGGTTTCGGCTGAACCCTTGGTGACCCGTAGAACAAAAGCGGCAACCTACGGCACAACCTGCTTGCGACGAAATGCACAAGGTGCCGCGATCAGATTCAGGAATAAACACGGTCTCGATGATGTCGCCGGCGCCCACATCAAATAGCCACTTGATGGTTCCATCCTCCGAATCATGGCGCGAAACAAGTTTTACCCCTTTGATGGCGGCAGATGTTGGCAGCTTCTCGCGCAGGGACTTTGCCAGATCGGTCATTTGGTCAAAACTGGATGCGCCTTTCTGGTGAATCCAGCGAAAAAGCTGGGTTGCTCGAAAACGCTTTTCTCCCAGCTGTTCGCAAAAAGCAGCCAGTCCTTCCAAATCGTAGTCCAGCAGGTTGGTCGTCATTGGAAGGCGCATCAATGAACGTGTTCGCCACAGACACCTGACCACTGCGTCTCGGGAAGGTGCAGACTGGGCGAAAACATACTCAACAGGGACTTAGCGGGCGTAAATGTTCATGCCGGGAAAGAAGAAGCCGATCTCGACTTGTGCGGTCTCTACTGCATCAGAGCCATGCACTGCATTGGCATCAATGCTTTCGGCAAAGTCAGCACGGATCGTGCCCACAGCGGCTTTTTTAGGGTCCGTTGCGCCCATCAGGTCGCGATGTTTAAGCACTGCATCTTCACCTTCAAGTGCCTGAATCATCACTGGACCGGAAATCATGAAATCAACCAGGTCTTTGAAGAAAGGACGCTCTTTGTGTACGCCGTAGAAAGCCTCCGCTTCGCTGCGCGAAAGGTGAGCCAGCTTGGCGGCGACTATTTTCAAGCCTGCAGCCTCAAAACGGGCATAGATTTGTCCGATGACATTTTTCGCCACTGCGTCTGGCTTGATGATGGAGAGAGTGCGTTCGATGGCCATTTGTTTTCCTTGAGCGTGATTTTTTGGAATGTCTAAAATGAATACAGCTTCTGATTTTAACCTGCAAGCGAGCGTTGAACTTGAGACGCAAATGTCAACCTGCCGCCAGCGCAGTGGTTGTCAAATCAAGCTTTATCTTTCTCTATCTGTTGCCGCTACGGTTGTTGCCGCTGCGACTGCCGCCTGTGCTGGCGTTGCCAGTGCGGCGCTGTCCACCACCTGAATTTGTGCCCCTTTGACCTTGCGCCTGACGCTGGCGCGTGAAGGTATCGGCACCGATGTAGCCGAATGAGGTTTTCATGGGGTCGGGCTGCGCCGAACCCGCATTTTTGTCATACCTGTCGCCGCGGTCATCGCGCCGCTTTTGTCCACGACCGGCAAAAACTCCTCCAGTATTGCCTCCAACGTTCCCTCCAAAATTACTTCCAAAGCCACCGGGCGGCTGGCTATTTCGCACACCAGCCATCTGGCTACTGCCCCCTGAAGCACGTCCAGCAGTACCTCGGCGTCGGTTACCTGCTTTTATGGTGTTCATGCGCTGGTCCAAGGGCTGGAACTCAGGTGGTTCCTGACTCAAACCATTCGCATCCTGCTGCGCCCGTGCTTGACCAGAACCCTGCTCGGTTCCGGATACCCTGGCTGCCGTGCGCGGCTTGCCACCACGCGAAAGGTTTGCCTCACGTGGATCAGGGCGGGACTCCGAACGATCAGCCGCGCTGGTCAGTGCCCAGATTTCCTGCTCGTCAAGCTCGACAAACGCACCGCGTTTGAGACCACGTGGCAACACCATTGCGCCATAACGTATGCGAATCAGACGGCTTACAGCATGCCCGACCGCCTCAAACATGCGTCTGACCTCACGGTTACGGCCCTCGGACAAAGTGACCTTGTACCAGCAGTTTGCACCTTCTCCGCCACCCGCTTCAATGGAGGTGAAGTGTGCCTGTCCGTCGTCAAGCGTGACGCCGTCAAGCAACCGCTTTTTCTCCTCGTTGCTCAGCGCGCCAAGTACGCGAACAGCGTACTCCCTCTCTAGGCCAAAACGCGGGTGCATCAAACGGTTGGCCAGTTCGCCAGAGCTGGTCAAAAGCAGCAGGCCCTCGGTGTTTAAGTCCAGACGCCCTACAGACTGCCACTTGCCCTGGAATAATTTTGGAAGACGTCTAAATACGGTGGGCCTGTTTTGAGGATCGTCATGCGTGACGACTTCACCTGTTGGCTTGTGATAAGCAATCACACGCGGCGGCGGAGGGTCAATGCGCACCCGGATAGGTTTTCCATTGACTTTGACATTGTCGCCAAACTGGATGCGCTGACCGATGTGTGCAGGCTGTGCGTTGACAGAAATGCGTCCCTCGAGGATCAACTGCTCCATTTCAAGACGCGACCCCAGTCCGGCTTGGGCCAATACTTTGTGCAGCTTGGGTGTCTCAGGCTGTGCCATCAACACCCGCTTGGGAGCCTCCAGTGCCATATTGTTTTCGTCAGCATCAAACTGGCCAGTCACCACTTCGTCAAATCGCGTCATGACTCCTGTCGCTTTTTGCACACTGCGCCTGCTTTGCCGTGCCGCTGGCTGCGCATCTCGTACCGATACCAGGGCGGTGACGGCTGGCGACTTTTCCAGATCCTCCGCGATCGCCGGGACTCTGGTGGGTTGATGATGGTCTGATGAGTTCATGTTTGTACATTCATGCGATTGAATCACGGGCGCTGTTATCTTGGAAGTCTGCCTTCTGCAGGGGTGCTGACAAATCTTGTGGATTTTTTGCAGCTGGAGCTTTCAGAAGATCGGTTGTCAAAATGTTTTCGTCAAAGCCTGCTGCAGGCATGTCAATGTTTTCAACAACTTCCCGCGCGGGCTCATGGATTGCAAACTCAATTTGTTCAAACATGCTCGCCTGAGCTGCAGTGTTGTCCATGGCGGGCAGTTGATCCAGAGAGCTCACCCCCAAGTCATCCAGAAACTGTCGGGTCGTTGCATAAAGTGCAGGCCGCCCCACAGTTTCCCTGTACCCAATCACATCCACCCAGCCACGGTCTTCGAGCTGCTTGAGGATCAGGCTGTTGATCGTCACGCCCCGAATGTCCTCCATATCGCCCCTTGTAGCAGGCTGGCGATAAGCAATGATGGCCAAAGTCTCAAGTACAGCTCGGGTGTAGCGCGGCGGCTTTTCCGGGTGAAGCCGTTCCAGATACTCCCGCATGGACGGGCGACTTTGAAAACGCCAGCCAGTGGCAACGTGTACAAGCTCTACGCCGCGACCTGACCAATCGTTTTGCAGATCTTCCAGCATCAGCTTGATGCTGTCGGCGCTTAAGACCCCGTTGAACAATACACCCATCTCGCGCAAAGGCAAAGGCTGCTGGGCGCAGATAAGTGCTGTTTCGAGGACGCGCTTGGCATCCATCGTATTCATTATTGGTTGATTCCGGAAAAATTCGGTGTGGGGCGCTTGCCAGCGCAACCCGGATTCGGGTGCAACAGTGATGTTCACCGCTGCGAACAACAGGCGAGCTATGGGAGCTGCAAGCTACTGTGTTTGAATTTTCGGATTGTATATCAGGCCCAGATGGGTGATTGCCCGCAACAGATCGTTGGGAGGAGAGACATAAAACGATAAGTCGGCGCCTGTTACAGGATGCTCGAACGCCAGTCGACAGGCATGCAGGGCCTGACGCTGCAAACCGCCAGCTAGTGGCCCACCATACAGCACATCCGAGACCAGAGCATGGCCCAGAGCGCTCATGTGAACACGGATTTGATGTGTTCGTCCGGTGTGTAATTTGCATTGCACCAAACAATAGTCCGCACTACTTTCCAACAAAGCGATATCAGTCGCCGCAGTTCTACCAGAATTTCTTTCCAGGTCCACAACAGCCATTCTGAGCCGGTTCCTTGGATCTCGCCCAACAGGAAAACTGGCATGCTGCATTCTGGGGCCACGCCAGGCACCGTGCGCCAAGGCAATGTATTGCCGACTCACGCGTCGTGCTGCGATCATTTCAACGAGCAGATCCATGGTTTGCCGCTGGCGTGCCACCACCATCAGGCCGCTGGTGTCTTTGTCAAGGCGATGAACGATACCAGCACGGGGCAGCAAACAGGCGCGAGTGTCACGTGCCAGTAAACCGTTGAGCAGTGTGCCGCTCCAGTTACCCGGCGCAGGGTGA
The DNA here is from genome assembly GCA_004293655.1 of Polaromonas sp. Taxonomy (GTDB): domain Bacteria; phylum Pseudomonadota; class Gammaproteobacteria; order Burkholderiales; family Burkholderiaceae_C; genus Polaromonas. The sequence goes on along the minus strand of RDZZ01000049.1, from coordinate 9,442 downwards.
ACGACCAGCCCCGCAGGTTTGTTGATCACGCGTAGAAAATCATCCTCGAAAACCACATTGAGATCCATAGGCTCAGGCTTGAATGCCTGGCTTTGAGGTGTCGGTCTCAATTCAATGTGAAGCGCATCTCCCGCCTTGACACGGGCTGACGATTTGACCTGCACCACCCCGTTGATCTGGACGTCCCCCGCAACGATCAGCTGCTGGAGATAACTGCGTGAAAACTCGGGAACCATCTCGGCCAGAGTCCGGTCAAGTCGCTCGCCGTGACTTTGCAGGGGCGCAAACACCTGACGCAACTCGGATTCAGCACCACTTTCGGCCTCGTCCTGCACATCGTCTGTGACACCGTCGACTGCAGGGACGCTCGATATAATCGTTTTGCTCTGTTTTTTATCTGTCATCAAGGGGTCGATTGCATGTTTTCTGCCAAATTATCGGTTGTTCCTGGCGCATCGTCATGCGCTGCAGCTGTTGTGGCGACTTGCCTTGCACTGGCGGGCTGCTCAAGCAAACCTCTGGATGCAACAGCCAGCTGGAGTCCCAACAAGATTTATGCAGAAGCAAAAGACGAGGCGCGCTCTGGCAGTTATGACAAAGCGATCCCGCTGTTTGAAAAACTAGAGGGAAGAGCGGCTGGAACACCACTGGCACAGCAAGCACAGCTGGAGAAAGCTCACGCGCAATATAAAAGCGCAGAGCAAGCCCAGTCAATCGCCACTCTTGATCGTTTTATCAAGCTGCACCCTGCCAGTCCCGCGCTTGACTATGCCTTGTATCTCAAAGGGCTGGTGAATTTCAATGACAATCTAGGGCTTTTTTCATTCATCTCACGCCAAGACTTGGCAGAAAGAGATCAAAAAGCGGCCAAGGAATCGTTTGAATCCTTCAAAGAGCTGACCACCCGATTTCCTGAGTCACGCTACACACCCGATGCGCGCCTGCGCATGACCTACATTGTCAATTCTCTGGCGCAGTCCGAAGTCCATGTGGCGCGTTACTATTATTCGCGTGGTGCTTATGTGGCGGCGATCAACAGGGCGCAAACTGCCATCACAGACTACCGCGATGTGCCTGCCCTGGAAGAAGCAACCTACATCGTCTATAAATCTTATGACGCCCTGGGCATGACTCAGTTGCGCGATGATGCCCGGCGGGTACTGGAGAAAACTTATCCCAACAGCGAATTGATGAGCAAGGGCTTCAAAGCGGCTGACAATCCGTGGTTCAAACTCTGGTGAGCTGCACCAGGCGCTCGGTCAAAGCAATTTTGTCATCAAGGCGTTCCATGGGCGGCAGTGCTTTCAAGAGCCGCTTGGCATAGCCTGTACCATGGAGTCGCGTGTCACAGATCACCAGTACGCCTTGATCAGTCTCCCGTCGTATCAGCCGACCAGCACCCTGTCTGAGAGCTACCGCAGCCTCGGGTAGAAAATAGTCATTGAATGCATTTTTACCTGCCGCCTCCAAAGCTTTAGAACGCGCTTCAGCCATGGGGTCGTTCGGGGGCGCGAAAGGCAGTTTGTCAATGATCAAGAGCTGCAGGGCTTGACCAGGCACATCGATACCTTCCCAAAATGACGCTGAAGCCACCAGTATGCAGCCCCGCTGACCACCTGCACTACCTTGCCGGAATCGCTCTATCAATGCACGTTTTGGCATGGCCCCCTGAACCAGCACCTCCATATTGGCCGTGTACTCAAACGCGGTGTGCAGCGCCTGCCCAATGATCCGGAGTGCTTTGAGGGTTGTTGTCAACACCATGGTCCGCCCACCGATCTGGCGACACCAGTCGGCAGCAGATGCTGCAACCTTTAATGAATGCGAGGCATCTGACGGTTTCGGGAAATCCTGGGGAATATAAAGAGCGGCCTGGCGGGAATAATCAAAAGGGCTTCCAATGCGCAATATCCGTGCATCCGACAGCCCGCAAGTTTGCGTGAACCAACTCAATTTTTCATCGGTACCCAGCGTTGCCGACGTGAATATCCAGGTCTTTGATGCGTTCCCTGAAGCGCCCAACAGCTTGATTTTGACAGCATCGGCAATGTCTAGCGGTGACTCAACAAGTCTTAACTGAGAGCCCACTTCCACCCATCGAACACAGCCAGGCGGGCACACAGTCGAAAAGTTTTTTGCCCTGTCTGCCAATGCACTGGCACGCTCATGAAGCCGTACAAAGTCTGGCGCTATCTCGCTCACGGTATCGAGTGCTTCGCAAGCTTGCAAAAAAGATGACGTCATCGCCCCAAGCGCCGTTGACCAGTTTGCCGCATCAATGCCTTCTGGTGCTTTTTCAACCCAGCGCAATTTGGAGCCTGGGTAGCTGTTGTCAGCACAAAGCTTGAGTTCACGGACAGCCCGCTCGCAACGACTTACAACAGCCTGCCAATCCACCAATCCGCGTGCAAGCTGCAGGCCTGTGCCCAGCAGGTCCCGGCAGAAGTCGAGTAACTGACCCGTCGTCAGATTCCCCCCCAAAAACTGCACACCGATCTCATTGAGCTGATGCGCTTCATCAAAAATGGCGATCCTTGCCGTCGGCAGCAACTCCGCAACACCAGACTCACGAACGGCAAGGTCAGCAAAAAAGAGGTGGTGGTTGATGACCACCACATCGGCAGCCAACGCCTCACGACGGGCAAGATTGACATGGCAGGCACGAAACTGCGGGCATTGCGCGCCCAAACAATTCTCGCGTGTAGAGGTCACGAGCGGAATCAGCGGCGAGCGCTCATCAAGCCCCTGCAACTCTGCCAGATCGCCAGTCCGTGTGGATTGAGCCCAGCTTTCTATCTTGCCCAAAGTACGCAAGGATTCGCGTTCAGGTAAATACGCATCATGGCGTGCAAGTCCCAGGCGGTGCAAACACACATAACTCGACCGGCCTTTGAGCAACGCAGTGCTCACTGGCAAACCCAGAGCTTTGATCAGGTGAGGGAGATCACGGCCAAACAACTGGTCCTGAAGGGCCTTGGTAGCAGTGGACAGAAGTACGCGCTCACCACTGAGCAGCGCAGGCACGAGATAAGAGAACGTTTTTCCGACACCGGTACTGGCCTCCACCACCAATGCCTCTGGGGTTTCAATGGCACGCGCCACCGCAACAGCCATGGCTGTTTGGCCCTCGCGCGCGATAAACTGCTCGACTGTGCGGGATAAAATCCCATTCAGGGCGAAAGCTTGCCGAACTTCGGGTTCGAGACGCATCAGGCCGGCTCAGGGCAAATGAGTGCCAACTCGACCACCGCAATGCGGTCTCGAAGGAGTAAACGCCGTTTTTTCAACCGCCTGAGCCTCAGCTCGTCTATCGGCTTGGCATGTACTGCAATATCGACAAGCGCATTGATATCGGCATGCTCTATTCTGAGCTCAATCAGTTGGCGTTCAAGAGAGTGTAAATTTAAGAACAAGGTGTTTTTTACAGGTGCTGCTTGATCTGATAATACGAGGGTTACGGAGATAAATCGAGTCCACATGACCCGACAAACTGCAAGATGTCAAAAGGCTATCGAATCACCGCTTCTACGGGTATCCACAAAGGTGACCGTGACTACCAGCAAGACCAAGTCAGTCTGATCAGCCATCAGCGTGTTGCTGGTTGCATACTTGGCATTGTTGCCGATGGCATGGGCGGGCGCAGTGGCGGACGAAAAGCTTCCGATCAGGTCATGATGACGGCCATGCAACTGTTTGAACGCTACTCACCCGACAGCGATGACGCGCCTGCATTGCTCACGCAGGTGATCAACGAAGCGCATATTGTGATCAAACTGACGGCGCTGTCCACGGAGCAGGAACCGCACAGCACCTTGGCGGCTTTTTTAATCAACCCCGCTGGGGATTGCCACTGGGTTCATACGGGCGACTCCCGCATCTACCATTTCCATGGCAGCAAGCTGATTCACCGCACCATAGACCACTCCTACGTGCAAACGCTTGTAGATAAAGGCGAGATCACGGACGAAGAAGCCAACGTACACCCTCAATCCAACATCCTGATGGGCTGTCTGGGGACTGAAGAGGCGCCGCCGATTAGTCACCACTACATTGCCCAACTCAAGCCTGAAGATGTCCTGATTGCGTGCAGTGATGGGGTGTGGCACTATTTCAGTGCCAGTGAGATGGGTTCGGCCTTGTCGATGCTGTCACCCAGGGAAGCCACAGAGTTTCTGATTCACAAGGCCAGGTCACGGGCCCGTGGTAGTGGCGATAATTTGTCCCTTGTCGTGGTCAAACTGGAGCCACTGACCTGACGGTCTGCAGACTCACTCAGGCACAGGCAAACGCTGGGCTGGCCTGGTCTGACTCAAAAGGTCGAGGTCGCGCTGTATCCGGCGCGCCCTGGCCTTTTCCTGCCGCGCATTGAGCTGTCTGACCTTTTCAGCGGCATCAGTTTGTTTTCTGTTGCGCGCAATAGCTTCGTCCTGCTGGCTTTTGATGCGCTTTGCAAACGCCTGGCTGTTAGCCGACTCGTTTGCTCGAGCTGCGGTGCGAGCTGCATTTTTTTGTTCGCCGCGATTCATGCGCACCTGCAAATCCGCCAACGCAGCAGCCCGTTTTTCAGCGTCCTGCTGCTGATTGTCCGGCGAGGACTTTTCCTGTGTCTTTCTGATCTGCCCGGCCGCTTTGGCCTTGCGGTCCAGCGCATTCAGGGCGATTTCCTGCCGGCGTAAATCTGCCAATGTCTCACGGCGCCTGAGCTTGATGTCGTCCAGACAACGGTTCACCAGAAATTTTTGATAACAGGCCGCACTTTCAAGACCAAAACCTGTCTCAAGCCTCGCTCTTTGAGCGTTGATGCGCAACCGCTCTGCGTCTGGCGTCATGGGTTGTGCTGCAGGTAGGACATCGCGCTCCTCGACAGTCTGGGCGCTGGCCGTAAAACCACAATTCAGCATCAAGAACAGAAAAATGATTTTTGTCATGTCAACGTTGTGTCCACAGCCCGACGCTCCAGAGCCAGAAATTCAGCCGACTGCATTTCATTGAGCCTGGAGACTGTGCGTGGAAATTCATGGGCCAGGGGTCCATCCGTGTACAAGGCTTCCGGCAAAACTGCTGCCGACATGACCAGCTTGACCCGCCGGTCGTACAGCACGTCAACCAGCCAGGTGAAACGCCTGGCCTCTGAGGCCATGCGTATTGGCATGGCGGGGACATCGCTTAGAAGCACGGTATGAAACTGCGTGGCGATCTCCAGATAGTCGTTCTGGGAACGCGGCCCGCCGCAAAGCGTTTTGAAATCAAACCAGACCAAGCCACCTGCTTTTCGCCTGGCTTGAATCTGGCGCGACTCAATCTGCAACACTGGGTTGTCGTCCTGGGATTCAGCCAGACGGTCGAAAGCGCACACCATTGCTGCATCGGCAAGCGGACCCAGCGGCGTGTGGTAGAGGTTGACCTGCTCCAGCGTACGCCTGCGGTAGTCCGTGCCGTTATCTACACTGAGAACCTCCAGATGAGCGTTCAGCAGTGCGATGGCCGGCAAAATCCGGTCGCGGTGCATGCCGCCAGGGTACAGGTCATCGGGCTTGAAGTTCGACGTGGTCACAAACCCCACACCGTTGTCGAACAAGGCGGTCAACAGCCGATGCAAAATCATCGCGTCGGTGATGTCCGCCACATGGAATTCGTCGAAGCAGATCAGCTTGTAGCGCTTGGCAATGCGCTTGCCCAGCTCGTCCAGCGGGTTCACGGTGCCCTGCAGATCACGCAACTCGCGGTGTACCTCACGCATGAATTCATGAAAATGCAGACGGGTTTTACGCTTGAGCGGCACCGCGTTGTAAAAGCAGTCCATCAAAAAGCTCTTGCCCCGCCCTACCCCGCCGTGCATGTACACACCACGCGGTGTGTCCGGGTGGTGGATCAGTTTTTTAAAGGCATTGGAGCGCTGCGCCTTGAAGGCTGTCCACTCAGTGGCACAGCGCTCCAGGGCATCGACTGCTCTTAGCTGTGCAGGGTCGGCGGTAAAACCCCTGATAGACAGTTCTGCCTCATAAGCCTGCTTGACACTCAAGAAATGGCACTCCAGATTGCTACAAATTCAATAGCTACTGAGGCATTACCAGATTGCCACAGAGGCTTATTTTGTTATAAATCAAAAATTCAGGGTGCGCTTGTCCACGGCCAGGGCGGCCTCTTTGGTGGCCTCACTCAGTGATGGATGGGCGTGGCAAATGCGGGCGATGTCTTCACTGCTGGCACGGAACTCCATCGCTACTACGCATTCAGCGATCAACTCGCTGGCCATCGCCCCCACAATGTGTACGCCCAAAATTTCGTCAGTGGTCGCATCGGCCAGCATTTTCACCATGCCGGTGGTGTCGCCCATGGCCCGCGCACGGCCATTGGCCAAGAACGGGAAGGTGCCTGATTTATAGGCACGACCAGCGGCTTCGAGCTGCTCTTGCGTTTGACCTACCCATGCAATCTCGGGGCTGGTGTAGATGACCCACGGAATGGTGTTGAAATTGACATGCCCGTGCTGCCCGGCGATGCGTTCTGCCACAGCCACGCCTTCTTCTTCTGCTTTATGGGCCAGCATGGGGCCGCGTACCACGTCGCCAACAGCCCAGACATTGGGCAGGTTGGTCTTGCAGTCAGCGTCCACCACAATTGCGCCACGTTCATCAAGTATCAAGCCCACTGCTTCAGGGGCCAGGCCAATGGTGTTGGCAACCCGGCCAATCGAGATGACCAGCTTGTCAACGTCAAGCGTGAGCGCTTCGCCTTTGGCGTTGGTGTAGGCCACCGAGACACCTTGATCGGTGTGCTCGATCTCGCCTATCTTCACGCCAAGTTCGATCTTCAAGCCCTGTTTGACAAATGCCTTGTGTGCTTCTTTGGCAATTTGCTGGTCAACAGCGCCCAAAAAGGTCGGCAGACCCTCCAGCACCGTGACTTCAGCCCCCAGACGGCGCCAGACTGAACCCATCTCCAGCCCAATCACGCCAGCGCCAATCAAGCCCAGCTTTTTGGGCACCGCAGTCATGCGCAGCGCGCCATCGTTTGACAAAACCGTTTCTTCGTCAAACGGCGTTCCGGGCAGCGTGCGGGCATTGGAGCCTGTCGCCACGATGATGTGTTTGCCAGAAATGACCTCTTGGGCAGCGCCCGCAACCTGGATGTCATAAGCACCATCTCTGGCTGCTGCAAAAGAACCCCGACCATGAAAGAAAGTGACCTTGTTTTTCTTGAACAGATACAAAACGCCCTCGTTGTTTTGCTTGACGACGGTGTTTTTGCGACCCATCATTTTGTTCATGTCCAGGCTCAGGCCCGTGACCCCGATGCCGTGGTCTGCAAAATGGTGGCCTGCGTGTTCGTAATGCTCCGAAGACTGCAGCAGCGCTTTGGACGGGATACAGCCCACGTTGGTACACGTCCCACCGAGTGCCGGGCCGCCCTTGGCGTTTTTCCACTTATCAATACAGGCCACGCTAAAACCCAGTTGTGCTGCGCGAATGGCGGCAATATAGCCACCGGGGCCGCCACCTATGACGATGACGTCGAATTGTTTAGACATAAAAAAACTTCAACTTAAAAAAACTAGGAAGGTAACCAATCGGCTTGCAATTGATCGGTCATGTAATGGCAATGCTCAGGAAAAATCGAGAGGTCTAAACCTGTTTCGATGGCCGCCAAGCGCCGGGCTTTGGAGTAGGCTCGCTCAACAAACTCGGAATCAGCAAACTTTGGAGTCAAGCTTGGGCTGTCTTGCAACGTGTCGCCAATACTCTGACGAGCGTTGGCAATTGACAATTTCCAGCTGGTCGTTCGCAACCCAGGCTGATGTTGCCATTTGAGCAAGTGCATGAGCAACACGACCAAATGGCTCTCAAGGGCACGGCGCTCACTTTTGCCCATGTCTTCCAACTCCTCAATCAAGTGCTGTATGTCAAGCTCGTCAAAACGATGCTGGCGAAGCAAGTTCGCGTTGACCTCTGCCCAGGCCACAGTATCTGCTTCATAAAGTTGGCTGGAGGGTTGCATTGGCACCGCTTTCAATCATCAATCGCAAACTTGACATCACACTTGCAGCTCTTACCCGTTTCAGACTTCAAGCCGATGGTGGAGATCAAATATCAAACAGCAACCGGGCCGGGTCTTCCAGCGCATCCTTCATGGCCACCAGGCCCAGCACGGCTTCACGGCCGTCAATGATGCGGTGGTCGTAGCTCATGGCAAAGTAGTTCATGGGGCGGACCACCACCACGCCGTTTTCCACCACAGCCCGGTCTTTGGTCGCGTGTACGCCCAAAATGGCAGACTGGGGCGGGTTGATGATGGGGGTGGACAGCATGGAGCCAAAGGTGCCGCCATTGCTGATCGAGAACGTGCCGCCCGTCATCTCTTCAATGCCCAGCTTGCCATCGCGCGCCTTGACACCGTACTCGGCAATCTTTTTCTCAATCTGTGCAAAGCTCATTTGATCCGCATTGCGCAAAATCGGCACCACCAGGCCACGCGGCGAGCCGACTGCGATACCAATGTCAAAGTAGCCGTGGTAGATGATGTCGTTGCCGTCAACGGACGCATTGAGCAGCGGGAATTTTTTCAGCGCATGAACTGCCGCCTTGACAAAAAAGCTCATGAAGCCCAGCTTGACGCCGTGCTCTTTTTCAAACTTTTCCTGCATGCGTTTGCGCATGTCCATCACTGGGGCCATGTTGACTTCGTTGAACGTCGTCAAAATGGCGTTGGTCGATTGTGACTGCAGCAAGCGCTCGGCAATGCGGGCGCGCAGGCGGCTCATGGGCACGCGCTGCTCGGGACGCTGGCCCAGACCCTGCAAATCATTGGCCTTGACGGGTGCTGCCACTTGAGGCAACAAAACGGCTGGAGCGCCTGTTGGTATGGCAGCAGCAGCTATTGATTTAATAGCTGCTGGCAGTGCAGGCATAGATGCGGATGCGGATACTGCTGCTGCAACACCCAGAACGTCACCCTTGGTCACGCGGCCATCTTTGCCGGTGCCAGGCACAGAACCCGCAGCCAGGTTGTTGTCAGCCATCAACTTGGCAGCAGCGGGCATTGGCACACCAGCCATGGTGCCGCCTGACGCCGGTGCTGCCGCAGCAACTGCAACCGGGGCCGCTGTTGCAGCGGCTGGCGAAACAGCCACCGCACCGACTTTGCCTTCCGTGTCAATTCTGGCTATCAACTGCTCGGCGGCGACGGTGGCACCGCCGGCAACCACCAGCTCCACCAGCACGCCAGCCGATGGTGCGGGTACTTCAAGCACAACCTTGTCAGTCTCGATTTCAATCAATATTTCGTCAACAGCGATCACATCGCCGACTTTCTTTTTCCACGCCAGCATGGTGGCTTCAGCGACTGACTCGGACAGCTGGGGCACTTTGACTTCTACGATAGCCATTTGGATTCTTTCAAAACTTGTTTTTATGGGAGGGTATGGGTTGCTGTTGCAAGTGTT
>RDZZ01000013.1 GCA_004293655.1 Polaromonas sp. | reverse complement strand
TACGAGCTAGCCAAGGACTGGAGCAGTCTGAAGTGAAGAGAAGGCAGCAGAGAATGGCAGCAGGGTCAGGTCTTTCAATCATGTATTTTTAGCGAGGGTACATAGTGTTGACGTGGCTTTGCGCGTGCTGGGTGCTCATGTCAAGGGGTTGAATTTCTCCGAGTGTGATGCCTTCAATGGCTGCATTGTCCACCGTGATCAGCGTGTGATGCAGGTCAAACACCCCAGAACTTCACAAACCTATGCCGATTTCGCGCGCTGACCGCAAACTTCCCCAGCCAGCCCCGCCACTGACAAGGGCGCACATCCCTCGGCCTTGTTGTTGACTGTCACGTACGCATGATGGCCCGCGTTGGTGGTGGCGTTGATGACCTTGGCCAGCGTTGCCCGGGTGTCAAGGTCAATATTGACCAGCTTGTCGTAAGGCAGGTAAAGCCTGGCGGCTTCTTCATACCCATAGGCACCATGCAGGCGGTTGAGGTTCCAGCGGCACACCAGTGGGCCTGGCCACAGGGCGCGCAGCAGGGGCAATTGGCCTTCAATCGGTGGCATTTTGGCGTGCAGGCCCAGGCAATAGGTGGCACCGGCGTCACGCAGCAGCTGGGCAAATGCAGGCGCAAACTCGGGGTCCAGCCAGATCGGGTCACGCACTTCTACGGCAACCACCGCATCAGGCGCTTGCTCGGTCAGGGATGGCAAAGCCTGCAGCATGCGCGCCATTTGTTGCAACAGCTCCGGTATGCGCCTGTAGAGGGCCGCAGGCAAGGGGCTGATCTGAAAAATCAGCACACCCAGCTTGTTCTGAAGACCTTGCAAGGCGGGCTTGGCAAAGGTCTGCACGGCCAGTTCGGCGCTTAAAAAGTCTGGGTTGGCAATTACTGCCTGGCCGTGCTTGCCCCGCACAGTCGCATCAGTGACCTGTGCCGGGGCTTTAACCACAAACCGGAAGTCATCCCCCACCTGAGCGGCATAGGCAGCGTATTGCGAGACTGTGAGTGGGCGGTAAAAGGCCCGATCCAGGCTGACGGTGCGAAACAAGGGGTGCTGGGCATAAGCTTGCAGGCCGCTCTTGGCAAGCTGGCTTTCAGAATACTCACCGCCCCAGACCAGCCCTTTCCAGCCCGGCGAGTTCCATGACGAGGTGCCCAGCCGGGCAAGCGGGGGCAGGGATGCTGCCCGTTCAATATCGGCAGGATGGGGTGGCTCGGGCTGAACGCTTGCTGCTTGCGTCTTTGCGCATGGCGCGCTTTTGCCAGTGCCGGGCGCTGTGGTCACGTCGCCCGGCGGGTCATCGGGAAAGAGCGGGTTTTGCATGTTCAGACAGTTTAATGCGGCCCCTGGCGCAATGAACAGGGGTGGCAAAATGCTTTGACAAACCCGTTGGAGCCACCCGTGTACCTACCTCTTCAGTTCAAGTCAAAAGACGACGCGCACGCCAAGGCATTGATGCGCAGCCATCCGTTGGCGTCCCTGATCTCCAATGATGATGACGGCTTGCCGTTTGTCACGCCGCTGCCTTTGCATTTTCTGGAAGAGAGCGGCCAAACACTGCTGCTGGGCCACTGTGCCAGACCCAATCCGCACTGGCGGTATTTGCAGGCCAGGCCCCAAGCCATTGTGACGGTCATGGGCCCGCATGCCTATATGACGCCACGGGTCTACCCCGATCTGGCGCGGGTGCCGACATGGAACTACCTGATGGTGCATTGCAGGGTTGAAGCCAAAATCGTCGAGACTTTTGACGACAAAGACCGCTTGCTCAAGCACCTGATTGCCGACCATGACCCGGCTTATGCCGACCAGTGGCGCGCCCTGGGTGAAGATTACCAGCACAAAATGATGGGCGGCATTGTGGCGTTTGAACTCAAAGTGCAAGCGATGCAGTGCAAGATCAAACTCAACCAGCACCGGCCCGAGGCACATGCGGCCATGAAAGCGGCCTATGCTGAAGGCAACGAGAACGAGCGTGCGCTGGCTCAGTGGATGGATAAACTGGGCCTTTGCGGACTTTGAAAGGCGATGCCATGCGAGCTATTTTTGGTGTTTTAAGTGTGCTGCTGGTGCTGGCAGTGGTGGCTCTGCTGGTTAAAAAGCAGCTTTCGCCAAGCCAGCACGCTCGGCCTGCGTCGGTATCGGTGGGCACAGAGTCCGCGCCATCGCCCGCTGGACCGCCTCAGGTGCCACCGCCGCAACACATCCAGCAGCAGTACAAGCAAGCGCTGGATGCGGCCATGCAACAGGCCAGACCTGTGCCTGATGACAAATAGACAGGCAGAAAGACAGGCAGAGGTTTTACATGATAAAAACAGCCCCTACGGCAACCTGTACAAGGACTATCAGCTATAAAAAATATAGCATTCATGCCATTGGTTGTGCCACAGCTTATGCCCCATAAAGACCCGGCTTGCTGGATGGAAATGGCTCTTGCGCAGGCCAGACTGGCGGCTGCTTCAGGAGAGGTGCCCGTGGGCGCGGTGGTGGTGCGGCATGGCGAGGTGATTGCCACAGGCCGCAATGCGCCTGTCGATTCACATGACCCGACCGCCCATGCCGAGGTGGTGGCGTTGCGGGCCGCAGCGCAGGCCGTCGGCAACTACCGGCTGGACGATTGTGAGCTTTATGTCACGCTGGAGCCTTGCGCCATGTGCAGCGGTGCCATGTTGCATGCGCGCCTCAAACGTGTGGTGTTCGGTGCGTTTGATGCCAAAACCGGTGCTGCCGGTTCGGTGGTCAACTTGTTTGCACTGCCGCAGCTCAACCACCAGACAGAGCTGCAAGGCGGTGTCCTGGCGGCTGACAGCACAGCGCTGCTGCAGGAGTTTTTCAAGCAGCGCCGTGCTGAGCAGCGTGAAGCATCAAAAACACGCCATCCGCTGCGCGATGATGCGCTCAGAACCCCCGACAACGCCTTTAACGGCCTTCCTGACTACCCTTGGCAGCCGAATTACCTCAGTGATTTACCGATATTGGCTGGTTTGCGGCTGCACTACCTGGATGAGGGCAAGGCAGCAGGGGCGTTAACAGCAGACTCGACGCAACAATTAACCTACCTGTGCCTGCACGGCAACCCGGCCTGGAGCTATCTTTACCGCAAGATGATTCCTGTTTTTTTGCAGGCTGGGCACCGCGTTGTTGCGCCTGACATGGTGGGCTTTGGAAAAAGCGACAAGCCTAAAAAGGACAGTTTTCACAGTTTTAGCAGGCATCGCCAGATATTGTTGGCACTCATTGACCGGCTGGACTTGCACAACGTGGTGCTGGTTGTGCAAGACTGGGGCGGCATTCTGGGCTTGACACTACCCATGGCAGCACCGCAGCGCTACCGGGGTTTGCTGGTCATGAACACTCTGCTGGCTTGTGGTGACGCGCCACTGCCCAAGGGTTTTGTCGCCTGGCGTGAGATGTGCGCCAAACATCCGGACTTTGATATTGCGCGCCTGCTCGCCCGAGGCAACGCACAGATGACCACTGCCGAATGCGCGGCCTACAACGCGCCATTTCCAGATCGTGGGTACCGCGCCGCAACCCGCGCCTTCCCGGCGATGGTGCCTGAGTTTTGTGACTCATTTTGTGACTCAAGCGGTACACATACTTCCCGAGATGCCAGAAGTTTTTGGCAAAACCACTGGACAGGCCAGACCCTGATGGCCATTGGCACGCAAGACCCCGTGCTGGGCTTGCCTGGGATGCGCGAGTTGCAGGCACACATCAAGGGCTGCGGTGAGCCGTTGCTGCTGGAAAACGCAGGCCATTTTGTCCAGGAGCAGGGCCAAAGCATTGCCCAGCAGGCTGTGCGTTTTTTTCAGCCCTGAAATGGGATACTCAGACCGTGAAAAAACATATCTACATCTATTCACCGTCCAGTGCCGTGCGGGACAAAGCGAGCTTTCAACGAGGTGTCAAACGTCTGCAGGCCATGGGGTACGACGTTGAAATCGACGAGGCGGCTCTGGCCAAACACCAGCGTTTTGCAGGAGACGACACGACCCGCCTCGCAGCCATTCACCGGGCGGCTGCCAGTGGCGCGGATGTGGCACTGATCTCACGCGGTGGCTACGGCTTGACCCGAATCCTCGCAGCTATCGACTACAAGGCACTGGCCAAAGCCATTGACAAAGGCATGCAGTTTGTGGGTTTGAGCGACTTCACGGCGCTCCAGCTGGCGGTGTTGGCCAAAACAGGCGCTGTGACTTGGGCCGGCCCGGCGCTGGGTGAAGACTTTGGCACGGCAGCGTTGCCAGACGACATCATGCAGGCCTGCTTTGATGATCTGATCACCGGGCAGGGCGAGGGTGCTGGCTGGCAAATTCCCAGGGTCAAGCCACGAAGCACCACTGAAAATGCTACTGATTCAATAGCATCTACCCCAATACAAACGTGCCACAGCAGTGATTTTAGTGTAGAAAATACGACACTTTGGGGTGGCAATCTGACAGTACTGAGCTCATTGATCGGCACGCCCTACTTCCCTGCCATCCAGGGCGGTGTGCTGTTCATTGAAGACGTGGCAGAGCACCCGTACCGGGTCGAGCGAATGCTCACGCAGCTGTTGTACTCAGGCGTTCTGGCGCAACAAAAAGCCATTGTGCTGGGGCAGTTCAGCAACTACAAACTGGTGCCTGGCTACGACAGCGGTTTCAACCTGGCAAATGTTGTCGCCCGGCTGCAGGGTCAGGTCAAAGCGCGGGTGTTGACGGGTCTGCCGTTCGGCCACGTGGCTACCAAAGTCCTGCTGCCCGTAGGCGCTGCCATCACGCTGGCGGTGGAGGGCAGGGACGCGTTGTTGTTGTGGGGACACCAGCATTGACTCGCAGCGTCTGAAAAATCGGAGTCAGAAATCATTCATCGGCCTCGGGGGCCAGCACGTTGCGCCAAGGCTCTGGGCAGCAAGCCCTTGAACTTGCCACTGATGCACGCCAGCTTTTCGCGTGCAATGGTTTCACCGTGGGTTGTAGCCAGCACGGCCATCAAGTCGCTGCGGGCATACCAAAGGGCTTGAATATCCTGGGCGTACCGAATGCGGCGTGCCACAGCCGGAAACCTTTTTTCATTTTCACCACCCAGTTCGCTGAGCATCAACAGGCGTATGCCTTCCATGCTGGCGTGAGCGGCAGCGGGCGTTGGCTCTGAGAGACCAAGTATTGCCATACAACTCGTCTTGATGTGCGGCACAAGATTTGACAATTTAAGCTGCGACAGCATTGAATGCATAAAAGAGCCTGCACACAGGCAAACAACCATCGAGAAAACCACAAAGGCAGCCACACGGCTTGTACTGATGCATTCAAAGACTTTAATCCTCCTGAGACTGTTGCAGCACCACGCATACCGACGATTTGGTAAGCAAATGTCCAGAACTCAGGCGACTTTGTTTGAGGCTGGATTGTGGGTCAGGCGCCTGGTGCTCGGGCTGGTGCCCGGGCTTGCAATTTCAGTCTTTCACGTGATTTAATAGCTTGAAATTGGCACGCATCTACATTCATGGCTGAAGTTACCGTCGTTTTTGCAGACCTCACCGGAAGCACTGGGGTATTTGAGGCACTGGGCAACGTCAAAGCCACACAGCTCGTGACGCGGCTGACCGACTGGATCGGCAAGGTTTGCACAGCCAAACAGGGCCATGTTGTCAAAAACCTTGGCGATGGGGTGCTGATGGTGTTTGCACGCAACGACGATGCGCTGGAAGCCGTCATAGAAATGCAGCGCACCCACAGCGAACGCATCAAAACCTGGCCCGAGAGCGCCCGAATGCGGCTTCAAGTGGGTATGTCGCGCGGAGAGGTGATTGAGCAAGATGCCGACTTCTTTGGCGATGCCGTCAACCTCGCATCGCGTTTGTCCGACCTGTCGGGGCCAGAGCAAATCTTGGGCACAGACTCAGTCATCGGTCAATTGGCAGCAGACAGTCCGGTGCGTTTTCGAAGCCTGGGGGCCATGGACATCCGGGGCCGCAATGAGTCCTGCATTGTGTACCGGGTGGAATGGCAGAACGACATTCTTACAGAATTTTTCACGGTCCAGGCTGCCCTGACAAGCTCCCCTTTCACGAAAGCTGTGCCTCTGGCAGGCAGTATCACGCTGTCGTGGCTGGACGTTGAGACAGCGTTTTTATCTGCAGACTTGCCGATCTATCTGGGCCGCGTCGCTGAGGCACATTTTGTTGTCAGTGACCCGAGGGTGTCACGACTGCACACCAAAATCTCCTGGCGCGCCGGTAAATTTCATCTCGAAGACGTCAGCAGTTACGGCACCTGGGTGCGTTTTGCGGGCAGCAGTGCTGTTGTTGCGCTGCGTCGTCAGGAGTGCGTGCTGCTGGTAGAAGGTGAGATCGCGCTGGGTGCACCGTTTGAAGACTTCACGGTGCCCACTGTCAGCTTTAAGTTTTCGCGCCACACCTCTTGAGCGACTGCCTGATTGATGTCAGCCAACTGGCACAGTCGCCCAAAATTAATCGCCCAAAAGCCTGGCGCCAGCGTTGGCCTCAAGTGCGCCACCCCGAAAATACCCCAACACCGCATTGACACTGCGGTGCCCGGTCATGGCCATGGTGTCGGCCAGCGACACATTCTGCCGCCCCGCCTCGGTGACAAAGCCTGACCTGAGCGAGTGCGCAGAGTAGTCGCCCTCAATGCCCGCAAGGATGCAGCGCGCCTTGACAATGTCTCGAACCGATGCGGCAGACAGTGCAGGGCCCAGATGCCCGCCTTTTCTGACCTGCCTGAAGATCGGGCCTTCTACGATGCCGGCTCTGTCCAGCCAGGCCAAGAGCGCTGCTGCGCCAGGGCCAAGCAAAGGTTTGACGTTTTCTGGAAGGTCTGCGCCCGACTGGTTGGTTTTGGAGCTTTGAAGGGTATAGACGTAACCACCAGGGACTGACCTCAAAAACTCCATGGTGGCACTTGCGACTTCAGAGCGCCGCCGGCCCCCACTGGACCAGGCGAACAAAAGCAGGGCACGGTCGCGCAGGCCCCGCAGGGAGTCATCGCACGTGGCCAGCATCAACTCCAGTGGGTCTTTGGTCAAAGCCTGCTTTTTGACGGCAAGCACACCGCGCCTGGCATAGGCCTTGCGCGTGCGCGACAACAGCTCGCGCACCTGACCGTCACGGCAAGGATTTTTTAACTCGCGCATCTGATGCGCTTTGGACAGCACGGCAATCCGGTGTACCAGGGTGTTGTGTGCCAGCGCGCCCAGCTTGCCTTTGTAGCCAGCATCCACCAGGGCCTGATCAATCAAGGCGGGCAGTTCTGAGACCAGTCCCTGAGGGGTTGTGCGTTCGGCATGGTCAACGATGAACTGAAGCACGCACGGCACGGACAGCGGGAGCTGAATCTGGCCACCATAACGACACCCGTACCAGGCGGCCCAGTAGCGCAAGGCACTCCGGTAGCTGGCCTGGGTGTTTCTGGACTCGCCCTCACGCAGCAAATCTTCCACAGCACTGGCGGTGACGCCATCGAGCACATCGGGGCTCAGCGAAGGCACATTTTGGAGGGTCGTCAAACGCATATTCAAACAATCTTTAATAAAAT
>RDZZ01000012.1 GCA_004293655.1 Polaromonas sp. | reverse complement strand
GTTGATGCTCGAAGGCAGCGGTGGCGATGCCAGAGCGCAGATCAACTTCACCCGGCATGGCGTGAAGTGGCTGGCCCTGGGTGTGGCCAAACTCACGCTTGTCTAGGGGCCAGGAATGATCTAAGACTTGTTCTTGGCTTTGTAGTCAGCAATTGACTTGGCCAGGTCTTGGTACTCTTCGCAAGTCGTGTTGCCGCAGATGCTTTTGAGTTTGGCCAAATGCTCTTCTGCCTTGGCAGGCTTTTTATCCATCAGGTAGGCTTCACCGATGTATTCGTTGGCACCGCGGTGCTCAGAATCAACCTTGAGCGCGAGCCGGTAGTATTCAAAAGCGCGCGGCAAATCAGGGCTTGCTTGCTTGCGGTAAGAAAAACCCAGCAGGTTGTACAAGTCAGCGTTGCCAGGGTGCTCTTGCACTGCAAGCGTTAGTTCGGCAATCGATTTTTTGAAGTCTTTGGCCTTGATGGCTTCACGTGCTACGGTGATGCGCTCTTTGCTGCCAACAGTTTTGGCGGGCTTGCTGGTGGGCTCGGGCATGGTGTCGGCTGCAACCGAAAGGCCGGTATGCAAAATCATGACTGTCGCTGTAATCAGGCTGAGAACCGATGCTTTGGTGCGTAGACTCATGAACATTCCTTGATATTTAATGGGGTGTGGAAAAAACGATATGACTCGGACATAGAGCGCAACCTGAACGTCAAGTTCAATAACCCATGCGGCCTTTGCCGTCGGCAGTACCCTTGCGG
Organism: Polaromonas sp.; assembly: GCA_004293655.1. Classification (GTDB taxonomy): domain Bacteria; phylum Pseudomonadota; class Gammaproteobacteria; order Burkholderiales; family Burkholderiaceae_C; genus Polaromonas. The sequence continues at coordinate 9,343 of RDZZ01000012.1, read as the reverse complement.
CCCACGATTTGCCAATAGGTTCTCTGCTCGATCAGACGCGCTAAAAACTCCAATTCTTCATCGGTGTGGTCTAAAAATTTGGCTGGACTGAGTCTGCTGCCGTTTTTTTCTTCCGCATCTGCCCAAAATGACTGGTGATAGTCGGACTGCGACTGCGCCCGGCTTCCACCTGCATCCAGATCGACCGTGCCATAGCAATTGCAGAAATAGGTACGGCCGTTCTGCTGCGGCAGCACCTCGGTATAGACCCCGGTGCCACGTATGCCAGCGGTCAATGTTGGTGTGATGATGGCGCGGCTGTTGCTAATATTGCTGCTGTTATTTGTGCTGTTGCCCTTGCTCCAGACGCTGACCACGCCGCCCGTCACGATGCGCAACAGGCTCACGATGCCCAGAGTCGCGCCGCGCTCGACCGTCATCAGGGTGTTCTGCCTGACTCTGAAAGACGCGTTGCCGATTGCAAACACCAGGCTCGACCCAGGCCCGGTCTGGATCTGGTCACCGGTTTGCAGGGTGCGCTCTGGCAACAGACGCACGCCGTTGACCAGTGCATCCCCCGTCAACTCCACAATATTGCTGCGCTGCTGGGCCACAGCAGCAGGCAAGCCACCCATGGCAGCCCAGGCGGCTGCAGCTTTGAGCGTGTCACGACGTTGGAACCATAGCACTTCTTTTTCGGCTCTGTTTTTTAGCAGGTGCTGGGTCATGAGCGGTCTCCGGTAGGGGTAGTATCAAGGAACCAGTAGGGTCTGCGCAGCAGTCTGCCCGGACGGGTCATCTACAAAGCTGTCACGAAAGGTGAAGTAAATCGAGGTGAAAAACATGGCCATCATCACCAGCGCTACGGGAAACATCGCCACGCCTGCAAACGCGGGGCTACCCAGCAACGCGGCAAGCAGTGTCACCAGCAGCATGGCCAGTATAAATAAGCCCGCCCAGACCAGAGCGTACACCGTCAAAGCTGCACCATTTTTGTAACACGCCATCAAGCTGAAAAACAGGCTTTTGACAGGCGGGACACCGTGCCAATGCACCAGTGCAGGGGCATGCCAGAACAGCAAGGACAAAGGCAAATACAGGGCAAGTGTGACCCACATGGCCAGCTGGAAATCGCTTTGCATCACCAGCTCTTGCGTGATCTTGCCGCCCACCAGGTAAAGCTTGGCAAACTGCCCACCATCTATCACGCTTGAAACGCCCATCAGCGCCAGAAAGCCTGCAGCGTACAGCACACCCAACACCATCATGGCACCCAGTCTCTGCCGACCAGCTCGAAAAGCGCTGATCAAAATCGTGGGCATTGGGAATTTCCCCGTGCTGGCTTCCTGCGTTGCCGCCATCAGCCCCAGTGTGGTGGCAGGCAGCAGTGCCAGCGCCAGTGCTGCGCCGATGAAAGGGAACAGGCTGGCAAACGACAAGGTGGCCATGAACATGAAGAACAGGCCTGACATGGCCAACGGCTGCTTTAAAAAGGTCTGGATGCCTGACTTGACCCAGGCGATGCCGGTGCGGGCAGGAACGATGTTGAGTTTCATGGTGTGGGTGCGAAAGTTGGCGGCTGCTCGAAGCAGCATAAATTCAATTTATGGCGGGCTCAGACTGAACTCCCACATCGCTGCCGACAGGCGATCAGCTCAATTTATGTTGATGGACTCTAAAGGAGGACTTTGGATGATAGTTTTTTTGTAAAACTCAGGCTGGCGAAAGGGCAGATGTGGCCCCAACCGTATCGGCTGCAAAAGACAAGCTTCCCGCCAGTCGCTCGCGCAGTACACGCTCGAAATGTGCCGGGTCGTGCGCCTGCAGCACAGCCGCCTCACGCGGCAGATGAAAGTCCCACAGCCGTGAAACCCAAAACCGCAGCGCGCCTGCTCGCAGCATGGCAGGCAGCAGGACGCGTTCTTGCGCTGTCAATTGTCGTCGCGATTGGTAAGCTGCCAGAAAAGCATCAGCCCGCTCTGCATCATGTCTGCCTGTGGCCAGGTCGACACACCAGTCGTTCAAGCACACGCCGATATCGAACAAAAAGGTGTCGCAGCCAGCAAAATAGAAGTCAAAAAACCCCGTCAGCTCGCTGCCTTCAAACATCACGTTGTCGCGGAATAAATCTGCGTGAATCGGCCCACGGGGCAAGGTTTTATAGGCCGCAGCTTCTGCGATATGGTTTTGGTAAGCCAGCTCACCCAGCAACAAACTGCGCTGGGCATCGGTGACGTACGGCAACACTACTGGCACGGTATCGTTCCACCAGGCCAAGCCGCGCAGGTTGGGTTGCTGACGTGCAAAACCTTGCCCGGCCAGATGCATGCGTGCCAGCATGTCGCCAACACTGGCGCAATGCACAGCAGTCGGGGCCAACTCGCTTTTGCCACGCAATTTGTTGACGACTGCAGCCGGCTTGCCCTTGAGCTTGAAAAGGATTTCACCCTTTTTGTTGGGGCTCGGGTCAGGCACTGCGATGCCGTGCTTAGCTAAGTGCTTCATCAGGTGCAAGTAAAACGGCAGCTGTTCAAACGTCAGCCGTTCAAACAGGGTCAGCACATATTCGCCCTGGGTGGTGTCTACAAAATAGTTGGTGTTTTCAATACCACCTGCGCACCCTTTGATGGTTTGCAGCTCACCCAACTCCAGGGTGCGTAGAAAAGCGGCAGCCTCTTTGAACGAGACTTCGGTAAAAACAGCCATGCCTGAAGTTTGTCTAGAGTGGTTTGTTTAAAGTGGACTAAAAAGAGAAGGCAGGACGCGTCAGAACTTCAAAACGTTCCACACGCGTGAGCCATTGGTGTCGCCATTCGACGGCGAAGGGGCATTGCCCTTGGCGCTGTCTGGCGGTTTGACGGCATAAGCTGGCGCGTTGCTACCTGTTTTGGGCTGCACGGTGATGCTCTGGGTTTCGCCCCCCACACGCACCTCGTCAATGCGCGTGGCAGCATCTTCAGTGCGAATGCGTTCAATGGTCTGCTCAAGGCGTGTCGATCTGGCCGGGGCGGCCACAACTGCTGGTGTTTGTACAGCTGATGCAATGGTTTGCGCATTGGCAGCTGTCGCTACCGGCAGGGCCAGCAACGCAGTCATGAGTACGACGCGAGGTGAGGACGACAAAAGAAGTTTCATATGGCTGCATTGTAGGCGGGGCAAGCTTGCAGACAAGGACTGGTGCAGTCGTTTCAAGACGCTGTGGTTATTTAAGGCTACATGCTGTTATGGCTGACAATTACACCGCATGAGCACACCTAAAAAAACCCTTCTGCTGGTCGATGGCTCCAGTTACCTTTACCGCGCCTTTCACGCCCTGCCAGACCTGCGGGCCGACCCGGCAGACCCCCAAAGCCCGGCAACCGGTGCCATTCGCGGCATGGTCAACATGCTGCAAAAGCTGCGCCGGGATGTGCTGGCTGACTACGCAGTGTGCGTTTTTGACGCCAAAGGCCCGACATTCCGCGACGATTTGTACCCGGCCTACAAGGCCAACCGCTCGCCCATGCCGCCCGATTTACGCAGCCAGATCGAGCCGGTGCATGAAGTGGTGCAGTTGCTGGGCTGGAAAGTCGTGGCAGTGCCCGGGGTCGAGGCCGATGATGTGATTGGCACGCTGGCCTGCATGGCCTCCAGGCAGGCCATTGAAGTCATCATTTCCAGTGGCGACAAGGACCTGAGCCAGCTGGTGGACGAGCACATCACGGTGATCGACACCATGAACGACAAGCGGCGTGATCTCGCAGGAGTCGAGGCCGAGTTTGGGGTGCCGCCACGTCTGATGGTGGACTACCAGGCCCTCGTAGGCGACGCGGTAGACAACGTGCCCGGTGTGCCTAAGGTAGGCCCGAAAACCGCTGTGAAGTGGCTGCTTGAATACGGCTCGCTGGATGCCCTGGTGGCAAGAGCAGGCGAGATCAAGGGCGTGGTGGGCGAGAACTTGCGTCAGTCGCTCGATTGGCTGCCCCAAGGTCGCGAGCTGCTGACCATCAAAAAAGATTGTGCGCTTGAGGCGTATATCGACGGCCTGCCTGCTATGGATTCAATAGCTACTGGCGCACCAGACACAAAGGCATTGGCCATTTTTTATGAAAAATATGGCTTCAAGGGCTTAGCCAGGGGGGTACAAGAGCAAATTGTGTCCGAGCCAAAACGGGAAGTCAAAAAATCAGAGCCTGGCCTGTTTGATGTGCCTGAAGATATGCCTGAAAATGCGCTTGAAGTGGTACTGACTCCGCCCTGTAACGCTATGTACGACACCATTTTCACCTGGGACGCGCTGGACGCCTGGCTGGTCAAACTGCTCGCTGCAGACCTGGTGGCAGTGGACACAGAAACCACTTCACTGGACCCGATGCGGGCCGAAATCGTCGGTATCAGCTTTAGCGTGACACCGGGCGAAGCTGCTTACATTCCTTTGATGCATGACTACCCCGATGCCCCAGCGCAACTGCCGCGTGACGAGGTACTGGCCAGACTCAAGCCTTGGCTGGAAAACCCGGCCCAGCTCAAACTTGGCCAGCACATCAAATACGACCGCCATGTGTTTGCCAACCACGGCATCGAAGTGCAAGGCTACGCCCACGACACCATGCTGCAAAGCTATGTACTTGAAGTGCATAAACCGCACGGCCTGAGCAGTCTGGCCGAGCGGCATTTGGGCCGCAGTGGTATCACTTACGAAGACCTGTGCGGCAAAGGGGTCAGCCAGATCAGGTTCAATCAGGTGGATGTGGCCAAAGCGGCCCAATACTCTTGTGAAGACTCTGACCAGACGCTGTCTGTTCACCAAGTGCTGTGGCCACAGCTTCAGGCCAATGAAAAACTCCGCTTTGTCTATGAGCTGGAAATCAAAAGCAGCGAATCCTTGTACCGCATTGAAAGCTGCGGCGTGTTGATTGACGCGCCCATGCTGGCCCAACAAAGTAGCGAGCTGGGGCTGCGTATGGTGCAACTGGAGACCGAAGCCTACGAGATTGCAGGCCAGCCATTCAACCTGGGCAGCCCCAAGCAGCTGGGAGAAATTTTCTTTGACAAGCTGGGCATGCCCGTCGTTAAAAAGACCCCCAGTGGCGCGCGCAGCACCGACGAGGAAGTGCTGGAAAAACTCGCGCAAGACTACCCCCTGCCCGCCAAATTGCTGGAGCACCGCAGTCTGTCCAAGCTCAAGGGCACCTATACCGACAAACTGGCGCAACTGGCCCTGCCTAGAGACGGGCGCGTCCACACGCATTACGCGCAGGCAGTCGCTGTAACCGGACGCTTGTCGAGCAACGATCCCAACTTGCAGAACATTCCGGTCAAAACCGCCGAAGGCAGACGGGTTCGGGAAGCTTTTGTAGCCCCCCAGGGCAGCATGATTGCCAGCGCCGATTACTCGCAAATCGAGCTGCGCATCATGGCCCACATCAGTGAAGATGCTGCTTTGCTGCGCGCCTTCACAGATGGCGTTGACGTGCATCGGGCGACCGCTGCCGAGGTGTTCGGCGTGGACGTGACCCAGGTCAGCAGCGAGCAGCGCCGCTATGCCAAGGTGATTAACTTTGGCTTGATCTACGGCATGAGCAGCTTTGGGCTGGCGCGTAATCTGGGTATTGAAGCCAAAGCTGCAGCGGCGTACATTGACAAATATTTCCAGCGCTACCCTGGCGTGAAAAACTACATGGACCAAACCCGTCTGTCAGCCAAAAGCAAAGGCTATGTCGAGACCGTTTTTGGTCGTCGCCTGTATTTGCCAGAGATCAATTCGCCGAATGGCCCGCGCCGCGCCGGTGCCGAGCGCGCCGCGATCAATGCCCCCATGCAGGGCACCGCAGCCGACTTGATCAAGCTCAGCATGAACGCTGTGCAGCAGGTGCTGGATGACGAAAAACGCTGCACCAAAATGATCATGCAGGTCCACGATGAGCTGGTCTTTGAGGTGCCCGACGATGAAGTGGAGTGGGTGCGGGTGGAAATTCCACGCATCATGGCGGGTGTGGCCAGCCTCAAAGTGCCCTTGCTGGCAGAAATCGGGGTGGGGGCGAACTGGGAAAAAGCCCACTGAAGCGTGGATTAAAAAGCCAGCACGTCTTTCCATGCCAGGCGCAATTTCTTCTGGTCTGTCACAGCCAACGCACCGGCCTTGCGTATCACCAACCGGTGGTCAAGCGTGAACAGTTTGAGCCGGATGACGCACTCGCTGGGCAAGCCTGCAGCATCCAGATCCTCAATGAGGTGGTCGCCGGGCCAGCTTGACTGCCCAGCACTTGTGATCATGGCAAGCACGCTGTGCTGCACTTTCTGACTGAAGGCACAGCTGCTGAGCACCAGCGCAGGCCTGCGCTTGACAGCGTTGCGGTCTGTGAAGGGAAACGGCACCACCACAACATCAAAAGAATCCAGCATCAAGTCGGGCATCACAAGCCTTTACAAAGCTTTGAATGCCAGGTCGTCTTCTTTGCTGGCCCATTCCGGCAAGGTGCCTTCAAGCGCCTGCGTGAAGGCCAGATCCAGCGGTGTCGCGCGGCGCAGTCTGACTTCATCCCCGTTGATTTCAAATCCCAGCATGTCGCCTGCTTTTAGCTGTAAGACCCTGCGCACGCTGGTAGGCACGGTGGCCTGGTATTTGGTGGTGATTTTTGATGTTTGCATCATGGTATTACTTTCTGTCGATATGTCAGTATAGCAACCGTTCAGAGCTAATACCTGTCAGTATTTTCTGCACTGGCTCCCCTGAGCACCACTCCTGTCCCCCCGTAATTTTTGAGGAAATCGCCATGTTGAACAATGATCTGAAAAACGAATTCGACGCCTTGCTGCCTGGCCAAAGCACACAGGCGGGTGCCAGCCGCCGCACGGCGCTCAAAGCCGCGCTGGGCGTGGGCTATGCCGCTGCAACGCTGCCCATCATGGCGCAAACTGCCGTCAGAACCTCTTCGGAGGGCCTTAAAACGGGCGAAACCACGTATGAAGTCAATGGCTTCAAGGTGCCGGCTTTTTATGCCGCTCCTGCCGGTAAAACCAACCTGCCCGTGATTTTGGTGATTCAGGAAATCTTTGGTGTCCATGAGTACATTGCTGACACTGCACGCCGCTTTGCGCAGGCTGGCTATCTGGCCATCGCCCCTGAGCTGTTTGCGCGTCAGGGTGACCCGAGCCAGTACAACGAGATGGCCAAACTGATGAGTGAAGTCGTGTCAAAAGTACCCGACGAGCAGGTCATGGCTGACCTGGACGGTGCCGTGAAATGGGCAGGTGCCAATGGTGGTAACCCGGCCAAAGTCGGCATCACCGGGTTTTGCTGGGGTGGCCGCATCACCTGGCTCTATGCGGCTCAGAGCAGCAATGTCAAGGCGGGTGTGGCCTGGTATGGCCGCCTGGTGGGCACGCCCTCTGCATTGACACCCAGACATCCGCTGGAACTGGCGCCCAGCTTGAGGTCGCCTGTGCTCGGCCTGTACGGTGGTCAAGATGGCGGGATTCCAGTGGCCACGGTTGAGCAGATGAAAGTGGCGCTGGCAGATGCTGCGGGCAAAGGCAACGCTGCTGCAAAAGCCTCTGAATTTGTGGTTTACCCAGATGCGCCCCATGCTTTTCATGCCGACTACCGCCCCAGCTACCGCAAAGATGCGGCAGAAGACGGCTTCAAGCGCGCCATGGCCTGGTTCAGGGCCAATGGCGTGGCGTAGTTGCCTCTGCTGCTGACGTTCTCTGACTTTGTACAGCCGCCTCATCGCCCACGCGACGGCCTTCATGCTTTCTTTTATTGATGCTTGTGCGGGCTCTTTTACTCGCCTTGTAAATCAGCGAAAATATCGGCTTCGCGCATCTCAGCGCCCCACTGATGACTTCCCGACTCGCCTGACGTGTGACTGCCAAAGCGGGTCATTGTCATGGCAGGTGTTTTTTGGGCAGATGTTTTTTTGAACTGACTGTTTTTATTTTTTATGCTGCGCTCCCCGCTGTCCAACATGTTTAAATCTTCCAAACCCGACGTTTCAGTGGCACCCAGCGCAAGCGCTGCCAAACCCGCCCATGCTAAATCGCACGACGCGCACCCGTTCGATGGCCTGACCGGTGGTGCCTTCTCTGCGTCCACGTCCGGTGAGCGCGCGTCACGCATCCGGGCCTGGCTGGCCACTGATCCCAGCCCTGAGCAAATGGCCGATGTGTACAAAGACCTGGCCAACCGTGACAAGGGTGCTGCCAAGCCGCTCAAGGAAAAATTGGACGAAATCAAACGCAGCAGGGGCCAAGAAGCCATTGGCGCTGAATGGGCTGCCAAGGCACAAACCCTGTTGGGCGTGTCCAAACTCAATCTGGCCGATGCACTGGCCTGGCAGCGCGACGCTGCCAAAGCAGGTGCCCCGCTTTCCAAAGAGCCGCTGGCAGCTCTGAAGGTGCAACTGGCCGAGCGCGTTAAAACCATTGAAGACCTGCAACACCGCACCCAGGTGCAGCGCGAAGCCGCTGTGCTGATTGCCCAGCGCATTGAAGTGCTGTCCATCAAGCCCTGGCGCGATGCCCAGACTGTGCTGGAGACACTCGCTGCCGATGTGGGCCACTGGCAGACACAGGCGAGTGACATCACGCAAGACGCCAATTGGGCCAGCGTCGATGCGAAATTTCCGCCTCTGCTCGACGCCTCGCGCGGCCAGTTGCTGGCCGTGTGGGAGGCTTTTCAGGCGGCCATTGCCATGGCTGTCAAGGCCGCTGATGATGCTGCTGCCCCTTTGCCAGCCGTTCCTGTTTGGGCCGACGAGCTGCGCGCCGGGCGCGGTGTGCCCGCTGCTGCCATGGGTGAGCCCAGCGCGCGCCCTGCCAAAGTCAGCATCGACCCGGCAGTGCTGAAAGACCTGCGCGAAAAAGCCTCTGCCATCGTGCAGGCAGCGGTTGCAAAACTGGAGCACGAAGTCACGCAAGGCCACGGCAAAGCCACACCCAAGGTGGCTGCCGACCTGCGCCAGACCCTGAAGGAGAATATCCGCAATATCGACAGCAAGCTCGAAGCCGCTGCCCACGCTGTGCTGACCGCTGCAGGCGAGTTGGAGGGCTGGCAGCGCTGGCGGGCGGACCAGATCCGTGAAGAACTGGTGGTCAAGGCCGAGGCCCTGCTGGCCAAGCCGCTGGGGGGCCGCAAGCAACAAGACACCCTGCGCGTGATGCGCGAGCAATGGAAAACCAGTGACCAGGGTGGCACACCCAACCACGCCCTGTGGAAGCGTTTTGACGATGCCTGCAACGAAGCCTACAAAGTCGTAGAAAGCTGGCTCGACACCGTCAAGGCCCAAAGCGAAGCCGTCAAAGCCGAGCGCCGCGTACTGATTGACGAGGTGCTGGCCTGGGCACATGCCAATCAGGGCAACACCGACTGGAAAGCACACAT
>RDZZ01000011.1 GCA_004293655.1 Polaromonas sp. | reverse complement strand
GACCACAACCTGAAAAACCTGACGGTTGACTTCCCACTACAGCGGCTAGTCGTAGTGACCGGCGTGAGTGGCTCGGGCAAGTCCACGCTGATGCAGGACATTCTGGCCCCCGCACTGCTGCGCCAGTTTGGCAAGGCCACCGAAACTCCGGGCGCGCATGACCGGCTCATGGGCGCGGACCATTTGACAGACGTGGTGTTTGTAGACCAGTCGCCCATTGGCAAAACCGCACGCTCCAACCCAGCCAGCTACGTGGGCGCATGGGATGCCGTGCGCGAGTTGTTTGCGCTGGTGCCACTGGCGCAGCAGCGCAGCTACACCGCGTCCAAGTTCAGCTTCAACAGCGGTGACGGGCGCTGCCCGACCTGCGGTGGCTCGGGCTTTGAGCATGTCGAGATGCAGTTTTTAAGCGACGTTTACCTGCGGTGCCCGGATTGCGACGGCAAGCGCTACCGGCCCGAGATTCTGGAAGTCACCATCGAGCGCCAGGCGATGGGCCAGAGCACGCCGCGCGTGCTGAGCGTGGCCGATGTGCTTGACCTGACGGTCAGCGAAGCGGTGCAGTTGTTTGCGCCAGACCGCGACGTGGTGCGCGCGCTGCAGCCCATCGTTGATGTGGGGCTTGAATACGTCAAGCTGGGCCAGCCCGTGCCCACGCTGTCGGGCGGTGAAGCGCAGCGCCTGAAACTGGCGGGGTTTCTGGCAGAAGCCAGCAGGTCACCGGGTAAGTCGCAAAGCGCCAGCAAGCCGGCACTGGCCCTTCGCAACCCCAGCCGCGGCACGCTGTTCCTGTTTGACGAGCCAACCACTGGCCTGCACTTTGACGATATCGCCAAACTCATGCGGGCACTGCGCAAGCTGCTCGATGCGGGTCACTCCCTCATCATCATTGAGCACAACCTGGACGTGATCCGCGCCGCCGACTGGTTGATTGATCTCGGCCCCGAAGGCGGAGAAGCCGGCGGCCTGGTGGTAGCTGTTGGCACACCCGAGCAGGTGCGTGAGCACCCCACATCGCACACCGCATTGGCCCTGCGTGAGTACGAGGCCGTGATGAACAAGGTCCATGGTGTTCAAGAGGCCCGCCCCAAGGCGTGGAAAACGCGGCCCACGTTTTCAAGTGATATCCAGATTGTCAACGCCAAAGAAAACAACCTCAAAAGTCTGTCGGTCAACATCCCGCGTGGCAAGTTCAATGTGGTCACAGGCGTGTCGGGTTCTGGCAAATCGACACTGGCGTTTGACATTTTGTTCAATGAAGGCCAGCGCCGCTACCTGGAGTCGCTCAATGCCTATGCGCGCAGCATCGTGCAGCCGGCAGGCAGGCCTGAAGTCGATGCGGTGTACGGCATACCGCCCACGGTGGCCATTGAGCAGCGACTGTCACGCGGTGGCCGTAAATCTACCGTAGGCACCACGACCGAGGTGTGGCACTTTCTGCGCCTGCTGTACGTCAAACTCGGCATACAGCATTGCACCCAAGACGATGCCGCCGTCATGCCGCAAAGCCCTGAGAGCATTGCCGCACAGCTGCTTAAAAACTACCGGGGTCAGCACATTGGTCTGCTCGCCCCGCTGGTCATGGCGCGCAAGGGCGTCTACACCGAGCTGGCCGACTGGGCCAGGCCGCGTGGCTACACGCATTTGCGTGTGGATGGCGAGTTTTTGCCGACCACCGGTTTTCCACGCATTGACCGTTTCAAAGAGCACACGATTGAATTGCCGGTTGCCAGCCTGCATATCACCCCTGACAACGAAGCGGCCTTGCGCCTGGCGCTGACCGTTGCGCTGCAACACGGCAAAGGCCAGGTGCATGTGCTGGCCCCGCTGGACGGCCTGCAGGGCGCAATGTTGGCGGGCACGTCAACCAAAGCCATTGGCAAGCTGGAAGCGTTTTCCACCAAACGTGCCTGCCCGGTGTGCAGCACGTCTTATCCTGAGCTGGACCCGCGCCTGTTCAGCTACAACAGCAAGCATGGCTGGTGCCCGGATTGTGTGGGCACGGGCGTCAAGCTCACCAGGGAACAACGCAAGGTGTTTGACGACTCCGTGCAAGATGCTGACAACAAGGGCCGTGAACAAAGCTTTGCCGAGCCTGAAGTTGACGACGTGCTCGATACGGTTTGCCCAAGTTGCCAGGGCACACGTTTGAACAGGCAAGCGCGCTCCGTGAAGTTTGCAGACGTGGGTATTGCAGACATCGCGCGTCTGTCGGTCACAGATGTTCGCGCCTGGGTTGAAAAGCTGGCACTCAGTGGGCGTGAAAGCGGCATCGCACGCGATCTGATTCCCGAGATCAAATCGCGCCTTGAGTTTCTAAAAGACGTGGGTCTGGGCTACCTGACGCTGGACCGCGGTGCGCCCACCTTGTCGGGCGGCGAGGCACAGCGCATCCGGCTGGCCGCGCAACTGGGCAGCAACTTGCAGGGGGTGTGCTATGTGCTCGACGAGCCGACCATTGGCCTGCATCCGCGCGACAACAAGATTTTGCTCAGCGCGCTGGGCAAGTTAAGCGAACGTGGCAACACCCTGGTGGTGGTGGAGCACGACGAAGACACCATTCGCCGCGCCGACAACATCATTGACATTGGCCCCGGCGCAGGCAAGCGCGGTGGGCGGCTTGTAGCGCAGGGCAGTGCGGCGCAGTTGTCGGCTGTGCCTGATTCCCTCACAGGGCGTTATTTGGCAAACCCGCTGGTTCACCCGCTGCATGCACGGCGGGAAACCGAAGTGCCCCTCACCGCAACCCCCTCCCCCCTAGGGCAGAAGGAGCAAGAGGGCTTATCCCCTCTTCCTCTCCCTCTTCCTCTCCTGCTTGCGGGAGAGGGCAGGGGTGAGGGCATGCCCGAATCCACCCCCAAACCCTTGAGCAAGCAAAAAGCGGCCAAGCTCAAAGCCGCCGCCTTGATTGCCAACGCCGCATCCGCCAGCATCGTCCACAACGCAGCCCCGCCAGCGGCCAGCAAAAAAACCTCCTGGATAACCGTCACCCAAGCCGACTTGCACAACCTCAAAGACGTGACGATTGACGTGCCGCTTTACCGGCTGGTGGCGGTAACCGGGGTGTCCGGCTCGGGCAAATCCACTCTGGCGCGTGACGTGCTGCTCGCCAACGTCCACGTTGCCGTCATGCAGCGCTCGACCAAAGCAGGCCGTGATGCAGACGACGCAGGCACACACCCGGCGTGGGTGGGCTGCCAGGCTATTTCAGGCTACCGCGTCGTTGACCGCGTGCTTGAAGTCGATCAAACCCCGATTGGCAAAACCCCGCGTTCATGCCCCGCGACTTACATCGGTTTTTGGGACACGATTCGCAAACTGTTTGCCGACACCCTGGAAGCGCGGGCACGTGGCTATACCGCCGGGCGCTTCAGCTTCAACACCGGTGAAGGCCGCTGCCCGAGCTGCGAAGGCGCGGGCGTGCGCACCATCGCCATGAGCTTTTTGCCCGATGTGAAGGTGCTGTGCGAAACCTGCCATGGCGCACGTTTTAACCCCGAAACCCTGGCGGTGACCTGGCGTGGCAAAAGCATTGGTGACGTGCTCAAGATGGAGGTGGACGAGGCGGTGGAGTTTTTTGCCTCCATGCCCAGCATCGGCCACCCGCTGCAACTGCTTAAAGACGTTGGCCTGGGTTACCTGACCCTCGGCCAGCCATCGCCCACGCTCAGTGGCGGTGAGGCACAACGCATCAAGCTGGTGACTGAGCTGAGCAAGGTGCGTGACGATATCACCCGACGCGGCCAGAAAGCCCCGCACACCCTGTACGTGCTCGACGAGCCTACCGTCGGGCTGCACATGGCGGACGTTGAAAAACTCATCCATGTGCTGCATCGCCTGGTCAACGGTGGCCACAGCGTGGTGGTGATCGAGCATGACCTGGACGTGATTGCCGAGGCCGACTGGGTGATTGACCTGGGCCCGGATGGCGGTAACGCAGGCGGCACGGTGGTGGCTTCTGCACCGCCAGAAGCCGTGGTCAAGCTTGACACCCACACCGGTCATGCGCTACGCAATGTCCTGGCGCGTACCTGACGAGGTATTTTGCTATTAAATATGTAGCACATAATCCTTATGTACATTGCTGTAGAGCCTTAAAAGACCACTAAAATCATCCCGTGAACACCATTGCATCTGAAATCGCTGCCACTGCCGCCGCCCTGGTGGTCGAAGAGGGTCTTGAATACGGCCCCGCCAAACGCCGGGCCGTCAAGCAGTTGGGGCTGGCAGTGCGTACCGAGCTGCCTGACAACGACGCGGTTGAAGACGCCGTGCGTGAATACATTGCCGTTTTTTGTGCCGACACCCAGCCCGCCGAGCTGCTGGCCCTGCGCCAGTTGGCGCTGGTATGGATGGAGCGCATGGCGGCTTTCAGGCCCTACCTGGCCGGGGCAGTGTGGCATGGTACGGCCACGCGGCTGTCAGACATTTACATCCAGCTGTTTTGTGACGATTCCAAGTCGGCTGAAATCGCCCTGATTGAGCACAACGTTGACTACGAGCCGCGCACGGTTGTCGGCTTTACCGGCGGCAGCATTGAAGCCCTGAGCCTGAGCAGCCTGTGTAAACCCTTGCATGAAATGGTGGGCATTCACCTGATGGTCTATGACCACGACGACTTGCGCGGTGCGCTACGACCAGACACCAAAGGCCGTAAACCGCGCGGTGACCTGGTGGCGGTACAGAAATTGGTGGGTTCTGACCCACTGACGGTTTTTACCAGAACAATTTGAGCCTCTGTGCTCAGGCGGCGGCGCGCGGGCGGCAGTGCGCTGGTGGAGGGTGCGCAACTTGCTCAAAGCCTTTTTCATGCCTGTCTCAAGCGGTCACGGCATTCGATTCAAGCCTGAACACTGCCCGAATTTCACCGACGGCCCGCCCCCGTGCGTTGATGATCTGTTGATTGCCCCACGGGGCCAGTAGCGCGCGTTGCGGGTCATCGAGCCAGCCTGCCTGATCGAGTGCCGATACCGCTGCGTTGTACAGCGCGGGCATGTGGCCGCTGATCACCTTGACAGCCATGCCCTGGCGGCGGCTTTTGCTGGCGATGACCTGCACGCCGTCGGCACCGATTTTTGTCAGCCAGTCGCCGCGCCCGGCCTGGGTGAAGGCCAGATCGTTGCGGCCTGTGCCCGACACCATTTCCGGGTGGGCACTCATGGCCTGGCCAAGCGCCTCAAACGACTCGCCAAACTCGCTGTCTGCCCGGCCACTGGCCAGACGCGCAAAACTCAGGGCCAGCCGTGACAGCGGCATGGCGTAGTTGGGCGCAGAGCAGCCATCCGTGCCCGCGACCAGCTGGTCTTCGCCCAGTCGGGCAGCACGCGCGACGTGGGAGCGAATGGTTTTTTGCAGTGCATGCGTGGGTGCCAGGTGATCTTCCAGCGGCAGGCCGTGCTGCACGCAGTGCGCCAAAAACCCTGTGTGCTTGCCACTGCAGTTGTTGTGGCGCTCGTCAAATGTTGCGCCCGGCGGCGGTGTCAGCCCGCCATAACTAAAGCGCAGTGGCACATGGCAGCCGCATTGCAGGCTTGAAAAAGGCTGGCCCACCTTTTTCAGCATCTCATCGACACCTTGGACGTGCATGTCCTCGCCGTTGTGGCTGGCGCACAACAACGCGATGTGCTGGGGCGCAAAGCCGAAATGCGCCGCACCACCGCCCTGCATGAAGGGCAACGCCTGAAAAGGCTTGATGGTCGATCGGGTGAACGTCATGGCGTGCGCATCGCCCGCGCTGTGCAGAACGCGGCCCGTTGTGTCCACCACCACAGCAGCACCCGCGTGAACGATTTCAGTCAGCGGCCCACGCGTGTGTTCAACCAGAGGTTCAAAAGTCATGGGCTGTCCAGCGTCTGTGCATTGAAGGAATGAAGGCTTCAAGGCTTGAAGCTATCGCCGTGCAAGCCGCGCTTGCCGTTTGCGTTTGCTCTTGTTTTTTGACTCGGGGCCGGGTGGTGCGTCGCGCAAAGCCTTGGCCTGCAGGGCCAGTGCCTGGTCTTTTCTGGCCTGCTTTTTCTTGTTGCGAAAATGCATGATCGTCCGGCCCAAGGCAAAGCTGATGGACGCACTGACAACCAAAACAATGATGGTGGAGGTTTCCATGGTGATGACTGCAACGTTAGGTTGGCCCGCGCTATAAAAACAGCGACTGCAAATCGTTTAAAAAATCAAACCCGCGCTCCGTCGGCTTGACCCGCACAAAATCACGCTCGATCAGCCCACGGCGCTCGGCCTCGTCCAGTCCTTGGGCAATGGCGGTAAAGGGCAGGCCGGTTTTTTCAACAAAGTCCTGCAGCTTGAAGCCTTCTTTGAGCCGAAGCGCATTGAGCATGAACTCAAACGGCAGCTCGGCCCGGCTGACCTCGGTGTCTTGGTTGACGGCGTTGCCCTCAAGCGCTTTGTCCATGTAGAGTCTGGGCTCCCGAAACCGGGTCTGGCGCACCACGCGGTGGGCAAAACTGAGTTTGCTGTGCGCGCCTGCACCAACACCCAGATAGTCGCCAAACTGCCAGTAATTGAGGTTGTGAAAACAGCGGTGACCAGCCCTGGCGTAGGCCGACACTTCATAGCGCTGCAGCCCGGCCGCCTCGGTGATCTCCGTGATTTTGTCGAGCATGGCGTAGGCTGTGTCTTCTTCAGGAATCACGGGTGGAAATTTGGCGAAATAGGTGTTGGCTTCAATCGTCAGGTGGTAGATGGAGATGTGGGGAGGCGCCAGGGCAAGCGCTGTCTGCATATCTTGCTCCAGATTTTGTAGCGTCTGGCCAGGGAGCGCATACATGATGTCGAGGTTGAAAGTGTCAAAGCTAAGGGCCGCTTCTTCAACAGCCGCAATCGCCTGCGCACGGTCATGCACGCGGCCAAGTGCTTTGAGGTGACGGTCGTCAAAGCTCTGCACACCCACAGACAGCCGCGTTACCCCGGCGCTGCGAAACGCCCTGAAGCGGTCTTTCTCAAACGTGCCGGGGTTGGCCTCCAGCGTGATTTCGCAGTCAGGCACCAGCCGCAGGCGCGCCCGGATGTCGGCCAGCAGGCGGTCAATGGCCTGGGGCGAGAACAGGCTGGGCGTGCCGCCACCGATGAAAATACTGTGGACTGTGCGGCCCCAGATCAGCGGCAGTGAAGATTCCAGATCGGCCACCAGCGCGTCGATGTAGCGCTGCTCGGGCATGCTTGTTGCCACCTCGTGCGAGTTGAAGTCGCAGTACGGGCATTTCTTGATGCACCACGGCAGGTGTACATAAAGTGACAGGGGCGGCAGGCTTTGAAGCCGCAGCGTGCCACTGCGCATGTAGTGCTGAATATCTGGTTGGGGCATCGGCGGTCAATCTGCCTGGGCTAGCCAGCGTTCACGCATCAGGTCCAGCATCAGTTGACTGGCCTTGCCACGGTGGCTGTTGGCGTTTTTAACCTCAATGGGCAACTGGGCAAACGTCTGGCCAAAAGCGGGCAGAAACATCACTGGGTCAAACCCAAACCCATTGCTGCCCACAGGCACGCGCGTGATCTCCCCGACCACGCGCCCCACTGCAATGAGCGGCTCGGGGTCGTCAGCCGAGCGCACGGCCACGAGCGTGCTGACCAGCGCCGCGCGGCGGTTGTCAACACCCGCCATCTGCTCGAGCAAGGCTTTGACGTTGTTGTCGTCCCCCTTGGCGTAGCCGAACTGCATCGCATAAAACGCGGTGTCCACCCCCGGCAGGCCACCGAAGGCATCCACACACAAACCCGCGTCGTCGGCCAGTGCCGGCAAACCACTCAAGCCGGATGCATGGCGGGCTTTGGCCAGTGCGTTTTCTACAAACGTGCGGTAAGGCTCTGGCGC
>RDZZ01000010.1 GCA_004293655.1 Polaromonas sp. | reverse complement strand
CTTTGAATGTGACCACCCGCATGGCACCCAAGCCGTTGCCTTTTAGCAGTCAAATCATGTGCCACCGCACGTAGTATGTGCATAGTTAGCTATAAAAATAATAGCAGAGAGTCATTTATGAAAATCGCAATCCTCCCCGGTGACGGCATCGGCGCTGAAATCGTCGCTGAAGCCGTCAAGGTGCTCCATGCCCTTGACCTGAAATTTGAGACTGAAAGTGCGCTTGTCGGCGGTGCCGCGTTCGATGCTCACGGCCACCCTCTGCCGGATGCCACGCTCCAGCTGGCCAAAGACGCTGACGCCGTGCTGTTCGGAGCCGTGGGCGACTGGAAATACGACACGCTGGACCGCCCGCTGCGCCCGGAGCAAGCCATTCTCGGCCTGCGCAAGAACCTGGGTCTGTTTGCCAACTTTCGTCCCGCCATTTGCTACGCCCAGCTCGTCGATGCGTCCAGCCTCAAGCGTGAACTGGTCTCGGGCCTGGACATCCTGATCATCCGCGAACTGACCGGCGACATCTACTTCGGCCAGCCGCGCGGCCGCCGCGTGGCGGTGGACGGGCATTTTCCGGGCAGCGAGGAAGCTTTTGACACGATGCGCTACTCGCGTCCTGAAATCGAGCGCATCGCGCATGTGGCTTTTCAGGCAGCGCGCAAAAGGCATCAGCGCGTCACCAGCGTGGACAAGGCCAATGTGCTGGAGACCTTCCAGCTCTGGAAAGACGTTGTCAGCGAGGTGGGTCTGCAGTATCCTGATGTGGCGCTGGACCACATGTATGTGGACAACGCCGCCATGCAACTGGTCAAAGCCCCGAAAAAGTTCGACGTGGTGGTGACTGGCAACATGTTTGGCGACATTTTGAGCGACGCTGCCGCGATGCTGACAGGCTCCATCGGCATGCTGCCTTCAGCCAGTCTGAACGATAAAAACCAGGGTCTGTACGAGCCCAGCCATGGCAGCGCACCAGACATTGCTGGCAAAGGCGTGGCCAATCCACTGGCCACCATCTTGAGTGCCGCGATGATGCTGCGCTTTAGCCTGAACCAGCCGGAAGCGGCCATGCGGATTGAAAAAGCTGTCGATACGGTGTTGACGCAGGGTCTGCGGACGCCCGATATTTACAGCGACGGGATGACGAAAGTGGGCACCGCTGACATGGGTGCTGCAGTCGTCAAGGCGCTTGCCAGCCAGGCATGAGGACAAGCACAAGGCAGCACTGGTTACAATCCACAACATGTGCGAGAACCTACCCCTGTCCTGCTCTGACCCTACGCTTTGTGCAGGTGGCGGCATGCTGGTTTTTGTCAGAATCACTGAAACCATAACGACAACGGTAGCCATTACAGGCTAGCAAACCCGCCTCGTCGTGCCCACTGGCTCGATGAGCCGGCTCAAAAGCAGATTTTTGAAAAGGGCAACCCCAATGAAACTCGCAGGTAACGTGACTGGGCTCGTCGGCTGGCGCGGCATGGTCGGCTCGGTGTTGATTGACCGCATGGTCTCTGAAGGCGACTTCGAGTTGATCGAACCCGTCTTTTTCTCAACTTCGAACGTGGGGGGCCAGGCTCCGGCACAGGCCAAAAACGAAACCACGCTTCAAGACGCGTTCGACATGGATGCGCTGAAGAAGTGCGATGTCATCATCACCGCGCAAGGCGGTGACTACACCAGCGAGGTTTTCCCCAAGCTGCGCGCCGCCGGCTGGAAAGGCCACTGGATTGATGCAGCTTCCACCCTGCGAATGAACGACGATGCGGTCATCATTCTGGACCCGGTCAATCTGCCTGTGATCAAAAACGCCATGGCCAAAGGCGGTAACAACTGGATTGGCGGCAACTGCACAGTCAGCTGCATGCTCATGGGTGTGGGCGCTCTGTACAAGGCGGGTCTGGTTGAATGGATGACCTCCATGACTTATCAGGCCGCCTCGGGCGGCGGTGCCCAGCACATGCGCGAATTGCTCGCGCAATTTGGCACGCTCAATGCTGAAGTGCGCACGCTGCTCGATGACCCCAAATCTGCCATCCTGGAAATTGACCGCCGCGTGCTGGCCAGACAGCACAACTTGTCAGCCAGTGAAACCGCCAACTTCGGCGTGCCCCTGGGTGGCAGCCTGATCCCGTGGATTGACAAGGATCTGGGCAATGGTTCAAGCAAGGAAGAATGGAAAGCCGGGGCCGAGACCAACAAGATTTTGGGCCAGGGCGCCAGTTTTGGCACTGCAGCAGTCCCGGTAGACGGTTTTTGCGTACGGGTGGGTGCCATGCGTTGCCACAGTCAGGCACTTACCTTCAAACTCAAAAAAGATGTACCGCTGGCAGACATTGAAGCCATGATTGCCGCAGACAATGCCTGGGTCAAAGTGGTTGCCAACACACGCGAGGCCAGCATCCATGAGCTGACGCCCGTTGCCGTCACAGGTACCATGCAGATTCCGGTGGGACGCCTGCGCAAACTGGCAATGGGGCCAGAGTACTTGGGTGCGTTCACTGTGGGTGACCAGCTTTTGTGGGGCGCTGCCGAGCCCTTGCGACGCATGTTGCGCATACTGCTTGAAGCCTGACCTATTTACCCTGCGCTGAAGTTTGCTAACACTGACACAAAAAGCTCTAGTCGTAACTACTGGTGACATCGCGTTGCCACAGGACAACAATTGCAAGCTGTGTGTTGCCGCCAACTTGCGGCACCAAAGCTTAAACAGGGTCTGAGCTTGTCAGCGTAATGCCTTGATGTTAAGGTTGTTTTTCGAAAATTTGCATTGAGGTTTTTGTGCGTACAAGCAGAATAAAGTTACAAGCAGACCGAGCATTGGAGACTCACAGCCCCATGGAAAAACGTTTCAACTGGCGCGTTTGCGTCTTGACAAGTGCCGTTGCAATGCTGGGCTGCCTGGCAAACTTTCAGGCGCATGCTGTAGGGCTGGGCCGCATCACGGTTCAGTCAGCTCTGGGTGAGCCACTCAAAGCTGAAATTGACATTGCGGACATCAATGCAAGTGAAGCTTCAAGCTTAAGGGCCAGTGTCGCCTCTGCAGATGTTTTTCGGGCTGCAGGAATGGAATATTCACCTTCTGTTTCTGATCTGCAGATCAGCCTTCAGAAGCGCGCTGACGGACGGTTCTACTTTCGGTTGAGCAGCTCACGCGCTGTGATGGAGCCTTTTGTTGATCTCGTACTTGAAGCCAATTGGTCATCGGGCCGCATCGTGCGTGACTACACCATGCTGTTTGATCCCCCAAATCTGCGTCAGTCCAGCAATGCCAGCGCAGTTGAGACGATTGCTGCCCCCGTACTGACCCGACCAGGTATGCCAGCAACCGCACTCGTGCCCGCCTTGCCACGAGCGGCCAGCAGCAGCATTGCCTCTAACCCGACACGTCCGCCTCCTGCCAAAACGACAGCACGGCCACAGCCAGTCGCCAAAGCGCCACCTCCAGAAGTGATGCCTGCCGAGCCCAAGGCAGTCACTGCCAGCGGTCAAAAGTTTGCAGTCAAGCCAGGTGATACCGCTGGAAAGATCGCAGCACAGTTCAAACCAGCCAGCATCTCGCTTGACCAAATGCTGGTGGCGCTGTTGCGAAGTAACCCAAATGCCTTTATCGGCGGCAACATCAACCGCCTGAAATCTGGTGGTGTGCTGGACATTCCTGATGCCGATACGGCTGGCGCAGTTTCAGTCACCGATGCCAGCACAACCATCGTCGCTCAATCTAGAAACTTCAACGATTTCCGCCGCAAACTGGCTGAAAACATACCGGCTACGCAAGTTGGCAGTGCCAACCGTGAGGCGGGCGGTAAAGTGCAGGCCAAAATTGAAGACAAGGCACCAGTTGCAGCCACACCCGACAAACTGACCTTGTCCAAAGGTGCCGTCAAAGCCCAAGTTGCAGCAGAAGACAAGATAGCAAAAGACCGGCAGGCCAAGGAAGCGTCTGAGCGCGTTGCTGAACTGACTAAAAATATTGGTGATCTGAATAAGCTCAGTGGCGCGCCCGCATTTGGTGGCGCAGCAGCAGCCAGTGCAGCCAAAGGAGTCGGCATTGCGGTGATCAAGCCAGATAGCGCGCCTGCAGCCTTGTCGCCAGCCTCAGCTGCAGCGCCTGCAACAACGTCTGCCAGCGCCGTCAAGCCTGCGCCAGTTGCGCTTGCCGCGCCGTTGGCCCCGGCAAGCGCGCCAACAGCGGCGTTGACTGCCCTGGCCACCACAGACACCACCAGCACAATGGCTACTTTGGCAGCGGCATCCGTGCCTGTGACTGCAGCTGCAATGCCTGCCAGTGCGCCGGTTTCAGCAGCATCACAAGCCGCTTCAGCTTCACCACCTGAAAAAGCGGCAGCACCAGCGACGGCTGTGGCAGAAAAAGCCGCAGTTGTGGCAGCGCCTGTATCGTCCCCAGAGCCCAGCTTGCTCGACGGGTTGACCGAAAACCCGCTCGTGTTGCCTGGCCTGGCGGGTTTGCTCTTGCTGTTGGCAGGTTTTGGGTTTTACCGCCTGCGCCAGCGCAACCATCCAGCACAAGTTGACAGCTCCTTTCTCGAAAGTCGCTTGCAGCCTGATTCGTTTTTTGGTGCCAGTGGTGGACAGCGCGTTGATACTGGTAATGAAGGCGGTGCAACCGGCTCTTCTTTGGTGTATTCACCCAGCCAGCTTGATGCTGCTGGTGATGTTGACCCTGTGGCTGAAGCCGATGTTTATCTGGCGTATGGACGTGACCTGCAGGCAGAAGAAATTCTCAAAGAAGCCTTGCGCACCACACCTAACCGGGTGGCAATATACGCCAAGTTGATGGAAATCTACGCCAAACGGCGCGACATCAAAGCGTTTGAAGTCATTGCTGTACAGGCTTTCAACTTGACAGGTGGCGAAGGTCCAGAATGGGCCTATATCGGTGAAATGGGGCACGCACTGGATCCTGCCAATGCGCTGTACCAGCCTGGCGGGCAACCAGTAGCCACTGCTGCTGACAAAGGGACGGCTCATGCGCTTGCCAGTGCTGCTGCCTTCAGCGCAGATACGACGCCACTGACATCGCCACCCCAACACAAACCCGCCTCGGCATCCACAGACTTTGATCTGGATCTGGATTTTTCCATCGACGATGAACCCGCTCCGGTTACTTTGGTTCAGCCTACCTTGTCTGCCCAGCCATCAGAGCCCACAGCCTCCTTCAAGCCCGAGCCTGCCGCTTCATTCAATGCAATGGACATGGATATGGATATGGACTTTGACATGGACATGGGCACCACAAAGCCTGTGGTTACTACGCCCAGGACACCCTTGGCAAGCGTGTCCAGTTTTGACCAAAAAGCCGCTGACGATGCCTTATCCGCCAGTGGCTTGACATTCACCAATGAGCCTTTCGCACCGGCCAGCTCAACGACTGTCCCAGCTGCAGCTGTCATGGATCACGGTATGCTGGAGTTTGACATGGGCTCACTGTCCCTTGAGCTGGACGGTCCCTCGACCGAGAGTCCTGCATTGGCAGTTGAATCATCCGCCGCATCCTCAACGGAGGAACCCCTCGGTACCAAATTCGCATTGGCAGAAGAGTTTCGAGCACTGGGCGATATGGATGGTGCACGAGCGCTTGCAGAAGAGGTTCTGGCGCAGGCTACTGGTTCACTCAAGAGCAAAGCGCAGGCGTTTTTAAACGCCTTGTACTGACCAATCGCCTGGTGATTACTCCTGATACTGGACTGTGCGCCACTTGTGAGCGCACCATGAGTGGGCTGTGACACTGTGAGTTCACCTTGAGAATCGCACTGGGAATCACCTACAGCGGCAGCGCCTACGAGGGCTGGCAAAGCCAGTTATCGGGTAATACCATCCAAGACAAGCTGGAAGGCGCATTGGGTAAGTTTGCAGCCCAGCCCATTCGCGTGAACTGCGCCGGGCGCACCGATGCGGGCGTTCACGGCTTGATGCAGGTCGCTCACTTCGACACGCTTTTACAACGCGAAACCGCCTCCTGGGTTCGCGGCACCAATGCGTTTTTGCCACGGGATATCGCGGTTCAGTGGGCGCAAGTTGTACCTGCCGAATTTCACGCCCGGGGCAGCGCCATTGCGCGCCGCTATGCCTACGTGGTACTAGAGTCCGCTGTGCGTCCCAGCGTGGAGGCTGGGCGGGTAGGCTGGGTTTACCGTGCCCTGGACGGTCAAGCCATGCGGCAAGCAGCGTTGCATTTGCTGGGCGAGCATGATTTTTCATCGTTTCGTGCAGCCCAGTGTCAGGCCAAGTCACCTGTGAAAACCATTGAAACAATAAACATTGCCCAACGGCCAGGCTCCCGGTATTGGCACTTCGAGTTTCAGGCCAATGCCTTTTTGCACCACATGATCCGCAACATCATGGGCTGCCTGATAACGGTGGGCCAGGGCAGTCAACCGCCACCATGGCTGCTTGAAGTGCTCGCAGCGCGCAACCGCAACGCAGCAGCACCTACTTTTTCACCGGATGGCCTGTATTTTTTGGGGCCTGTGTATGAGGCCCATCACGGTCTGCCAGAGCGGGTAGCGGCCTATGATTGGCTACCATGACCAGAACCCGAATCAAAATCTGCGGCCTGACCCGCGAACAGGACGTTGACGCAGCCGTTGCAGCTGGCGCGGACGCCATTGGCTTTGTTGTCTATGCCCCAAGCCCGCGCCATGTCAGTGCTGAGCGTGCAGCTGAGCTGGCCCAACGACTTCCACCCTTTGTCACACCGGTGCTGCTTTTCGTCAATGCATCTGCTGCAGAAATCATAGCGGCATGTGCCCGTATTCCCTGCGCTATGGTGCAGTTTCATGGTGATGAGACGCCAGAGATGTGCCAGCAGATCGCCAGGCCCTTCATGCGGGCCGCACGCATCCCGCTGGGCGAAAACCCTGAGCGTGACGGCCACACATTTGACCTCGTAAAATACGTCGACAATTTCAAAACAGCCCAGGCCATATTGCTCGACGCGCACGTTGACGGCTTTGGCGGTGGCGGGAAAACATTCAATTGGTCACTTCTTCCTCCAAGCGTCAACGCTCACCTCGTCTTGTCTGGTGGGTTGACGCCTGCAAATGTGGGCGATGGCATTGTGCAAGTCAGGCCACGCGGTAAAACGCTGGCTGTTGATGTGAGTTCTGGCGTCGAAGAGATACTCCCAGACGGGTCACCCCGCAAAGGTATCAAGAGCGCCGAGCTGATGAGCCAATTTGTCGCAGCCGTTCGCGCTGCCGACACCCAACTTGCAAAGAATGTGAATCACCATGTACGACTACCAGCAACCTGATGTTTCCGGCCATTTTGGCGTTTATGGCGGCAGTTTTGTGTCAGAGACACTGACCCACGCCCTCAATGAGCTCAAGCTGGCTTATGCCAAATACCAGTACGAGCCCGAATTCTTAAGAGAATTTCACGACGAACTGGCGCATTTTGTAGGCCGACCCTCCCCCATCTACCACGCCGCACGCATGAGCCGCGAGCAAGGCGGCGCACAGATTTACTTCAAGCGCGAAGACTTGAACCACACCGGCGCGCACAAGATCAACAACACCATTGGTCAGGCGATGCTCGCCAAACGCATGGGCAAGCCCCGCGTGATCGCTGAAACAGGCGCAGGCCAGCACGGCGTGGCCACCGCAACAATTTGTGCCCGCTACGGACTCGAATGCGTGGTGTACATGGGCAGCGAGGATGTCAAGCGTCAAAGCCCCAATGTGTACCGCATGAAACTGCTGGGGGCTACCGTCGTGCCCGTTGAGTCAGGCAGCAAGACCCTCAAGGACGCGCTCAACGAAGCCATGCGCGACTGGGTGGCCAATGTGGACAACACCTTCTACATTATTGGAACCGTAGCCGGGCC
>RDZZ01000009.1 GCA_004293655.1 Polaromonas sp. | reverse complement strand
CCTTCAAAGGCTTTGTCGTTCTTTTTCGGCGCATTGGCTTTGGGCACGATGGCGACGCTAAAACCTAATTTTGCAGCTTCCTTCAATCGCTCTTGCCCGCGCGGGGCAGGGCGCACTTCACCAGCTAAGCCGACCTCGCCAAACGCGATGAAGCCTTTGGGCAATGCCCGCCCGCGCAAGCTGGACGTGATGGCCAACATCACGGCCAGGTCAGCGGCGGGCTCGCTGATACGAACGCCGCCCACGGCGTTGACAAACACGTCCTGGTCCATGCACGCCACTCCGGCGTGGCGGTGCAATACCGCCAGCAGCATGGCCAGGCGGTCTTTGTCCAGGCCAACGCTCAAACGTCTGGGCGATGGCCCGCCGCTGTCTACCAGTGCCTGAATTTCGACCAGCAGCGGGCGTGTGCCTTCAAGCGTGACCATCACGCAGCTGCCGGGCACGGGTTCGGTGTGCTGGCTTAAAAAGATGGCGCTCGGGTTGCTCACGCCCTTCAGACCTTTTTCGGTCATGGCGAAAACGCCGATTTCATTGACCGCACCAAAGCGGTTTTTAATCGCCCGCACCAGGCGAAAGCTGCTGTGCGTGTCGCCTTCAAAATACAAAACCGTATCGACCATGTGCTCCAGCACGCGGGGGCCGGCCAATGCGCCTTCTTTCGTCACATGGCCGACCAGCACAATGCACACGCCTGACGACTTGGCCGCGCGCGTCAGGTGCGCCGCACATTCACGCACCTGCGCGACCGAGCCGGGCGCGGACGTGAGCTGGTCCGAGTACACCGTCTGAATCGAGTCGATCACGGCAATGCTGGGCTGGCTGGCATCGAGCGTGGCGAGGATTTTTTCAAGCTGGATTTCGGCCAGCACCTTGACCTGCGAGCCGTCCAGCCCCAGCCTGCGCGAACGCAGGGCGATTTGTGCGCTGCTCTCTTCCCCGGTCACGTACAGCGTGGACTGCCCGGCGCGTTGCAGTGAATCAAGGGCTTGCAGCAGCAGCGTTGATTTGCCGATGCCAGGATCACCCCCAATGAGCACCACGCCGCCTTCGACAATGCCGCCGCCCAGCACGCGGTCAAGCTCCTCATGCCCGGTCGGGGTGCGCTGCATGTCGGTGGCATCAATGTCGGCCAGCGTGGTGACCTCAGACGCCTTGGCCAGACCCTGGTGCTGGTTGTTGTAGCGGTTTTTAACGGGCGATGCGCTCTCGGCCACACCCTCAATCAGCGTGTTCCAGGCGTTGCAGTGCGGGCATTTGCCCAGCCATTTGGGGCTTTGCCCACCGCATTCGCTGCAGGTGTAGGTGGTTTTGTCTTTGGCCATGGGCAAGGCCGGTGTCAGATCAGGGCGCCGTTGGCCAGCGTGATCTGGCTGGCCCGCATCAGGCGGGGTTTGCCGCTGCGGTCTTCTTCATACTGGCCGATGACTGTGACCTTCTCGCCTAAAAACGCTTTTGATGCGTTTGCAATGCTGCTGGGTACGCTGCAACGAAGCGCTGACATGCTGCTGCTGACATCACTGAGCACCGCTCTGCCGTCCAAGTCCAGCGCTCTTAAAGTACCCGCAAATTGGCCCGTTTTGGGTTTGTTCAGCACGGCGCCATGGCGAAGGGCTTGTTTGAGCACCAGCCGTTGCGGCTGGCCCAGAGACTGCGACCGTCTGGCGCTTTCGTCGCTGGATTTTGGCGCGGTAATCTCCAGGGTGTGAATACCCCGGCTTCCAGTGGGTGCCAGCTGCAGGGCGGCAACCATGGCCGCATCGCGCATGGCGGGGTCGGGTATGGCCACAGCCAGGGCGGCAGTGTCTATGCCGTCGGTGCCCACAAACTGGGGCACCAGGGGCAGGCAATGGATGGCGCGTCTGATTTGTGCCAGCAACTCACTGTCAAACTCTTTTGAAAGCAAGCCTTCGCCTGCACTCAAACTCAAGCCTTCGAGGGAAAACCCCGCATACAGACTGCCTGGCGCCATGCCGCACAGGCGCAAGTCCAGTTCACGCACAGCGAGTTTTTTATCTGCCTCCAGCATGGGCAGAATCGAGCCTGCGAGGTTTTTGATCTGCCGCTCGACCATGGCGCACAGCCAGTTGAATGAAGCCAGCCTGGGTGTGGCACCCGACACGCCGGGGCCTTCTGCGCGCACCAGCAAATCAGCGCTGTCAAGCAGTCGGGCCAGTGCGATTTCTTGCGCACAAAACTCGGCCAGCTTGAGCATGTAGGGGCTGTCTGGCCCTGATGCGTTCATGCCCCGAAGCTCTGGTGTGCGGCTTGCAGACGCTACAGCCTGGGCGGCATCCATTTGCTGGTGCAGCATGTGCGCCCGCGTGATGGCTTCGTGCAACCATGGGCCGACGGGGCCCGGCGGCGACTCAAGGCTTAAAAACAGGGGATTATCTACCATGCCACAAGCCTTAACGTTCCTTTTTTATCCTGCGGTTGCAGCTGCTTTGTCGCGGCTGTTCTGGCCCCCACATAATGGAAAAAATCATTGAAATTATGGTGTGAAGTGCTGTTGTCGCCCTTGAGATTGACAAACCAGTTCACCCCCATTTTTGCCAGCTCCTGGGTGCGGCTGATGTAGAACAAAAGCGCCTGAGCCTGTGCATTCTGGCTCTGGTGCCTGGCATCAAGAATCACGTCCAGCCCGTCCGGATGGGCCTTGTCGGTCACAAAGCTGCCGTCTAGCAAGACATCGCCTGCCAAGTTGGCCTGGCGCATCAGCTGCAGGGCCCGTGTCAGTGCATTGAACAACAACTCGCGGCGTATGTTGTAGGCAAAAATTGCACGCGCCTGGGCCAGCGTACAACCGTAGGCACCAGGGGGCAATAGGCCGCGCTTGTCAAACTGTGGCAGTTTGATTTTGGCGGGAGGCTCTGTTTTTAACTGCATGGGCGGGGTCACTTTTGCGGATGTAGGGAACCTCTGCCTTGACATTTGAAGCAGAAGGCTGTTTTGTTTGAAGGATACACGGTGAAATTCTCCGGAAGTCACACTGCCCTGTGAAATTTTGCCTGTGAAATTTTGCGTTTATGGCTTTTGCGTTTATGGCTTTTGCGTTTGTGGCGCGTGCGCTGTTGGTGGCTGAATCGGCCAGGCTCCCTACACCACCACCACAGGCACGCGCTGCGCCAGCGCGCACATCAACTCATAGCCTACCGTGCCGGCGGCCAGCGCCACGTCGTCAATGGGCAGAACCGCACCCTCGGCGGCTCGCCCCCACAAGGTCACGTCACTGCCCATGCCTGCGGCAGGCACGGGCGAGAGATCGACCGTGACCATGTCCATGCTGACGCGGCCCACCAGGCGGGTGCGCACGCCCTTGACCAGCACGGGCGTGCCCGTCGGGCAATGGCGCGGGTAGCCATCTGCATAGCCACAGGCCACAACGCCTAGGGTCATGGGCTTGTCTGCCGTGAAGGTGGAGCCGTAGCCTACCGTGTCGCCGGCTGCCAGATGCTGCACACCAATGATTTTTGAGGCCAGCGTCATGGTCGGCTGCAAACCCCAATGCGCCGCGCTGTGCTCGGGCGTGTCTGGCGCGCTGCCATACACCGCAATGCCGGGGCGAATCCAGTCCGAGCGGCCAGTCAGCGCGGCGTTGTGGCGCAGGCTGGCCGCGCTGTTGCTCAAGCTGCGCTCGCCCGGCAGGTCGTGCGTTACCGCATCAAAGACTGCCAGCTGTGCATGAACACCTTGGGGGCCATCGGCATCCGAGAAATGCGTCATGAGCGAGACCTCTTCGACCTGCGGCAGGGCATTGAGGCGCGTCCAGGCGGCGCGATAGCGCTCAGGCTTGAAACCGAGCCGGTTCATGCCCGAGTTCATTTTTAAAAACACGCGATGCGGCACCTGCGTTTTGTGCGCTGCCAGCATGTCGATTTGCGCGTTGCAATGCACCGTGTGCCACAGGCCCAGGCGCGAGCACAGCTCCAAGTCGCGCGCGTCAAAGCAGCCTTCGAGCAGCAAAATCGGTCCGCGCCAGTCCAGCGCACGCAGGCGCTGCGCTTCAGCCAAGTCCAGCAGAGCAAAGCCGTCGGCACTGCGCAGACCGTCAAATGCGCGTTCAATACCGTGGCCATAGGCGTTGGCCTTGACGATGGCCCAGACCCGCGCGTCTGGTGCGGTGGCGCGCGCACGTGCCAGGTTATGCGCCAGTGCAGCGGTGTGAATGGTGGCAAGAATGGGGCGGGGCATGGGGGTGGGGTGTCCTTGGTTTTTGCTTGGTTTTTGCTTGGTTTTAGGTCTGGCTCAGGCAGAGCGCTGGCCGCTTGGTCAAGCGTGCATGCGCGCAGGGTGTCGGTACTTGTGTGCGTACTGAGGGCTTTTCGGATTCTGACATCAGCGGCCATGCTATAAACCAGCATCGTTCGGAGACATTACCTTTTCTTGCGGCGCATCACAGCAGCTGATGCGCTTCCTGATGCCCTCGTGCAGTGACCAAAATAATTCAATGAAGCGCGGTTTTTACACCATCATGGCAGCCCAGTTTTTCAGCTCTCTGGCTGACAACGCGCTGTTTGTCGCTGCCGTAGAACTCCTCAAAACCAGCGGTGCGCCCAAGTGGCAGCCTGCAGCGCTGGTGCCAATGTTTGCGCTGTTTTATGTGGTGCTGGCACCGTTTGTGGGCGCTTTTGCAGATGCGCGTCCCAAGGGGCAGGTCATGTTCTACAGCAACGGCATCAAGGTTGTGGGTTGCCTGATGATGCTGTTTGGCACGCACCCGCTGATGGCTTACGCGATTGTGGGTCTGGGTGCGGCGGCTTACTCACCGGCCAAGTACGGCATCCTGACCGAGTTGCTGCCGTCATCGCAACTGGTCAAGGCCAATGGCTGGATTGAAGGTCTGACGATCGCGTCGATTATTTTGGGCGTGCTGCTGGGCGGCCAGCTGGTGGGTCACGCTATCTCAAGCCACCTGCTGGCGTTTGACTTGCCGCTGCTTGACACCAGTATCAATACCGCGCCTGAAGCGGCCATCAGCGTGCTGATTCTTTTGTACATCATTGCGGCCTGGTTCAACACGCGCATACCCACCACCGGGGTTGAAATGCGACCCATGCCGCGCAACAAGCTGGCGCTGCTGCCAGACTTCTGGCGCTGCAACTCGGCCCTGTGGCGCGACAAGCTGGGCCAGATTTCGCTGGCCACCACCACGCTGTTCTGGGGCGTGTCGGGCAACCTGCGCTACATCGTGCTGGCCTGGAGTGCTGCCGCGTTGGGTTACAGCACCACACAAGCCTCGTCACTGGTGGGGGTGGTAGCCATTGGCACGGCCGTCGGCGCGGTGGTCGCGTCCATGCGGATGCGGCTAGACCAGGCCACCAGTGTGATCCCGCTGGGCATAGGCATGGGGCTTCTGGTGATTTTGATGATTTTCATTGACAACGTCTGGGTGGCCGCGCCGTTTTTAATTTTGCTAGGCGGTATTGGCGGCTTCTTGGTGGTGCCCATGAATGCGCTGCTGCAGCACCGGGGCCACAACCTGATGGGTGCGGGCCGATCAATTGCGGTGCAAAACTTCAACGAACAAGCCTGCATTCTGGCGCTGGGCGCGGGCTACAGCCTGTCAACCGGCATGGGCCTGTCGGCCTTTGGGGCGATTACCGGCTTTGGCCTGCTGGTGGCTGGTTTCATGTGGTGGATTCAGCGCTGGCACAAAAGCAATTGCGTCAAACACAAAGAGCAGGTGGAGCATTTGCTCAGCATTGCCCGCAGCGACACCTCCCACTGATGCCGCTCAAGCAAAGCGGCGCAGCCGTGTGGGCAGCAGGTGCGCTGGTCATCAACGCTTTTATCTGGGGGGTGTCCTGGTGGCCGTTTCGCGTGCTGCAAGGCCATGGCCTGCACCCCTTGTGGGCCACAGCACTGGTGTACCTGCTGGTGCTGGCGGTGCTGCTGACACTGCGCTTCAACAGCTGGCGCGGCCTGCTGGCCAACCCCGGCCTGTGGCTGCTGGCGTTGTCATCGGGACTGACCAACGTGGGGTTCAACTGGGCAGTGACTGTGGGCGACGTGGTGCGCGTGGTGCTGCTGTTCTACCTGATGCCCGCCTGGTCTGTGCTGGTTGCCTGGCTGCTGCTGGGCGAAAAGCCCACCGCCTCGTCTTTGTTGCGGCTGGCACTGGCCATGACAGGCGTGCTGATTGTGCTCAAAACGCCCGACTCGCCCTGGCCCATCCCGCAAGGCGGTGCCGACTGGCTGGCGCTGATGGGCGGCATGACGTTTGCCATCACCAACGCCTTGCTGCGCCGGTTTCAGCACACGCCCAGCGACGCCCGCATGCTGGCCATGTTTGGTGGTGGCGCCCTGATAGCGACGCTGGTGGCGCTGTTGGGCATGACGCAACAGGTGGTGCCGGCCCCGGCGCTTTTGGCCGCAGGTATCCCGGTATTGCTGGCACTGAGCCTGGCTTTCATCGCAAGCAACGCGGCCCTGCAGTTCGGTGCCGCCCGGCTGGCAGCCAGTGCCACATCACTGGTCATGCTGACAGAAATCTTGTTTGCCAGCGCATCTGCTGCCCTGCTGGATGCCGCTACTTTCACGCCGCGTATTGTGCTGGGCGGCAGCCTGATCGTGCTGGCGGCCACATGGGCGGCGCTGGCACCAGCGCGCGGCAACGCCGATGCGGCAACTCAAGCAAAATAGCCTCTCAACTTTGGATTCACCCCATGAGCACACACACCATCTACGACTTTGAAGCCAAAGACATTGGCGGCCAAGACATTGCGCTTTCAGCCTTCAAGGGCAAAGCCATGCTGATTGTCAACACCGCCAGCAAGTGCGGCTTTACCCCGCAGTTTGGCGGTCTGGAAGACCTGCACAAAAGCTACGCTGGCAAAGGTCTGGTGGTGCTGGGTTTTCCGTGCAACCAGTTTGGCGGACAAGACCCTGGCAGTGACAGCGAGATTGCCGGGTTTTGCCAGGTGAACTACGGCGTGAGCTTTCCCATGATGGGCAAAATCGACGTGAACGGCCCTGCCGCCCACCCGCTGTTCAACTGGCTGACCGCAGAAGCGCCCGGTCTGCTGGGCAGCAAAGCCATCAAGTGGAACTTCACCAAGTTTCTGGTTGGCAAGAATGGCCAGGTCATCAAGCGCTATGCACCGCTCGACAAACCTGCTGACATGGCCAAAGACATTGAGGCTGCACTAGCGGCTTGAAGGTCTTGTGTTGTTGACCAAATAGGCCTCTGCAGCACTGTTCATGAGCATGATATGCTATTTATTTAATAGCAGACAGGTGACGCATGCCGTCAGCGGTTTTTTGACAGCCTGAAAAAATCCCAACGGCGCGTGCAGCAGCAGGTTCAAAGCGCCAGCGCCTGCCGGACACTTTACACCGCCAACCGGGTGATCTGGCCGATTTGCTCAGCACAGCACGAAACAGCGAAAAGCGAAACATGGTCAAGCGAAAGAGCGAAACAGGGTCACCGAAACAGCACCGAAACAAGGTCAAGCACCGAAACAGGGTCAGGTCTTTCATTATGGTATTGCTACTTCGATCTGACTTCAAAATCCAGCTAAAAATCTTGGAAGAGACAGACCAAGGCATCATCTTAGACAAATATGATAATCAAAGACCTGACCCAATACTGTTCGTTTAGCGAGATTAAACCCAATTGAATCAATGACTTACGCGATTCTTCCACTGAGAAATGATGCTTAAACGAATAGTATTGAGACCTGACCCAATACTGCTGGCGCAGTGCGCCAAGCTCAAAGCGGTCAGGACAATCAACAAACGCTCACCCCGCATGGTCAAGCGTAGAAACTCTCCTCACGCAAGCTTTAGCAGGCAAGTACTACGAAAGCAGTCGTTTGAGTCCAGTCCAGTTGTCACGCCGCCTGTCCGGCGGCCATACGAGCACACGCATTTATATCAGGATTCTGCTTAAACGAACAGTATTGAGACCTGACCCTATTTTCTTCCCTATTTGCTTCCTCGCCCAGCAAGCCCAATTGGTTCGCGGGTAATCGAGCCTGTCGCGCTTCTATCGAGGCTGGCTTTTCGTAAGGCGTTTCCCAAACCAAGCAGGGGCAGGGCTTTGAGCACGCGGTTGTTATTTGTCAGCTGATAGAAAGCATCAACGATTTTGTAGAGGTTCAGCCCGGCATCAATCACTTCTTGGGGGCCCGTGCCTGTACTCAACGTGACGATGCCTGCGACCAAGTCGGCAGAGCTGCCTGCCTGGGCGATGTATTGGGCGGTACGGGTAGCTGCATTGGTCATGGTTTGCTTCTCGGAGAAGAATTGGTGGATGAAGACGAGGCTTGGCGAGCTTCGACGGCTTGCCAAATGAAGTAAAGATAGAGAAGGACTAGGCCTATGAAGAAGGCTAGGCTGGTGGAGTGGTAATTTAAGCTGCTACGTCGTATTTGCATCACTTCTTCTGATGCGGCTCTTCGCTCGAATGTGCTTACTTGA
>RDZZ01000008.1 GCA_004293655.1 Polaromonas sp. | reverse complement strand
GACCCCAAAACGGAGCCTTGTTGACTGTGTGGGTTATGAAATCCTGTGGATGCATACAACTTCAGATGCAGGCAAAATTATTGGTGTTTCTGGTTGCTTATTTCCATGAGGTGCCGTGTGCGGCTATGCAAAAGCACCAGACACATCTTTATCTGTTGATCTGTTGATCTGTTGGCGGGATTGCCTTTTTACTTTTTACCACCCTGCCCAGTCTGCGTCAGGCCTGCACAAGGCAGCATTCGCACTGGCAATTTACCCTGATGACCGAAACAATTACCACGACTGACAATGCTTGTTCTGCCCTGACGGTGCTGTATGACGGTGCCTGTCCGCTGTGTCGCCGCGAAATTGCTGTCTATCAGGGCATGCAGCCGATCCATGCAGCCCAAGTTGTGAAATTCTCAGATGTCAGCCGTGCGGATTGTGCATTGCCAGCAGGCGGGGTGAGGAGCGACTATCTGGCGCGCTTTCATGTGCAGCATGCTGATGGACGAGTGCTCAGTGGCGCAGAGGCTTTTGTCGCGCTGTGGGCTACGCTGCCTGGCTGGCGATACCTGGCGTTGGCAGCCAGAATGCCGGGTGCAACTCCTGCGCTGGAGTTGGTTTACAGGGCGTTCCTGCGCATCAGGCCGCAGATGCAAGCACTGGCCAAAGCGTTTGAAGCGCCTCGGGTGGCACCGGGTCTGGTCGGGGATTTGCGTTCAGACCACGCTGGAGAGACCGGTGCAGTCTGGATTTACCGGGGCTTGCTGATGGTCTCGCGCGATGCACAAGTGCGTGAGTTTGCCCGGCGCCACCTGGCCACAGAGCAGGGCCACCTCGATAAAATCAAGGCTGTTCTGCCGTGGCCCCAGCGCAGCCGTCTGCTGCCAGGATGGCGCCTGGCGGGCTTTGCCACCGGTGCCCTGCCTGCGCTTTTTGGCCCACGCGCTGTGTACGCCACGATTGCTGCCGTTGAGACTTTTGTTGACCAGCACTACCAGCACCAGATCGACAAGCTGGCGCAGCAGCCCGAACACGCTGATTTGCTGGCCTTGATGCGCCAGTGCCAGCAAGACGAATGTGAGCACCGCGACGAAGCTCTGGGCCTGCAAAACCAGCAGCCAGGCTGGCTGCTGCGTGCCTGGTGCCAGCTGGTAGGCAGTGGTTCAAGGGCAGCGGTGGCGCTGGCGCGATGCATTTAAGGTGCGCATCCAAGGTGCGCGTCTAGGGCATGCATCTGGGGCAAGACAGCAGTGCGGTGCGTGCGTTGGCCCTTTGTGTATGTGTACATGTGTACATGGTGCATCGCTTGCAACATTTTGCAACCATGACTTTGCAGAACCCAGAGCCGATAACGCTTGAAAGTCGATAGACTGGAGCGGATTGCAAACGATATCGCCTACCAACCCGACCGATTGTCTGGAAGCAACTGCTTTAATGGCCGCACATGACGTTTTAAACCAATGCCTGCAATACGCGGCCAATGCCTGCAGTGCTGCGCTAGGGCGCTGTGTTGACGGCGCGGTAGCGGCGTTGCAGCTTGCTGAAAATCAATCCATCAAGGTGGCTGAGCGCGACACCCTGTCGCAGTCTTGGCGGCAATTGCAAAACAGCAAACCGACATGGCTGGCGCGTTACCCGGTGGACATGTTGGCCGCCTTTGCGTCTGGCCTTGCGTCTGGCAAGAAGACCGGTGCGTCTGCCACACCAGACGATGGAGATTCCAGAAGAAGTGCCAGTATGGGTCTGGACGCTTTCTCGCTGGTCGATGATGCCGATGTCGTGCAATCCATTGAAAAATCACGCCTGTTGCAGACCATTTTGCCCATGCTGGAGCAAAGCTTGGCTGAACTGGACACCCTGATGAGTTCAGCCCAAGGCTTGCCCAACGTGCAGCCTGAGTGCAATCCGCTCAGGCCAGAGGTGTTTACCCAAACGCTTCAGGCCCTGCTGAGGCAGGCCACCACCGAGCCTGCCATGCTGTCGAGCTGGAGCCGGCATCTGGCCGCGCCGCTGGGCCGGGAACTCAAGCTGATTTACGAAAAAACCATCACGATGCTGGAGGCCGCGCAAGTGCCAGCGGCGCAGTACCGTGTGTTGCAAACTCCGGCCAGCGCCTCGAACAGCTCTTATGGACGCGCGGGTTCCGACGGCAAGGGCCGCCTGGACAACACACAACAAACCTGGCAACAAGGCCCAGACGACGAGGGCTTGGGTGCGTTTGCAGAGCCACCCCAATATGCCGACCTGTCGAGTTACGAAATCAGGCACGAGCTGTTCCAGAACTTTTTGTTCCATGGGGGCAGCAATGCCCACCATGGCCTGGCACCGTCATACTACAGCCGCGTTGACGAAGAACTCGCTGCCCTGAAAGCCGCCCCTGACTCCACCACAAGCGCATTGGACGACATGCACATCGGCCAGCAGGAGCTGCCTGTGGTGGATCGGCCCGCCCGTTTTGTCGATGTTTCAAGCCAGCTCAGCCCGCAGGTGTGGGGTGCTTACGGGCGTTCCCGTGAGCGGGCCATGGTGCGCACGCAACTGAAAAAAGAAGCGGTGCAGGTCGGCCAGGTGCTGGGCCTGGAGGTGGTGCGCAAACTGGTCAGCCAGGTGGCGCAAGACCCGCGCCTGCTGGTGCCGGTGCGCGAAGCGATTGTGGCGCTGGAGCCATCGCTTCTGCGGCTGGCCATGGTGGACCCACGCTTTTTCAGCGACGAGGGGCATGCCGGGCGGCGGTTGATAGAGCGTGTTGCCCAGCGCAGCTTCAAGTACAACGACGAATACAGCGCTGAATTTGCCAGTTTTTTTGAGCCTGTCTCGCAGGCTTTCAATGAACTCAACGCACGCACGATTGACGACGTCCAGCCATTCGCCGTGGCGTTGGCCACGCTAGAGCATGCCTGGGACGAGCAAGACCAGCAGACCTCGCAAAACCGGCGCAGTGTGGTGCAGGCTCTGCGGTTTGCAGAAGAGCGGCAGGAAAAAGCTGACCAGATTGCGTTTGACATGAGCGCCCGCTCAGACTTGGGCAACGTGCCTGGCGTGGTGATGGATTTCCTGTTCGGCCCGTGGGCGCTGGCCATGGCCCACGCCCGGTTGACAGACCAGCGCAACCAGATTGACCCGCAAGGCTTTGGCTCGGTCGTGCCTGACCTGCTGTGGAGCGTCAAGCGCGATGTCACGCTCAAGCAGCCCGCCAAGCTGATTGCCATGATTCCAGGCCTGCTGGAGAAGCTGCACGCTGGCCTGGCTCTGCTGGGGCAAGGCCCCAGAGAAAACGAGCCGTTTTTTGAAGCCCTGATGACGCTGCACCAGCCGGTCTTGAGACTGCGGCGGCTCAAGACACAGCGCGATGCGCAGGAGTCAAGTGCCATGAGCCTTGAAGCCGAACTGCTGCCCGCCACGCCTGAGCAGCGCCAGGTCAGGCCAGCCGAGCAGCCCTGGCTGGGCCGTGAAGAACTCGATGCCGCAGGCTTTGAGGACACCCAGCCCTCCGAGCCTGGCGCGCTGGTGGCTTTGTTGCCTTTGATGGATGACCTGCAGGAAGCCCACGCCACACCGCTGCCCGTTAGCGCACCGGCCACGGAGCCACCACAGCAGCTGATGCAGACAAGCACGCACCCTGCAACAGATACGGCCAGCGAGCCGCTTGTTGCAAGCACCGCAGAGCCTGTTTGCTCGCCGTTGGGTGACTCCAAAGCACAGGCCCAAGCTGTGCTGTCGCGCCTGCATGCTGGTCACTGGGTTGATTTGTATTCCAAACGCCGCTGGCTGCGCGCCCAGCTGATCTGGGCCAGCACCAAAGGCACGCTGTTCATGTTTTTGAGCCATGGCGGGCAACCCCATTCGATGACCAGGCGCAGCTGCGAAAAACTCATCATGCAGCGCTGGCTCAGACCGGTGGATGCCCACGGCGTCGTGGCCCAGGCCTTGCAGGTCATGGCGGCAGAAGCGACTGCCACCCCGACCCAGGCTACACGTGTCACAGATGCACGTCAGACCACTGAGCGGGCCAGCGAGACGGCGCAGCACGAGACTGAGACGGTTTGACACCCATTCGGGCCAGCTACTGCGCCTGGCCTGCACCAAAAACCTTCCCCCGGTACCAGGCCTGCCCAGCCATGCGCAGCATGGGCTTGTCGCCCGCTGTGTCGCCGTAGGCGTAGAGCGTCACAGCGCTGGCAGAGCCTGGCCCAAACCGTGCCTCCATCCAGGCTGTCAAACGCAACACTTTTTGCTCGCCGTAACAGTTGGGCGTGTACATCTGGCCCGTCAGGTGGCCGTTGGCGGTCTCCATTTCGGTGCAGATCAGGCTGTCAAACCCCAGTTGTCTGGCCACGCGCTCCAGGTAAATGTCAGGCGATGCACTGACCATGACGCAGCAGTGCCCCGCCTGCTGGTGCCAGGCCAGACGGGCCAGGGTCCAGTCGCGTAGCTGACCGGGGAAGTCGCAGGTCAGCCAGCGGGTGGTCCAGTCGTCCATCTCTTGAGTGCTCTTGCCCTTGAGGGTCACGAGCATGAGTTTTTGTTTGGCGATATCGTTGGGCACTAAGCGCAGGGCATGGCCTGCGAGCCAGGGCAAACACTTGACAATGGCCCAAAAAAATCGCGACCAGCCCAGACCGCGTGCCAAAAAGGGCAGGAGCGTATCGCGCCGGGTCAGCGTGCCGTCAAAGTCGAAGGCCGCAACGATGGGCGCCGCAGCGGGCGCTGAAGATGCTGCAGGGGTCATGGGCAACGCACCTGCGCACAGTAGCGCTCGCAAAACGGGCAGCCCGTCATGGGCAGTGCTTTGGGAATGTTGTAAAAACGTTTGAAGATGCTGCCCAGTACCTGCTGGCGGTAGGCCTCGTAGTGAAAGCCGGTGCCTTCAATGGCATAAAACGTCACGCCGTTTTGCACAAAACTCAAGATCGCTACTTTTTCAAAAAATGGTTTGAACTCATCCGGGTTGGGCAGAGCGCCATGAATGATGCGTATGGTTTTGCCTTGGTAGAGCGAAAAATCCACCAGCATGTCGTCCTGCCGGGCATGAAAGCGGCCCACACCGAACACCGGCATGTACTGCCTGCGCTCAAAGCCATAAATGGACGCGGGTGTGTAGGCATCGGCCATCAGCACCACGCCGGGACTGCTGACCTGGCTGATGATGTCTGCCGTTTTGTAGCTGCGAATGATTTGCGGGTACAGCTTGGCAGAGCGCCAGGTGTCCAGGCTGGTAGCGTACAGACCGCCCACCACCAGCACATGCAGGCCGGCAAACGCAGCAAGCCCCACAGCGGTACGCTTGAGTTGCTCAGTGGGCAAGGCAAACGCCAAAAAGGCAAAACCGAACGGGTAAAACGACAGCACCCAGTGCAGGCCAATGACTTTTTTGGCCGACAGCAGCATGAAAAACACCAGCGGCACCACCACCAGGCAGGCCAGCAGGCGCAGGGTGTTGGCGCTCGATGCCGTGGCCACCAGCGCGCGGCGGTGTTTGACGGCCGCCCACACGGCAACGGGCGTGATGAGGTAGGCCATCATGGCAACGTACAGCAGCGGCTTGCGCAGCTCAAACACCTCGTTTTCATTGCGGTTGTAGACGTTGAACATGATGTTGGCCCAGCCGTGCGACATGTTGTAGGCGATGTTGATCGCCGGGCCGGGCAAGGCACACAGCACCAGCAAAGCAAAACCGGCCAGGCGCTGGCGGCTGTAGAGCGCAAAATAAACCAGGTAGGCCAGGCCCAGCACCACAGAGAAATACTTGGACAAAAACGCGCAGCCCAAAAACAGCCCTGACAAGGCATACAGCCCGTAAGCAGCACGATCGAGTTGCGCCCGGCGCTCGGCGCGCATCAGGGCAGCCGCAGACAGCACAGACCAGAAAATCAGCGGTGTGTCGGTGGTGATCAACACGTTGAGCCAGTTGAGTGGTGCCAGCCAGAAAAACAGCACCGCCCAGGCCGCACGCAGGCGGCTTGACCCGCTCAAAGCCCACCACAGCGCCGCACCCAGGCCAAGGGGCAACAGCACCACGGGCAGGCGAATCGACCAGACGCTGTCGCCCAGTGTGGCGCGCATCAAGGCAATCAGCCAGCCGACCATGGGCGGGTGGTCTGAATAACCCCAGTCAGGAAAAACGCCCCACCAGTAAAAAAACGCCTCGTCGCCCGTGATGGGAAAGGTGGCAGCAATAAAAAAGCGCAGCAGCAGTGAGGCCGCACCGGCCGCCAGCAACCAGCGGGTGACCAGCGCTGTGTCAGCAATGCCGGCTCTGCCAGCGATGTTGGTGTTTGAGTTCATGAAAGCGTGATGTCCCGGCGAATGGCGGCACTGTAAAACAAGGCGGCCAGGCCAATGGCCACTGCCAGCCACAGTGTGAGCAAGCGGGCAAGCACCGTGATGACCAGTGCCTCGCCGGGCGTGGCACTTTGCGCCATCAGCAGGCCCGCCAGCACCGCCTCAGTGCCGCCCAGACCTGCGGGCAGGGCTGACACTGCACCGGCCACCATGGCCACAGCGTAAAACCCGATGGCCGTCAGCAGCTGCAAATGCACGTCTGATGCGCGGCACAGCAGCCACACGGCCATGCCCTGCGCTGCCCAGGCAACCAGCGTCAATACAAACCATGTCAAAGGGCGCACGCTCAGGCAAGTCCAGGCTTGGCGCAGCGATTCAAAACGCTGGAGCAGCCGGGTGCGGTATTTGAACGCAGCCCCGAACAGCAGTGCCGCCACCAGTGCGCCGCCACCCGCCAGGCCAAGCACCAGCGGGCGAGGCAGCGCCAGATCGCCATGCCGCATGACCCACCATACGGCGGGCAAGCACAAGAGCAGCAGGCACAGCAGATCAGCCAGCCGCTCTGCCCCGAAAACAGCCAGGCTCTGCCGGGTGCTTAAAGGCTGGCGAGCCAGCATCAAGCCGCGCACCGCCTCCCCGATATTGCCGGGTGTGGGGGTGAACGCATAGCCTGCGAGATACAGGCGCAGACCATCAAGCCACGAAAAGTCACGCCCGTAGTGCGCCATCCACAAGCGCCAGCGCGCCCCCCGCAGAACGTAGTTAAGCAGGCAAAGCAGCGCCGCCTGCAGGCCAGCGCTTGAGTACAGCACCGACAACGAAGCCAGCAAGGCACCCGGCTGGCCACCCCAGACAAGCAAGGCAGCCGCGTAGATTGAACCGACAGCACCCAGCACCAGCAACAGTTTCTTGATGGGCAGTTGCAAGCGGGCAGGCTCAGGCGTCACAGCCAGCGGCTCGAAAAAATGGCCAGCCAGCACACACCGGCGCCCACCATCCACGGGTCACGCAGCAGGTCACGTGCCACGTCTTCGCCATGTCCCTGGCTGACTTGCAAGGCGTAGCGCAGCATGCCAAAAATCACAACCGGCACGGTATAGAGCAGGCGCTCACCGTGCTGCAACTGCGCCTCGGGGCTGGTGGCAAACAGGCTGTAGGTGGTGAGTGTGGCGGTCATGGTCACGGCGATGAAGGTGTCGAGCAATGCTGGTGGGTACTGGGCCAGCACCGCGCGCTGGGCGGAAGCCTCATGAAAGCTTTCAGCCCGGCGCTTTGAAAACCCCAGAAACAGCGCCACAAACATGCCGGTCAGCAGCAACCAGCGCGACGGCGCAATGCCCACCGCTACCGTTCCCGCCAGCAGGCGCAGCATGAAGCCCGACGCAATGATTGACACATCCACCACGGGCACCTGTTTGAGCCGCCACGAATATGCCAAATTAAGCACCACATACATGCCCAGCAAGAACAGCAGCACCCGGTTGCCAAAGGCCAGCAGCACCGCGCCTGTCAGCAACGCAACTGCCAGCAGCAGCGCTGCAGGTACTGAGACGGCGCCACTGGCCAGCGGCCGGCAGCACTTGGTCGGGTGCAGCGCGTCGCTGGCGCGGTCATGCCAGTCATTGAGGATGTAGACCATGCTGGAGACACAACAAAAAGCGGCAAAAGCCAGCAAAACGTGCTCAGTCGTGGGCCCGTCTCGCCACGACTGGCTAAACACCAGCCCTGCAAACACAAAACCATTTTTAAGCCACTGATGTGGCCGCATGAGTCGGGCCAACGCAGGCAGTGCAGAAGGGGAGAAAAAAGCCATTGGTCAAGCATAACTGACTGCCTTGCAGCAATGTACGGCGCAGTAATTCCATTTCCATAT
>RDZZ01000171.1 GCA_004293655.1 Polaromonas sp. | reverse complement strand
ACACGCGCGAGTTTGAGCGCGTGCCCGGCCTGCGGGTTGAAAACTGGTATGACCAGTGATACAGGCCGCGCTCAACGCCATCATGTTCACATTCACATTCACATTTCAGCGCAATGCTCCGCTTGATTCAGGCTGAAGAGTCAGCATAGGCTTAGACATATGCTAAGCTGGCGCACTTCAATTGAAGGAGCGCACCATGAGCCACGTTTTTGACAACATTGCGCCGTATCCAGTTGAGGCACCGGCTCAAGGCATTGGCCAAAACCTTGGTCGCAAAGTCAGCCTGTTTCGCAACGGTGCCAACCAGGCCGTGCGCATCCCGAAAGAATTTGAATTGCCTGGCAATCAGGCCACGATGCGGCGCGTAGGCAATCAGTTGATCATTGAAGTGCTTGAGCCCCAACACCCCAGAGGAAGCCCAGCCGCGCTGCTGGCGGCACTGGAGAGCATGAAAGACTGGGAGCCAGTGCTTGAAGAATTTCCAGATGTTGATGCGGGCATGCTGCCACTAGACGACATCGTTCTGTGACCAAGGTTTACCTCCTCGACACCAACATCATCTCGCACATGATGCGCGAAACCACCGGGTTGGCAGCTCGCAGGTTTGCCGCCATTGCAAGGGCAAACGTGCCCGCGAAAATGACAACCAGTGTGATCGTGCGATGCGAGCTGGAGTTTGGGCTCGTGCGTCGGCCCAACCAGCGTCTTAAAGCGGCCTACGAAAAAATAGTGCCTCTGCTCGATGTCATGCCGCTCACAGACCAGATAGCCGAGTACTACGCCAGGCTGCGTACGCAGCTCGAAGCCGTCGGTACACCCATAGGCCCCAACGACGCCCTTATTGCAGCACACGCACTCGCGCTGGACGCAACCCTGGTCAGCGCTGATGCCGAGTTTTTGCGCGTGCCAGGTTTGCACGTCGAGAATTGGCTTGATGCAAAAATTGAAGCATAAAAAATGGCCCTGCGGCAACGGGTACGTGCGCTAGCCGCTATCAAAATAATAGTAATTTTAAAAATAAAAGCATGTCACAACCTACCGGCTACCCCGGCCAACCCATCCTGAGCGCCCTCACCCCTGACCAGCAAAAGCTCGAAGTCCTGCGCCAGCACTTCCCGCAGGCCATTGAGGTAGGCACTGACGGCCACATTCGCGTCAACGCTGCAGCGCTGCAACTGGCACTTGACCCATCCAACCCCGCAGGCATTCAGGTTGAAGAAGACGGCTACGAGCTGCGCTGGGTAGGTAAGCGTGAGGCATACCACAGCGCCTTTGTACCGGTACAAAAAATCATTGCCCCGCTGGAGGGCGACAGCAAAAACTGGGACAGCACAGGCAACCTGCTGATCAAAGGCGACAACCTGGATGCCCTGCGCCTGCTGCGCCACAGCTACTTTGGCCGGGTCAAACTGATCTACATTGACCCGCCCTACAACACCCAGAGCGACGCCTTTATTTACCGCGACGACTTCAGCGCCAAGCAAAGTGACGTGCTGGCACAACTGGGCTACAGCCGCGACAACATC
>RDZZ01000170.1 GCA_004293655.1 Polaromonas sp. | reverse complement strand
AGTGCAGCTGTTAGGCTCTGGCACCATCCTGCGCGAATCGATTGCGGCGCAGGCGCTGCTTGAAAAAGACTGGGGTGTTGCCGCCAACGTCTGGAGCTGCCCGAGCTTTAACGAGCTGGCCCGAGACGGCCAGGATGCCGAGCGCTGGAGCCTGCTGCACCCGCTGGAGGCGGCCCGCGTGCCGTTTGTTGGCCAGCAGCTTGAAAAGCACACCGGCCCGGTCATTGCGTCAACCGACTACATGAAAGCGTATGCCGAGCAAATTCGCAACTACATCCCCAAAGGTCGCACTTTCAAGGTGCTGGGCACCGACGGTTTTGGCCGCAGCGACTTCAGGAGCAAATTGCGCGAGCACTTTGAAATCAACCGCCACTACATTGTGGTGGCCGCGTTGAAGGCACTGAGCGAAGAAGGTACCGTGCCTGTGACCAAAGTGGCTGAGGCGATTCAAAAGTACGGCATTCAGACCGACAAAATCAACCCGTTGTACGCATAACTTATTTTTGCGGGACAGAGCAATAAATACGCGAAGCGATTTGTTGCTCTGCCCCCAACTGATTGGAGAAGAGACATCATGGCCATCATAGATATTGCAGTTCCAGACATCGGTGACTTTGATGAAGTCACCGTCATTGAGTTACTCGCCAAGCCTGGCGACACCATCAAAGCTGACCAGTCACTGCTGACGGTCGAGTCAGACAAAGCCTCGATGGAAATCCCGTCCAGCTCGGCTGGCGTGGTCAAAGAGATCAAGGTCAAGCTGGGCGACAAGGTCAGGCAGGGCTCAATCGTGCTGAGCCTGGAGATCGCCGAGGCGGGAACACCTGCAGTTGTTGCAGCACCAAAAGAGGCACTACGGCAAGATCCACCTGCACCAGATGCTATTAATTCAGTAGCAAAAGCCGTCACAGCACCTGCCAGCTCGGCTGGCGTGGTCGAAATCCGCGTACCTGACATTGGCGACTTCAAAGACGTGACCGTGATCGAGGT
Source organism: Polaromonas sp. (assembly GCA_004293655.1). Lineage (GTDB taxonomy): Bacteria > Pseudomonadota > Gammaproteobacteria > Burkholderiales > Burkholderiaceae_C > Polaromonas. The sequence continues at coordinate 537 of RDZZ01000170.1, read as the reverse complement.
GCTGGTCAAGGCCGGTGACGCGATCAAAGTCGAGCAGTCGCTCGTCACGGTCGAGTCTGACAAAGCGTCGATGGAGATTCCAGCGTCAAGTGCCGGTGTGCTCAAAGAACTCAAAGTCAAGCTGGGTGACACCATCAACATTGGGGATTTGCTGGCAGTGCTGGAAGGCACTGCTCGCGCTCCCTCACCCCAACCCTCTCCTGCACCGGGAGAGGAGGCAAACCCAAAACCCATCTCGAATTTTCTCCCTCTCCCGCAAACGGGAGAGGGCAGGGGTGAGGGCACTTCTGCTGCTGCTCCCCATAACCCCACCACAGCCCCTACAGGAACGCTACCCCACGCTTCACCGTCAGTACGCAAGTTTGCCCGCGAACTCGGCGTGCCGCTGGCCGAGGTCAAGGGTGCTGGGCCCAAAGGCCGCATCACACTCGACGACGTGCAGGCTTTCACCAAGTCCGTCATGGCCGGAGCCGTGCAAACCGTGGCTCAGGCCGCCAAAACGCCTGCTGCTGTGCCTGCCGCGCCCGGCGGTTCCGG